>NC_020504.1:3672184-3979345 GCF_000349325.1 Streptomyces davaonensis JCM 4913
CGTGGAGGTCAAGATCGGCGTGCAGCACGCGCCCCGCGAGATCGTTCTGGAGAGCGGTCAGAGCGCCGAGGAGGTCGAGCGGGCGGTGTCCGAGGCGCTGTCCGGCAAGTCGGCACTGCTGAGCCTCGTCGACGAGCACGGCCGCAAGGTCCTCGTCCCGGCCGACCGTCTCGCGTACGTCGAGCTCGGCGAGCCGGCCCCGCGCAAGGTGGGCTTCGGCGCGCTGTAAGCAGCAGCTGCACAAGGAGGGCCCGGCGGTTTCCGAACCGCCGGGCCCTCCTTCGTTTCCTCCGCCGTTCCTCCATCGCCGCCCCACCCGCTCTCCTTCACGGATGGAGCACAGTTCGAACACAGGGGAGGATTGCATTCCGCAGGTCAGGGGTAAGACGGGCTACGACCGTATCGAGCAGGCCGGCCATGTGGGAGGGACCCCAACATGCTCTTGGAAGCGCTGAGCTCCGCGATCCTCGGCCTGGCTCTGGCATGGGCGGCGACGGCCCGTCTGCCGCACCGTCTACCGGCCCGCTCCCTCGTCTTCATGACGGGAGTCGCAGGAGCCCTCTTCGGCGCCTTCATCACCCACACCGCACTGGACCTCGGCAACCTGTTCCTGATCCTCACAGGCGCAGCAGCAGTCTCGGCAGCATCCCTCTCCCTGCTGGTCCGCCCGTCGGGGGGAAGACTGGGCCGCAGGGCAACGGCGTGAAGTAGAACTCCCAGGGGCGCAAACAAACAGACGGCGCCTGCTCCCACCTAAAGGGGCGCGGGGAACTGCGCGACAAGCCCCCACCGGGCAGCCGGCCGCGCAACAACAGAACCGCCCCCCACAAGAGGCGCTACGCCGCCAAGCCCAGCGCAGCCATCCGCTTCGTGTGCGCCTCGGTGATCCGAGAGAACATCCGCCCGACCTCAGCCAGATCGAACCCGTCGGCCACGCCACCCACCAGCATCGTCGACAGCGCGTCCCGATCGGCAACCACCCGCTGGGACTGCGACAGCGCCTCCCCCATCAGCCGCCGCGCCCACAGCGCGAGCCGCCCGCCCACCCGCGGATCCGCGTCGATCGCCGCGCGCACCTTCTCCACCGCGAACCCGGCATGCCCCGTGTCGTCGAGCACGGCCAGGACCAGCTCCCGCGAGTCCGAGTCGAGCCGCGCCGCGACCTCCCGGTAGAAGTCACTGGCGATCGAGTCACCGACGTACGCCTTGACGAGGCCCTCCAGCCAGTCCGACGGCGCCGTCTGCTTGTGGAACCCGTCCAGCGCGGCGACGAACGGCTCCATCGCCCGCGTCGGCTCCTCACCGATCGACGTCAGCCGGTCACGCAACTGCTCGAAGTGGTGGAACTCGGCCGAGGCCATCTTCGCCAGCTCCGCCTTGTCCGCCAGCGTCGGCGCCAGCTTGGCGTCCTCCGCGAGCCGCTCGAACGCGGCCAGCTCCCCGTACGCGAGCGCGCCCAGCAGGTCGACGACCGCGGCGCGGTACTGCGGATCGGCGGAGGCGGTCGCCCAGTCCTGGGCGGCGACGCCCGTGTGCTCGACGGGGGCGTCCTTCGCGTCCTTCGCGTCCTTGCTGTCCGCGGCCGGGTCAGGCTTGTCAGAGGTGGTCATGAAGCGCACAATAGCCCGCTCGTCGCGCGGGGGAAGTCCCTGGTCAATCAGTGTGACGACGACTACGTGACCAAATCGGCCATCGCGTGTGCGCGATTCCGGGGTATGGTGGTAATGCGCCTGCTGAGTACGTCGACGTAATTCGACGGTGTCTCGACGGGCCGCACGTATGAGGATGCCCGGTCGGTGGCCCGATCGGCTCCGACCCGACAGCCCCTCGTCCGTACGGCACTGTGCGTACGGATTCCCGGGGGGACACCCTCAGCGGTACGAGCGCTAGAGCGTCGGCAGTGGTCCCGTGCCTTACGGCCCGACCGTATGGCAGCCGACGTCCCCCGGCACGGTCCGTCACAGACCCCCGCGCTCGCCTCGCACCGCGCACACAGAAGAGGCAGCACCCTGACTACGACTTTCCGAGAGCTCGGGATCCTTCCCGAGACCGCCGAGGCCCTTGAGGCCGTCGGTATCGTGAACCCCTTCCCCATCCAGGAGATGACGCTCCCCGTCGCCCTCTCGGGCACCGACGTCATCGGCCAGGCCAAGACCGGCACCGGCAAGACGCTCGGCTTCGGCCTCCCGCTTCTGGAGCGCGTCACCGTCCCCGCCGACGTCGAGGCCGGGCGCGCCAAGCCCGAGGACCTGACCGACGCCCCGCAGGCGCTCGTCGTCGTCCCCACCCGCGAGCTGTGCACCCAGGTCACCAACGACCTGCTGACCGCCGGCAAGGTGCGGAACGTGCGCGTTCTCGCGATCTACGGCGGCCGCGCCTACGAGCCGCAGGTCGAGGCCCTGAAGAAGGGCGTCGACGTCATCGTCGGCACCCCGGGCCGACTGCTGGACCTCGCGGGCCAGAAGAAGCTCAACCTCAAGCACATCAAGGCACTCGTCCTCGACGAGGCCGACGAGATGCTCGACCTGGGCTTCCTGCCCGACGTCGAGAAGATCATCAACATGCTGCCGGCCCGCCGCCAGACCATGCTGTTCTCGGCGACCATGCCGGGCGCGGTGATCGGTCTCGCGCGCCGCTACATGTCCCAGCCCACGCACATCCGCGCCACCGCGCCGGACGACGAGGGCGTGACGGTCGCGAACATCTCGCAGCACGTGTACCGCGCGCACAACATGGACAAGCCCGAGATGGTCGCGCGCATACTTCAGGCCGACGGCCGGGGACTGGCCATGGTCTTCTGCCGCACCAAGCGCACCGCGGCCGATCTCGCCGACCAGCTCAAGCAGCGTGGCTTCGCCTCCGGCGCGGTCCACGGCGACCTGGGCCAGGGCGCCCGCGAGCAGGCGCTGCGCGCCTTCCGCAACGGCAAGGTGGACGTCCTCGTCTGCACCGACGTCGCCGCGCGCGGCATCGACGTCGAGGGTGTCACGCACGTCATCAACTACCAGTCTCCGGAAGAGGAGAAGACGTACCTGCACCGCATCGGCCGTACGGGCCGCGCGGGCAACACGGGTACGGCGATCACGCTCGTCGACTGGGACGACATCCCGCGCTGGCAGCTGATCAACAAGGCGCTGGAGCTGAGCTTCAACGACCCGCCGGAGACGTACTCCACCTCTCCGCACCTCTTCGAGGAGCTCGACATCCCCGCGGGCACCAAGGGTGTCCTGCCGCGCTCGGAGCGTACCCGCGCCGGTCTTGACGCGGAGGAGCTGGAGGACCTCGGCGAGACCGGTGGTCGCGGTGCGCGGGGCCGTGGTGGCCGCGGCGGTCGTGGTGAGGGCCGGGACGAGTCCCGTTCCGCCGACCGCGAGCGCTCCGCACGTACGCCGCGCCGCCGTCGCCGTACGCGCGGCGGGGCCGTGCTGGACCCGAACGCCGCTCCGGTCGGTACGGACGCCACCGAGGCGACCCCGGAGGCCGAGGAGGCAGGAACCCGCACCCCGCGCCGCCGTCGCCGCACCCGCGGCGGATCGGCACCGGAGTCGGTCCGGACCGCGTCCACCGCGACGGAGTCGGCGGAAGCCGCCCTCGACACGGCGGAGGGCACGACTGCCACGACCGAGGTCACGGCCGCTACGGCCGAGGCGGGCACCGAGGCTCCGGCCAAGCCGCGCCGCCGCCGTACCCGCAAGTCCGCGGAGCCGACGGTGACTTCGGCGGAGGAGACCGTCGTAGCGGCACCGGCGCCGATCGCGGAGCCGACGGAGTCCGCGACCGCGGAGTCCGAGCCCGCCGCCACCAAGCCGCGCCGCCGCACCCGCAAGGCGGCCGAGCCGACCGCCGAGGCCGCGCTCGACACGGCGGAGGCGACGGAAGCGAAGCCCCGACGCACCCGCAAGGCGGCGGAAGCGGCGGTCGACACCGCGGAGGCCGTGGAGGCGAAGCCGAAGACGCGCCGCACCCGCAAGGTCGCCGAGGCCGCCCCCGAGCCGGAGACGGCCACGGAGACCAAGCCCCGCCGCACCCGCAAGGCTGCGGAGGCCGCGGTGGACACCGCCGAGGCCGTGGAGGCGAAGCCGAGGACGCGTCGCACCCGCAAGACGGCTGAGGCCGCCCCGGAGCCGGAGACGGCCACCGAGGCCAAGCCGCGCCGCACCCGCAAGGCTGCGGAAGCGGCCGTCGACACCGCCGAGGCCACCGAGGCCAAGCCGACGACGCGCCGCACCCGCAAGACCGCGGTCGCCGCCGAGATCCCGGCGCAGGCCGCGGAGGAGCCGGCCGCCCCGCGCCGCCGGACCCGCAAGGCTGCGGAAGCAGCGGTCGACACCGCGGAGGCCGTGGAGGCGAAGCCGAAGACGCGCCGCACCCGCAAGGTCGCCGAGGCCGCCCCCGAGCCGGAGACGGCCACGGAGACCAAGCCGCGCCGCACCCGCAAGGCTGCGGAAGCGGCCGTCGACACCGCGGAGGCCACCGAGGCCAAGCCGACGACGCGCCGCACCCGCAAGACCGCGGTCGCCGCCGAGATCCCGGCGCAGGCCGCGGAGGAGCCGGCGGCCCCGCGCCGCCGGACCCGGAAGGCGACGGCAGCCGCGGCCGACACCGCGGAGGCACCCGAGGCGAAGCCCCGGACCCGCCGCACCCGCAAGGCAGCGGTCGCCGCAGAGCCCACGGAGAGCTGATCTCCCAACCGAACGGCCCGGCCCCACCCCGAGTGGAGCCGGGCCGTTCGCATGCCCGATCCGCCCCGAACCGAGCCGATGAGCCCGCCCCCAACCCCGGCCCCACCCCACCCCCCGCTACCCTCGCCCCGTGACCACCCCCGCCCCCCTCACCCCACCCCCCGGCGCCCGCGCCTACCCCCTCCGCACGGTGCGCGGTGACTTCGCCGTCGTCGACTGTGCGGTACCGGACGGGGTGGAGGCGCGCGGTGTCGTCGTGCTGCTGCCCGGGTTCACCGGGAGCAAGGAGGACTTCACGCTGCTGCACGAGCCGCTCACGGCGCGCGGGTACCGCACGGTCGCCGTGGACGGGCGGGGGCAGTACGAGTCGGACGGGCCCGTGGACGACGAGTCGGCCTACGCGCAGGGCGAGTTGGCGCAGGACGTGCTGGCGCAGGCGGCAGCGCTTGGCGCCCCCGTCCACCTCGTGGGGCACTCCTTCGGCGGCCAGGTCGCACGCGCCGCCGCCCTGTTGGACCACTCCCCGTTCCGGTCGCTCACGCTCGTCGCGTCCGGGCCCGCCCGGATCTCCCTGTCCCAGCAGCAACGCGTCGAGCTGCTCCGGGACGCGCTCGCCGTGATGACGATGCCGGAGGTGTGGGAGGCGATCCTGGCCATGGGACCGCCGGAGGAAGTCGGCGGGCCGGCCCGTGGCCTCGGTGGCCTCGATCAGCTGCGGCGCCGCTGGCTCGGCAACAAGCCCGCCCAACTCATCACAGCAGGACGCCAGTTGTGCACCGAGCCGGACCGGGTCACCGAACTGGCCGCCGTACCCCTGCCGTTCCACGTCCTGTCGGGCGAGAAGGACAACACCTGGCCGGTGCACGTCCTCGATGAAATGGCCCTACGGCTGCACGCCCGCCGCACGATCGTGCCCGGCGCCGAGCACTCCCCCAACATCGAGCAGCCCCTGGCCACCGCCGAAGCCCTCGCCACCTTCTGGGACGCCCCTCAAAGCAGCTAGTACTGCGCCTGAAGGTGCTCCCAGAAGCCGTCCCGCAGCGCCCGCCGCAGGTCCGCCTGTCCGCGCAGGGAGTACTGAAGCAGCCCCTCCGCCTCGACCAGCAGATCCTGGTCCACGGAGCCCGGCAGATACGGATGCCCGGGGAGCAGCTCCACCATCGACTCCCGGCCCCGCGCCGCCAGCCACTTCGCGGCGATCTGCGCGCCGACGAAGCGGACGTCCTCGCGGGTGGGCCGGGTGGCCGTCACCTCGTAGGCGGCGGCCGTGCGCCGGGAGACGTACGGCTTGAAGAACTCGAGGTCGAAGGTGCGCTGGCTGTCGACCTCCCACAAGAGGGGTTCCGCCTGATTGCGGCCCTCCGGGGCCTCGATGCCCCACAGATGGACCCGGGCGCCGTACCCCTGCGCCGCCTCCACCGCGGAGACCAGGTCCTCGTCACCGCCGAGCAGGGCCGCGTCACTGATGGCGCGGTGCCGGGCGAGGGACTCCAGGTCGGTGCGGATCAGCGAGTCGACGCCCTTCTGCTGGTTGTTGGCGTTGAGGTTGCCGAGCCGCACCTTCACATCCGGCAGCTCGGCGATCGACTGCTGCTCGGCGGTGTGGATCCGGCGCCGGGCGCCGTCGTACCAGTAGACGCGGAGCAGTCTGCTGTCCGCGAAGATCGTCCGGGCGCGGTCGATCAGCGCCTCGATCAGGCCCTCGGCGTCCAGGTCGAAGGCGCGCCGGTCCTCGGTCCCGGAGACGAGCCGGCCGGCGGCCGCGTAGAGATACCCCGCGTCGACGAAGATCGCATGGGTCGAGGGTGTCTTCGCCACCTCGGCGAGCATGCGCTGGAGCAACTCGTTGGTGCGGTCGATACGGGCGCCGAGCGCCGCGAGGTCGTCGTTCATCGCTTCCATTGTCCCGGCGGTCACGCTGCGAACACAACCGGTCCCGCTCGGTCTTCCTGACGCCGCTTACCGGTCAGTAATTAGCCGTTCGAAAAATTTCCTTAGCGTAGGGAATGTTTGTAACACGCAAGCCGTTGACTAGTGCGTACCAAGGAACCAGACGAAGGGAGAAGCGATGCGCTTCGAGATCATGCGACTCGATGAGGTCAACGGCACGACCGTGGACAGCACCGTCGTGGACGCCGCCTCCGTCAACCGGATCGTTCAGCAGGCCGCGGCGATCGGACAGCGGCTGTGGATCCGCCCGGCCGAGGTTTCCGCCTCGTAACCCGGATCCACTCAAAAAAGCTTCAGGGCCCCGTACGGAAACGCCGTACGGGGCCCTGCGCGTATCGGTGGTCAGCAGACCACGGCCGGCGGGTCAGCTCGACTGGATGACCTGGGTGACGCCGTTGATGATCTGCTGCACGGCGATCGCGGAGAGCATCATCCCGGCGAGCCGGGTCACCAGCACCACACCGCCGTCCTTGATGACTCGGATGATCAGCAGCGAGTACCGCATCACCAGCCACAGCACGACATGGATGGCGAGGATCGCCGTCCACACCGAGACCTGCGTGGCCACGCTGTCGGCCTTCTGCACAGCCAGGATGACGGAGACGATCGCGCCGGGCCCGGCAAGCAGCGGCATGCCCAGCGGTACGAGCGCCACATTGACGTCCTTGGTCTGCTTGGGCTCGTCCGTCTTGCCGGTGAGCAGATCGAGCGCGATGAGCAGAAGCAGCAGACCGCCCGCGATCATCAGCGCGGGCACCGAGACATGCAGATAGTTCAGGATCTGATGGCCGAGGAGCCCGAAGACGGCGATCACGCCGCCCGCCACACAGACGGCCTGGAAGGCCATCCGCTTCTGCACCTTCGCCGGGCGTCCCGAGGTCAGCGCCAGGAAGATCGGGGTGATCCCCGGGGGATCCATGATGACAAAAAGGGTCAAAAAGAGAGAGCCGAAGACGGCAACGTCGAACATCAGTGAAGAGGCCTTGCGAAGAAGTGAAAGTGGGTGAGCGTGAGGGACGTGCCTCAGGCTCCGCCGGTCCCGGGCACCGGGAACGCCCCGGTCGCGCGCCGGGTGATCTCGCCGTAGACCTCGGGGTCGGTCGTGTACTCGCCGAGCACGCAGGTCTTGCGGCTGCCGTGGTAGTCGCTGGAGCCGGTCATCAGCAGGCCCAGGTCCTTGCCGAGGCCGCGCAGCCGCGCCCGGGTGTCCGGGTCGTGGTCCATGTGGTCGACCTCGATGCCGTCGAGTCCGGCCGCGGCCAGCTCCGCGATGGCCGACTCGGGCACGGTACGGCCCCGCTTGGCGGCCGCGGGATGAGCGAAGACGGCGACTCCGCCCGCGCCCTTCACCAGCCGGATCGCCTCGAAGGGATCCGTCTCGTGCTTCTCCACGAAAGCCCGCCCGCCGTCGGCAAGCCAGTCCTGCGTGAAGGCGTCGCCCACGGTCGGCACGACCCCCAGCTCGACCAGCGCGGAGGCGACATGCGGCCGTCCGACCGATCCGTCGCCGGCGATCCGCGAGACCTGCTCCCAGGTCACCGGCACGCCCAGCTCGTTCAGCTTGGCGATCATGCCCTTGGCCCGCGGCACCCGGTCGTCCCGCACCAGCTCCCGCTCGGCGAGCAGCGCCGGCTCCTCGGGATCGAAGAGGTAGGCCAACATGTGCATGCTGACCCCGTCGATCCGACAGGACAGCTCGGCCCCGGTCACGAGCGTCAGCCCCTCGGGCAGCGCGGCAATGGCCTCGGCGTACCCACGGGTGGTGTCGTGATCGGTGAGCGCGACGACATCAAGACCCGCGCCGGCGGCATTGCGCACCAGCTCAGCGGGAGTGTCCGTACCGTCGGACGCGGTGGAGTGGGTGTGCAGGTCAATACGCACGCGCGAGCTCCAACGGGGTCAGACGGAAAGCGGACACGTCAAGGATAGCGGCTGAGGAACGCAGCCCCGTCACACCCAAAACCAAGGTTCACTACTTACGAGCGGCTGAGCGACTCCCCCAAGGGGGGCGGAGCTGTATCAATATGCGGCTCCGCCGCGTGGGCGCGACCAGCCACAACGAACCCGCAGACGCACCACCACCAGGCCCCCCGCCCCCTCAGGCGCCCTACGGCTCAAGCAAGCGCGGCGACAGCGCCCCGCAAGGCACCAAGTCGACCTCCGCCCCCGCATCCCGCAGATCCGTCAGCACCAGCTCGTCGTACATCAGCAGCCCGGACTGCTCGGGCCACACCACGGCCCACAACCACAGCCCCAGCGCCTCCCCCGCAAAGACCGCCCGATCGTCCGGCGCCCCCGTGACATGCCACAGCGGCGTCGGCCGCCCCGCCGCCAACACCTTCGCCTGCGCCGGTTTCTCCACGTTCATGTACGGCCCCGGATCCGGCCCGTCGATCCCCGCGTACCGCGCGCCGAGTCCGACCCCCAGCTCCTCGGCCACCAGGATCAGCTCGCCCATGCCGCCGAGCGGCCCGGGACCGGTACAGGCCACCGCCGTCGCACGGCCACCGCTGCGGTCGTCCCCCGCGCACGCCACACCCGTGAACAGCCAGCCGACCGGCAGCGGCCACGGCATCCACACCGGTACCTGCGTGCGATGCACGACGACACTGAGGGCCTCGACGCTGGGCGGGATCACGGGCTGGAGTGGATGCACGGTCCCGTGCACATCGCACTGCCAGGAATCGGCGAAGAGTCCGGGAGCCCTGACCCGGCCACCACACTTCGGGCAACTGGGTTCGCCCCTCATAGGGCCCCACGGTCCTACCCCTTTTCCGTCACGTCAAGGACGATCACCCGTCCGGGCGGAACCGATTGACTGGCCAATTTGGATGCACCTTGCATTAATTAGTCGAGCTAACTCATCACATGTAAACGCCAACCAACTGGAAACGGGATCGGAGTCACCATGGACCCCTTCGACGCGGGAGCTGGCGGCCTCCTACGCCAGCCCAAGGCCGTGTGGGCAACCGCCGGCGCATCCGTCGTCGCCTTCATGGCATCGGCCTAGTCGACCCGATCCTGCCGTCGATCGCCCAGGGCCTGGACGCCTCGGCCAGTCAGGTCTCCCTGCTGTACGAGTCCGCGCTCGGCCTCGGCATGGCGTGCGGCCCGCTGCCGGGCGCCCTGCTCGGCGACGCGAGCTGGCGCTACCCGTTCTTCGGCACGGCGTTCCTGATGGCCGTCGGCTTCCTGTGCATCACGGCGTTCCTGAAGGAGCATCCGAAGCCCGCCCGGAAGACCTCGCTGCTGGACCCGCTCAAGGTGCTCGGCCACGGTGGTCTGGCCTCCGCCGCGGTCTCGTCGTTCTTCTACAACTGCACGTTCTTCACCGTGCCGGCCTTCACCCCGTTCGTGCTGAACATGACCCCGTACAAATCGGGCGCGGTGTTCTTCGCCTGGGGTGTGCTGCTCGCCGTGTTCTCGGTGCTCGTGGCACCCCGGCTCCAGCGCCGTACTCGGCGCGGTCGCGGTCGTCGTACGGCGCGAGGCGCTGACATACGAGCGGCACGCGCGCGAGGACGGGGTCGCCGTCTTTGCCAACTGACCCATACCTACCGCTGGTTGGTGAGCTTGCTCACGTCAGTGAGACCGACGCGCGGGACGGATCCCTGAGGTCCGTCCCGTTCGTCAGCCAGCGCTCCTGGAGGGCCTGGGCGCCGTGCACCCGCTTCCAGGCGGCCTCGTTCGGGGTCATCGGCAGCAGTGGCAGGAAGTGGACGGGGTCCATCGGCTCGTCCAGCTCCAGATCCTCGACCAGACCGCCCGGCTCGGCGACCAGCACCGAGGTGAACGGGGCACCGGGCCACAGCGGTTCACCCACGTCGAGCGAGGCACCGGGCGCCACGATCACACCCTCGACCTGCGGGGACGCGGCGAGCACGGCGAGCGCCCGGAGCGCCTTGTCGGTGTCGGCGAGCCCCGCGCGGACGGAGAGGACCAGTTCGGCGCGCGGTCCCTTGACCGGGTCGGCGAGCATCGCGGTGGGGTCGGACATGGGGTGCGCGGACATGCCGAGGGTGGCGTAGCGGACGATGTCGCCCTCGTGGAAACGGAGTACTTCGACGCGGTCCGTGCCGAGGAAGGTGACCGCGGCGCGGGCGTCCGGTTCGCCCAGCGCGGAGCGCAACCGAGCCTCGACCAGAGGAAGAACATCAGCCATGCGGCGAGCATAGAACTCGTCAGTACCGGGCAAAGCAGCGCCTTGACACTTCCGTCGGCTGATACTCTTGCGCGGTGGTTCGGGGCAGCACGTTGACACGTCGCAGTCAGGCCCCGACGCCGAGGACACTCCCTTACGAGGGACCGGCCGGAGGAGGTGGGGCTGCAATGGATCGAAGTCGACCGTGCAGTAGCACCCGCTCTTCCCGCCACTGACGTAGCTGCTCTGCTTCTAGCCGGCTGCCGCCTCTCGTCTGCCTTTCACCGCGGAAGAGCCTTCGTTTCGTTTTGCCTGATCTGTCAGTCAGCAGCAGTAGCTGAACCAGCAGCGAAGCTCGCCACCGCGACGGTGCGGTGCTCCCCGCTTTGTGGACGTGCCAAACATCCAAGAGCCGGACGTCCCCATTCCGGGTAGTTCCACCCGTCGTAGCGGCCTCTCGTTGCCTGCTCGCGAAGGAGCCTGCCATGTCGATGATCCGTGACCTGCGTGCCGCGGTCCGTCCGTCCCGTCCCTCGCCGCGCAAGAGCGTGCGTATCGACGGCGGCGCGTACGACACCACCCGTGACCCCGCGACGCCCTCCGCCGTCGTCGACTGCGCCGTCTACCGCGACGGCGCGCGCGTCGAGAGCGGACGGCAGCTGAGCCCGCACGAGGCGATGCGTCAGGTGCGGCGCGACGGAGGGTTCGTGTGGATCGGGCTGCATGAGCCCACCGAGGCCGAATTCGCCGGTATCGCCTCGGAGTTCGGGCTGCACCCGCTGGCCGTGGAGGACGCCGTGCAGGCGCACCAGCGGCCCAAGCTGGAGCGGTACGACGACTCGCTGTTCACCGTGTTCAAGACGGTCCACTACGTCGAGCACGACGAACTCACCGCCACCAGTGAGGTGGTGGAGACCGGCGAGGTGATGTGCTTCACCGGGCGGGACTTCTTCATCACCGTCCGGCACGGCGGTCAGGGCTCGCTGCGGGCGCTCAGGCACCGGCTCCAGGACGACCCGGAGCTGCTCGCCAAGGGACCCTCGGCGGTGCTGCACGCCATCGCCGACCATGTCGTGGACGGCTACATCGCGGTGGCCGACGCGCTCCAGGACGACATCGACGACGTGGAGACGGACGTCTTCTCGCCGGGCCGCAAGGGCACCCCGCGCGGCACCGACGCCGGGCGGATCTATCAACTCAAGCGCGAGATCCTGGAGTTCAAGCGCGCGGTGTCGCCGCTGCTGCGGCCGATGCAGCTGCTCAGCGAGCGGCCGATGCGGCTGATCGACCCCGACATCCAGAAGTACTTCCGCGATGTCGCCGACCACCTCGTCCGGGTCCAGGAGCAGGTCGTCGGCTTCGACGAGCTCCTCAACTCCATCCTCCAGGCCAACCTCGCCCAGGCCTCCGTGGCCCAGAACGAGGACATGCGGAAGATCACCTCATGGGCGGCCATCATCGCCGTACCGACGATGGTGTGTGGCGTGTACGGCATGAACTTCGACTACATGCCCGAGCTGCGCTGGAAGTTCGGCTACCCGCTGGTCCTCGGCGTCACGGTGATGATCTGCCTCGGCATCCACCGCACGCTCAAGCGCAACGGCTGGCTCTAGGGAGTGTCCGGTGGGGCTGGCTAGGCTGGGCTCATGACAAGTGAGCTGCTCGAGCAGGCCCTCATCGAGGAGGCCACGAAGAAGTCGGGGCTGATCTGGGTCAAGGGACCCGGTGTCCCGGCCCGGGCGCTGTGGCATGCGTGGCACGAGGGTGCGGCGTGTGTCGTCGGCGACGGGCCCGGCGAGCAGTCGCTGTCGGGGCTTTCCGACGGGGGCGAGGCCGAGGTGACGGTCCGCAGCAAGGACAAGGGGGGCCGACTGGTCTCCTGGTCGGCGAAGGTCGTGGAGCTGACGTCGGGGTCTTCGCAGTGGGAGGCGACGGTCGCCGAGCTGAAGGGCAAGCGGCTGAACGCGCCGGACGGCGAGGCGATGCCGGAGCGCTGGGGCCGGGAGTGCCGGGTGCTGCGCCTGGAGCCGACCGGGGCGACCGCGCCGCTGCCGGACGCCGACCTGTCCGCGGCGCCCCTGCCCACCCCGGCCACCACCCGCCGCCCGATCCCCGCGGGGCTGCCGAAGCTGCTGCTGAAGGGCCGGAAGCGGAAGTAGCGCGGCCTACGACGTCGGCAACTGCTTGCCGTAGTCGACCGTCTCGCCCTTCTTGGGCTCCTCCAGGGTGAATTTCTTGCCCCAGGCGGAGAAGGTCAGAGTGCCCGCGCCGCCGCCACGGACCAGGCGCAGCGGGTACGGCGTGCCCTCCAGGGACACGTCCAGCGTGCCGCCGGAGCCCTGGTCGCCGGTGATACGGACGGTACGGGTGCCGGACTGCTCGTGGCGCCCGTCGGTCTCGACCTCGCCGTGCAGGGTCAGCAGCCCGTCCAGCAGCACATCCATGTCGGTGAAGCCGATGAACTTCTTGTACGAGGGGTCCTTCTGCGGCACCTTGACGTACTTGCCGTTCAGCTTGGCCGCCGCCGAGGCGTCCGCGTCCCCGCCGCTCCAGAAGTCGGCGTCCGCCATCAGGAACAGCTGCTCGTCGACCCGCAGCAGCCGGAAGGTCGCACCCTCGGCGGTGACCGAGCCCATGCCGCCGTCGGCCTTCAGGCTCATGTCGAGTTTGTAGGTCCGCCCGCTGGTGACCACGTTCCCGGAGAGGCGTACCGCGTCGGCGGACTCGGCGGCGGCGAGCGTCTTGCGCTGGATCTGCTCGGCGGACAGCTTGCCGACCCCGTTCGTGCCCGCGTCCGGGTCCTCACTGCTGCACCCCGTCAGACCCGTCACGACCAGGGCGCACAGCGCGCTCAGCAGCGCGGCCCGGAGGGTTCGGCCCTGGGGAATCGCAGTCACAGGTGAGCTGCCTCTCTGACGGGGTCCTGGTCGGCGTACGGCAGCGTACCGGGGTCGGGAACGCGCGACGGAGCCAGTCCGTCCGGACCGCTCACCAGGGCGTATCGGATCCGGACGGGCTAGCCTGAAGCCCATCCGAGCGGACATAACGGACACCCCGGTGCGAGGAGGTGCGGTCATGGCAGGGGGCACACCCCGCGTCTTCGTCTCCCATCTGTCCGGCATCGCCGCCTTCGACCCGAACGGCGACCAGGTGGGGCGGGTCCGCGATCTGGTCGTCATGCTGCGCGTCGGACGGCGGCCGCCACGGCTGCTGGGACTGGTCGTCGAACTGTCCACCCGGCGCCGCATCTTCCTGCCCATGACCCGGGTGACCAGCATCGAGTCGGGACAGGTCATCACCACCGGAGTGCTCAACGTCCGCCGCTTCGAGCAGCGGCCCACCGAGCGGCTGGTCTTCGGCGAGCTGCTGGACCGCCGGGTCACGCTCGTCGAGACCGGCGAGGAGGTCACGGTCCTCGATCTGTCGGTGCAGCAGCTGCCCGCCCGGCGGGACTGGGAGGTCGACCGGGTCTTCGTGCGCCGGGGCGGCAAGAGCGGGCCGCTCAGGCGGGCCAAGGGCGAGTCGCTGACCGTGGAGTGGTCCGCGGTCACCGGGTTCTCGCTGGAGGAGAAGGGCCAGGGCGCGGAGAACCTGCTCGCCACCTTCGAGCAGCTGCGGCCGGCGGACCTCGCCAATGTGCTGCACCACCTCTCCCCCAAGCGGCGCGCCGAGGTCGCCGCGGCCCTCGACGACGACCGGCTGGCCGACGTACTGGAAGAGCTGCCGGAGGACGACCAGATCGAGATCCTCGGCAAGCTGAAGGAGGAGCGGGCCGCGGACGTGCTGGAGGCCATGGACCCGGACGACGCGGCCGACCTGCTCTCCGAGCTGCCCGAGGCGGACAAGGAGCGCCTGCTGAGCCTGATGCAGCCCGACGACGCGGCCGACATGCGGCGGCTGATGGCGTACGAGGAGCACACGGCCGGCGGTCTGATGACGACCGAGCCGATCGTGCTGCGGCCCGACGCCACCGTCGCCGACGCGCTGGCCCGGGTCCGCAACCCCGACCTCTCCCCCGCCCTCGCCGCCCAGGTCTACGTCTGCCGCCCGCCCGACGAGACCCCGACCGGCAAGTACCTCGGCACGGTGCACTTCCAGCGGCTGCTGCGCGATCCGCCGTACACCCTGGTCAGCGCGCTCCTCGACGACGATCTCCAGGCGCTGGACCCGGACGCGGCGCTGCCGGTCGTCGCCGGGTTCTTCGCCACGTACGACATGGTCGCGGCGCCCGTCGTGGACGAGTCGGGGTCGCTGCTGGGCGCGGTCACCGTGGACGACGTACTGGATCACATGCTGCCCGAGGACTGGCGGGAGACGGAGTTCCACCTCGACGAGAACACGGGGGCGGGGACGCATGGCTGAGCGCGAGGGCGGCCGGGAGCGGACCGTGTCGGGGGCGACCGCGGCCACCCGGCCGCGGGCCCGTCTGGACCAGCCGCGGCCGCCGCGCCGCCGGATCCTGCCCGAGTGGGACCCGGAGGCCTTCGGACGGCTCTCGGAGCGCATCGCGCGGTTCCTCGGCACCGGACGGTTCATCGTCTGGATGACGGTCATCGTGATCGTCTGGGTGCTGTGGAACGTCTTCGCGCCCAAGGACCTGAAGTTCGACGAGTACCCGTTCATCTTCCTGACCCTGATGCTCTCGCTCCAGGCCTCCTACGCGGCCCCGCTGATCCTGCTCGCGCAGAACCGGCAGGACGACCGGGACCGGGTCAACCTGGAACAGGACCGCAAGCAGAACGAGCGGTCGATCGCGGACACCGAGTACCTGACCCGGGAGATCGCCGCCCTGCGCATCGGCCTGGGCGAGGTGGCCACCCGGGACTGGATCCGCTCCGAACTCCAGGACGTGCTGAAGGAGCTGGACGGGCACCGCGGGGACGGCCATGTCGTATTCCCGGCAGAACGGTCCGCCGGACGTGACGCAGACGACCGCTGAGGGGCATCCCGAAGGCCCCCGGGATCGCCGTACCATCGTCCTTATGGCTACGGAAGACGCGGTGCGCGAAGCACTGTCGACGGTGAACGACCCCGAGATCAACCGACCCATCACCGAACTCGGGATGGTCAAGTCGGTGGAGATCGGTGCGGACGGAGCGGTCGCGGTCACCGTGTACCTGACGGTTTCCGGCTGCCCGATGCGGGACACGATCACGCAGCGCGTCACGGAGGCGGTCTCCCGGGTCGAGGGAGTCACCGCTGTCGACGTGACGCTCGACGTCATGAGCGACGAGCAGCGCAAGGAGCTGGCGACCGCGCTGCGGGGCGGCCAGACCGAGCGCGAGGTCCCCTTCGCCAAGCCGGGCTCCCTGACGCGCGTGTACGCGGTCGCCTCCGGCAAGGGCGGCGTCGGCAAGTCCTCGGTGACGGTGAACCTGGCGGCCGCGATGGCGGCGGACGGTCTGAAGGTCGGTGTCGTCGACGCCGACATCTACGGCCACTCCGTGCCCCGCATGCTGGGCGCCGACGGCCGTCCCACCCAGGTCGAGAACATGATCATGCCGCCGTCCGCGAACGGCGTGAAGGTGATCTCCATCGGCATGTTCACGCCGGGCAACGCGCCCGTGGTGTGGCGCGGCCCGATGCTGCACCGCGCGCTCCAGCAGTTCCTGGCGGATGTGTACTGGGGCGACTTGGACGTCCTGCTCCTGGACCTGCCGCCCGGCACCGGTGATATCGCGATCTCGGTCGCCCAGCTGGTCCCGAACGCCGAGATCCTGGTCGTGACGACCCCGCAGCAGGCGGCCGCCGAGGTGGCCGAGCGGGCCGGCTCCATCGCCGTGCAGACCCACCAGAAGATCGTCGGCGTGGTCGAGAACATGTCCGGCATGCCGTGCCCGCACTGCGGCGAGATGGTCGACGTCTTCGGCACCGGCGGCGGCCAGACCGTGGCGGACGGCCTGACCCGTACGACCGGCGCGACGGTCCCGGTGCTGGGCGCCATCCCGATCGACGTGCGCCTGCGTGAGGGCGGCGACGAGGGCAAGCCGGTGGTCCTGACCGACCCGGACAGCCCGGCGGGCAGCGCGCTGCGCGCGATCGCGGGCAAGCTCGGGGGCCGGCAGCGGGGCCTTTCGGGACTGTCCTTGGGGATCACCCCGAGGAACAAGTTCTGACCTGACTCACCGCGAAGGGGCGCCTCATCCGAAGGCGCCCCTTTGTCATGCGTACTCGCCGATGTCCTTGATCTCGGCGAAGCCGAGCCCGTACGCGCTCATCCCCCGGCCGTACGCCCCCACATGAACGCCCTGCTGCGTGGTCCCGGCGAGCACCCAGCCGAACTCGGACTCCCGGTAGTGGAAGGGCGTGGGGACGCCGTCCACCGGCAGGGAGAGGGTCGACCACTCGGACCCGGCCAGGTCGTCGGCGAGTGCCCAGGCGGTCTCGGTCTGCTGCTCCAGCCAGTCGTCCCGCAGCGAGTGGTCCATCTGCCCGGGCCAGGTGAAGGACAGCAGGCCAACCCCCGCCAGCCAAGCGGCCGAAGAGACGGACGTCGCCTCCAGCAGCCCCGTACCGTCGGCGCTCCGCCGGGACGGGCTCGCCGCGACGGTCACCACGACCGCGAACTTCTCCCGGTCCTCGGTCGCCTCATGACGTACCGACGGCTCGTCGCCGTGGCCGATCGAACCGTGCTCGACGGCCCCGTCGGCCGTCGTACCCACCTGCATCAGCCAGCGCGGGCCCGTGAACGCCTCGTCGAGGCCGTACCACGGGAAGGGCGCCAGCAGGTAGCCGTCGACCGTGCGGCGGGCGGAGGGGACCTGTTGTCCGCCCTCCGCGGCCGGCGCCTGCGCGACTGCCTGACTCGTCGTCTCCATGTGCCCGGACGCCTCCTCGCTCTCGGCGGACCGGGCGGCCCGCCCCCCTTCGGGCGGCCTCGCTTGTCGGCGACGGTCCGCACAACAACTCGGCAGCATATCCACACCGCTGAGAGGAGCCGGGAAACCGCCCGGCTCGCGAGGCGCCCGGACGGCGTGTTCAGGCCGTGCGGGCGCCTTGGGGAGATATGAAACGCATCACGTACGCGCGCGTACTGTGCGAGCTTCGCGCAGGTCGTGCACCGCGCTTACGCCTCAGGTGGCGTCCGCGTCGTAGGGCGGGCGCTCGTCGGGCTTCTTCTTCATGTCGACGCGGTCGCCGGAGGAGGACGAGGGCGACGACGAGGAGGAACCGGCGGACGAGTCGGAGTCGCGGCCGTGCACCGCGTCGGTGACCTCGGCCATCTCCTTCTTCATGTCGAAGCCGTTGCGGATCTCCTTGAGCCCCAGCTCGTCATTGTCCAACTGCTTGCGGATGAACGTCTTGGGGTTGAGATCCTCGAACTCGAAGTCCTTGAACTCCGGGCCGAGTTCCTGCCGGATGTCCTGCTTGGCGCTCTCCGAGAACTCGCGGACCTTACGAACCGTCCGCATCACGTCCTGGATGACCTTCGGGAGCTTGTCCGGACCGAAGACGAGCACGGCAAGGACGATGAGCGTCACCAGCTCTAGCGGTCCTATGTCATTGAACACCTGAAGCTCCTTGCGATCCGGGCCGGGTCCACGGTACCTGCCGTTCCTGTACGACCGGTACTGTCCCGGCGCCTCCGGGTCCGTCCGGACCGAGGGTTTTCCGGGTTGTTTGCCTTGTGGACGGCGGTACGCGCCCACACCTGTGAGGTTTCTGTCAGTCGCCGTCCGAGGAGCCGAGCGTCAGCGAGAGGGTGATCTCCTTGCCGTCCCGCTCCAGGGTCAGCTCCAGCCGGTCGCCGGGGCGGTGGGAGCGGGTCTTGACGATCAGTTCCTCGCCGGAGTGCACGCGCTGGCCGTCGACCTCGGTGATCACATCGCCGGGTTCGATTCCGGCCCGGTCGCCGGGACCGCCCGTGGTGACCGGCGGGCCGCCGTCGCCCGCCTTGGTGCCGACCCGCGCGCCGTCGCCCGAGTAGTCCATGTCGAGGGTGACGCCGATGACGGGGTGGGTGGCCCGGCCGGTGTTGATCAGCTCCTCGGCCACCCGCTTGCCCTGGTTGATCGGGATGGCGAACCCGAGTCCTATGGAACCCGCCTGCCCGCCGTCCGGGGCGGAGCCGCTGTCGGCGGAGCGGATCGCGGAGTTGATGCCGATGACCCGGGCCTTGGCGTCCAGCAGGGGCCCGCCGGAGTTGCCGGGGTTGATCGGGGCGTCGGTCTGGAGGGCGTCGACGTAGGAGACATCGCTGGCGTCGCCGCTCTCGCCGCCGGCCGTGATGGGGCGCTCCTTGGCGCTGATGATGCCGGAAGTGACGGTGCCCGCCAGGTCGAAGGGGGCGCCGATGGCGACGACGGGGTCGCCGACCTGGACGTTGTCGGAGTTGCCGAGGGTCAGCGGGGTCAGCCCGCTGACGCCGGTCACCTTCACCACGGCGAGGTCGTAGCCGCTGTCCCGTCCGACGACGGTGGCCTTGGCGGTGTCGCCGCTGTGGAACGTCACGGTGATCTCGCCGTCGGAACCGGCGGGCTCCACGACGTGGTTGTTGGTGAGGATGTGGCCCCGGTCGTCGAGCACGAACCCGGTTCCGGTGCCCGCTTCCTCGGCCCCGGACACATGCAGGGTCACCACGCTCGGCAGCGCCCGCGCGGCGATCCCGGCGACACTGTCCGGCGCCCGCCCGGTGGGCTCCGCATCGACCTGCGGCAGCTCTACGTTCCCCACCCCACCGTTCCGCTCCAGATACGCCCCTACGGCCCCGCCGACGCCCCCGGAGACGAGCGCGACCATCAGCACACCGATGAGCAGCACCCGCTTGGCGCGCTTCCGCTTCTGCCCCTCGCTGCGCACCGGGGCCCCGTTCTGCTGAAGCGGCCCGGTGAGAGGCCCCGAGGCCCAGGGGTCGTAGTTCTGCCAGGGGACGGGGGCGGCGGCGCTCTGTAGGGGGGACGGGGGTGGGAGGGTGGTGCTGTGTCCTTGGGCGGGGCCTGGGGCGGGGTTCGGTGTGAGGGCTTGCGCGGCAGCGGGGGCCGTGGCCGCCGGGGCGGGTACGGCTGTGGCGTGCGGCGGGGCCGGGGCGTGGGCCTGGGCCGGTGCGGCCACGCCGTGGGCTGTGGCCGGAGCCGGTACCGCCGTGCCGTGCGCCGGGGTCGTCGCCGGGTGCTGCACCGGCGGGGCGGGCGCCCAAGGGCCTGGCTCGCCGTAGGGCGGGGTGCTGTAGGGGTCGGGGTCGTGCAGGGGGCGGGGGCGCTCGTCGGCGGGCGGGGGCGCGGGTTCGGCGGACAAGGCTGCTTCCCCACGCGGGGCGGCATCCCCCAGCGGGGGCGCTTCCGCAGGCAGGGCGGCTTCCGCAGGCGGGACGGCATCCCCGAGCTGCGCGGCTTCCGTGGAGGCGGCCGGGGTCACCGGCTCGCTGCCGGTCGCCGGGATCGTCTCCCCGGCCGGCCTGCTCAGCTCGTAGTCGCCCTCGGCCGAGGCGTCGGGGATGGGCCGCTTCAGCTCGAAGTCACCGTCGGCGTTCGGTATCGGGGCCGGTGCGGGCGGCGACGGCTCGGCCGTCTCGTCCGTCCGGCCCGAAGGCCCCTGGAGCCGAGGCCGGCTCCACCATTTCGCCTTCGTGGGCTTCCCCTCGTTCATGCTCTCCCCACAGCCGGCCGCGGCACGGCCCGTCGGCGATGGCCGCGGCTCCTCGAACTCCGCCACCGCGCCCGGCTGCCTGCCATGAACGCGGCCCACCCTGGATTCAACCAGGTTCGTGGGCCGCCGCGCAGAGGCCGGGTCAGCGGCTGCTGATGGAAGGGGTGTTGGAGGCGGACGGGGACGCGGTCGCGTCGGGGACGGGTGCGGCGAGCAGGCCCGGGGTGGTGACCTCCGGGTCGGTGTGCCAGGTGGTGAGGGTGAGCGGCGGGGTGGCGCTGAGCGGACGTATGAGCGGGGACAAGGCGGCCGCGCCCGCGACCGCCGGGGTGGCCGATGCCTCGGCCTGGGCGGCGCCCGGGGCGGGCACTCCGGGCAGCAGCGGCGCGGACACCGAGGTCGTGGCGGCCGGGGTGTCGCCGAGGGCACGCTGTCCCTGGCCCTGCACGAGCAGCGGCCCGACGCCACGGCGGCGCTGGTTCTCGGGTGCCGTCGAGGCTCCCGTGCCCTGGCTGCGCGCCGGGGTCACATTGCTGCCGGAGCCGGAACCGCGGGCGTCCGTCTCGGTCGGGACACCGGTGGTGACCCCGCCGAGCGCGATGGCCGCGAGGGACACCGCTCCGGCGGCGACGAAGGCGAACCGCAGCCCGCGCGAGGAGGACCGGTCGGCGTCGGGGCGGCCGACGGGGTGCACGCGGAAGCCGCCGGCCGGGGAGCCGGTGAGCGCCGGGGTGTGCGGCCGGGCAGGGACGTAGCCGAACTCGAAGCGCTCGCCCCGCCGCATGCCGAAGGCGCCGGGCGCGTGCTGCTCGGCGAGTCCGCCGAAGGGACCCCCGCCCAGCGGCGAGCCACCGCCGAGATCGTCTCCCGGCAGGCCCTGGAGCCGGGCCAGGAAGCTCTCGGAGGGCGGCGGCGGGGCCGCCTCCGCGAAGACGTTCTTCAGCCGGCGCTGGGCGTCGGCCTCCGCCTTGCACTTGGCGCAGGTGGCCAGGTGCGCGAGGACCCGCTCGCGCGAGTCATGACCGAGCTCTCCGTCCACCAGGGCGGAGAGTCGGTCTCCCAGGTGCTGTTCGGCGAGCCGGCGCTCGCCCGGTTCGGGTCGGGTCGCACTCACGCGGTCGCGCCCCCTCCCCCCAGTGCGGCCACACGCGGCACGAAGGACCGGCGCTCGGCCCGGGCTTCCGGGGAACGGTGCGCGAGGGCCTTGCGCAGCTGCGAGCGACCGCGGTGGATCCGGGACCGGACGGTGCCGAGCTTGACGCCGAGGGTGGCGGCGATCTCCTCGTACGACAGTCCCTCGATGTCGCACAGGACGACCGCGGCGCGGAACTCGGGCGCGAGGGTGTCGAGGGCCTGCTGGACGTCGGCGTCGAAGTGCGCGTCGTTGAAGACCTGCTGCGGGGACGGCTCACGGCTGGGCAGGCGCTCGGCCGCGTCCTCGCCGAGAGCGTCGAAGCGGATGCGCTGCTTGCGGCGGACCATGTCCAGGAACAGGTTGGTGGTGATGCGGTGCAGCCAACCCTCGAAGGTCCCCGGGGTGTAGGTGGACAGCGAGCGGAAGACGCGGACGAAGACCTCCTGGGTGAGATCCTCGGCGTCGTGCTGGTTGCCGGTGAGCCGGTACGCGAGGCGGTAGACGCGGCCGCTGTGCGTGCTGACGATCTCCTCCCACGTGGGCGGAGTCCACGCCTGCCCGTCCGCGTCGGTGGAGAAGGTCGCGGTCTGGGCGTAGTCGTCGGCGTGGTCAGCAGCGGTGTCGTTCACGGATTTCGGCTTCCCTGCCGATCCGAGAAAGCGCCGTAGCACTCCTCCCCGATCCACAGGCGCAGCCGCACCTCCCCTGTCGGCTCTGGTGGTGTCCAGTGGAGCCCCTACCATAGCCACCTCGCCCGTTAGCTCCGGATAAGCGGTTTTACGAGACATTGATCTGGGCTGATACGGCTCATGCGGCTGCGTCAGCATGTTCTGGACCTCTGGCCCGGTGTCGTGATCCAACCGTGTCCCCCCTAACGTCTCCCACCCCTCTAAACGCCTGGTCCCATCTGCGGGTTCCCGGCCGCAACGGATACAGTCACGCCCAGGCAACCACGGGGACAGGAGAGGGTCATTACCGCCAACCGGCAGACGAGCTGGGCGTTCGCCGACGCCTATGTCGCCGAGGACGACGCACTGCGCTGGGCCCGTGACCGGGCACGCGAGGCAGGGCTGCGCTCGGTGTCGCCCGGCACGGGCGCGGCACTGCGGTTGCTAGCCGCCACCGTGGACGCGAAGGCGGTCGCGGAGATCGGCACCGGCACCGGCGTCTCCGGGATCCATCTGCTGCACGGAATGCGTCCGGACGGCGTGCTGACCACCGTGGACCCCGAGCCGGAGCACCAGCAGTTCGCCCGGCAGGCCTTCCGGGCCTCAGGCTTCGCCAGCAACCGGGCACGGTTCATCCCCGGCCGCGCGCTGGACGTACTGCCCCGGCTCGCGGACGCGGGCTACGACCTGGTCTTCTGCGACGGCGACCGGCTCGAGTTCCTGGACTACCTCGCTGAATCGTTGCGCCTGCTGCGTCCGGGTGGCCTGGTGGTCTTCGAGGGCGTCTTCGCGAACGGCCGTACGGTCGACTCGGGCCCCCAGCCGACCGAGGTGCTGCGGCTGCGGGAGCTGCTGCGCGCCGTGCGCGAGAGCCAGGACCTGGTGCCGTCACTGCTGCCGGTGGGCGACGGACTGCTCTGCGCGGTCAAGCGCTGACGGCTCGGCTCACGGAGCGTAGCGGTCAAGGCCGGGAAAACAGCGACCCCGGCATCTCATACGATGCCGGGGCAGCCGAAAGGATATGGTCGCTTCCGCGTCAGCCGACGACCTTCTTGAGGGCGTCGCCGAGCGCGTCGGCCTCGTCAGGGGTCAGCTCGACGACGAGCCGACCGCCGCCTTCGAGCGGAACGCGCATGACGATGCCCCGCCCCTCCTTGGTCACCTCGAGCGGGCCATCGCCCGTCCGCGGCTTCATGGCCGCCATGCTCGTTCCCCTTCCTGAAACCAGCTCATCGTCAAAGCCGACGGCCCCATTGAGGGCATGCGCGGTCCTTGAAGGACACGCGACACCGGCATCGAACACATTGCTTCCAAGCCATTATCCCGCATCGCAGGACCCGATGACCAACATCAGTCGGCATCGCTTGGGCAACGCGCCCGAGCAAAACCACTCAATTCGGCGATGTGACTGCGATACTGCGCCGCCGCACGCGTGTCCGCCGAACGGAAACCGGCGCGATTTCTTTGACGCAGGTCACACGTACGCTCCCGACGATCTCCGCCATGCTGTCCTCAGAGACGAGCCAGACATGAGCCGCGAACACCGGAGGGGATACGCCATGGCCGACACCGTGCTCTACGAGGTGAGCGACGGACTCGCGACGATCACGCTGAACCGCCCCGAGGCGATGAACGCGCTGAACATCGAGACGAAGGTCGCGCTGCGGGAGGCCGTGACGGCGGCGGGCGCCGACTCCTCGGTGCGGGCCGTGCTGCTGACCGCCGCCGGGGACCGGGCGTTCTGCGTGGGCCAGGACCTCAAGGAGCACATCGGGCTGCTGGCCGAGGGGTCCGGACAGGTGATGAGCACGGTGCGTGAGCACTACAACCCGATCGCCCGGGCGCTGACGGAGATGCCGAAGCCGGTGGTGGCCGGGGTGAACGGGGTCGCCGCGGGGGCGGGGTTCGGGTTCGCCCTCGCCGCGGACTACCGAGTCGTTGCCGACTCGGCTGCCTTCAATACGTCGTTCGCCGGTGTCGCGCTGACTGCGGACTCGGGGATCTCCTGGACGCTGCCTCGGGTGGTCGGGCCTGGGCGCGCTGCTGACCTGCTGCTGTTCCCTCGGAGCATCAAGGCTCAGGAGGCGTACGAGCTGGGGATCGCGAGTCGGGTGGTGCCCGCGGCGTCGCTCCGCGAGGAGGCGGAGAAGGTGGCTCGGGCGTTGGCCGAGGGGCCGACGGTGGCGTATTCGGCGATCAAGGAGTCTTTGGCGTACGGGTCCTCCCACTCCTTCGCCGAGGCGCTGGAGAAGGAGAACGAGCTCCAGACCAAGGCCGGGGCGTCGGAGGATCACACGATCGCTGTTCAGGCGTTTGTGAACAAGGAGAAGCCGAAGTATTTGGGGCGGTAGGGGCTTGGTGGCGTCGCGGGGTGCGGGTGCGTTGTGGCTGGTCGCGCCCACGCGGCGGAGCCGCAAATCGATACAGCCCCGCGCCCCTAAGGTCGGATTCGCGCCGCGCAGGTTTCCAAGTGGTCGTTCACCAGGCCGCACGCCTGCATCAGGGCGTATGCCGTCGTCGGGCCCACGAACTTCAAGCCTCGCTTCTTCAGGGCCTTGGACAGGGCCGTTGACTCCGGAGTCACCGCTGGGACGTCTGCGATGGTCTTTGGGGCCGGGCCCGGCTCCGGGGCGTGGGACCAGATGAGGTCGTCGAGGTCGCCCGGGGTCCAGTCGGTCAGGGTCCGGGCGTTGGCGAGGGTGGCGTCGATTTTTGCCCTGTTGCGGATGATGCCCTCGTCGGCCAGGAGGCGGTCGCGGTCCTCGTCCGTGAAGGCGGCCACCTTCGCGATCTTGAACTCGGCGAAGGCCGTGCGGAAGCCGGGGCGGCGGCGCAGGATCGTGATCCAGGACAGGCCCGACTGGAAGGCCTCCAGGGAGAGGCGTTCGAACAGGGCGTCGTCGCCGTGGACCGGGCGGCCCCACTCCCCGTCGTGGTACGTCACGTAGTCCGGGGTGGACAGGGCCCAGGGGCAGCGCAGGGCGCCGTCGGGGCCGGCCAGGGCCGTGCCGTCGGTCACTGGTCCTCCTGGGCGGGCTTCTCCATGGAGACGTGCCCACCGGACCGGGCCCCGGCCAGGGCCGACTCCAGGTCGGCGATACGGGAGTCGCGCTCGGCGAGCTCGGCGCCGAGGCGGCTGAGGGCGTCGTCGACGTCGGACATGCGGTAACCGCGGGCGGCGAGGGGGAAGCGCAGGTTCTCGACGTCGACTCGGCCCACGGGGCGGTCGAGCGGGAGCGGGTCCTGGAGGCGCTCCGGGGCGGCCTCCGGCAGCGGGCCGCCGCCCTCGCCGCCGCCCACCACCGCGAGGGTCACCGCGGCGACCACGACGGCGAGCGCGACGACCAGGAACAAGAACATAACCATCGCTGAAGCCCCCACGGTCGGTGCAGTGTGCGGTCGAGTGTGTCAGGGTCCGATCGTGCCATGCGAGTGTGACAGTTAGGGTCGCAGGCGGCCGATGATCGGGACGTACGGGAGAGGTTCACAGGGGATGCTCAGGCTGGGCAGACGGGAATTCGACCCGCACGAGCCGGTGATCATGGCGATCGTGAACCGGACCCCGGACTCCTTCTACGACCAAGGGGCGACGTTCCGGGACGAGCCTGCCCTCGCGCGCGTGGAGCAGGCCGTGGCGGAGGGGGCGGCGATCATCGACATCGGTGGGGTGAAGGCCGGGCCCGGGGAAGAGGTGTCCGCGGCGGAGGAAGTGCGGCGGACGGTGGGGTTCGTGGCGGAGGTGCGGCGGCGGTTCCCGGATGTCGTGATCTCCGTGGACACGTGGCGGGCGGAGGTCGGGGAGGCCGTCTGCGAGGCCGGGGCGGATGTGCTGAACGATGCGTGGGGTGGGGTGGATCCTCGTCTCGCCGAGGTGGCGGCTCGGTATCGGGTGGGGCTGGTGTGTACGCACGCGGGGGGCGCGGAGCCTCGTACGCGGCCGCATCGGGTGTCGTACGACGACGTGATGGCGGACATTCTGCGGGTGACGGTGGGTCTGGCGGAGCGGGCCGTCGCGCTCGGGGTGCCTCGGGAGTCGGTGATGATCGATCCCGGTCATGACTTCGGCAAGAACACGCGGCACAGCCTGGAGGCGACGCGGCGGCTGTCGGAGATGGTCGCGACGGGGTGGCCGGTGCTGGTGTCGCTGTCCAACAAGGACTTCGTGGGCGAGACGCTGGACCGCCCGGTGAAGGAACGGGTGATCGGAACGCTGGCGACGACGGCGGTGTCGGCGTGGCTCGGGGCGCAGGTGTACCGAGTGCATGAGGTCGCCGAAACCCGTCAGGTCGTCGACATGGTGGCCTCGATCGCAGGCCACCGCCCTCCGGCAGTCGCCCGCCGGGGCCTGGCGTAAGGACCCTCCTCGTCCTCAAGCGCCGGACGGGCTGAAACAGCCCGTCCGGCGCTTGAGGAGCGGGGGTCAGCGGCCTGCCTCCTTGGAGACCAAGGCCACCGCTTCCTCCACCTCGTCCGTGACATGGAACAGGAGCAGGTCCTTCTCCGACGCCTTGCCCTGGGCGATCACTGTCTTGCGGAGCCAGTCGACCAGGCCGCCCCAGTACTCCGTGCCGAAGAGGACGATGGGGAAGCGGGTCACCTTCTGGGTCTGGACCAGGGTCAGGGCCTCGAAGAGTTCGTCGAGGGTGCCGAGGCCGCCTGGGAGGACCACGAAACCCTGCGCGTACTTGACGAACATCATCTTGCGGACGAAGAAGTAACGGAAGTTCAGGCCGATGTCGACGTAGGGGTTCAGCCCCTGCTCGAAGGGGAGCTCGATGCCGAGGCCGACCGATGTTCCCTTCGCCTCGCACGCACCCTTGTTGGCTGCCTCCATGGCGCCCGGGCCACCACCCGTGATCACTGCGAAGCCCGCCTCCACCAGCCCTCGGCCCAGCCGCACTCCCGCGTCGTACTCCGGTGAATCCACCGGCGTCCGCGCGGAGCCGAACACGCTGATCGCGGGCGGGAGTTCGGCCAGCGTGCCGAAGCCCTCGATGAACTCCGACTGGATGCGCAGGACCCGCCAGGGGTCGGTGTGGACCCAGTCCGATGGGCCACCCGCGTCCAGCAGCCGCTGGTCGGTCGTACTCGCCGTGACCTGACCTCGCCGTCGGAGGACCGGTCCCAGGCGCTGCTCCTCCGGCGGCTGCTTCTTGCCCGCGGGGTTCCCGGTAGCCATGTGCGCTCCCTCCGTCTTGCGTTCGTTCCACCTCAGCGTAGATCTACGCGGGTTACGGAGGGGGGACATCGGTATGTCCGGTGTCCCCCACCGCGGAGAGTCGTGCTACGCCGTCAGCCACGCCCTCAGGCGTTCCTCCCCCGCCAGGATCTTCGCCGTCTCCACCCGCTCGTCCCGCTTGTGCGCCAAGTGCGGGTTGCCGGGGCCGTAGTTGACCGCGGGGACGCCGAGGGCGGAGAAGCGGGACACGTCCGTCCAGCCGTACTTCGGCATCGGGGTCCCGCCCACCGCCTCGATGAAGGCCGCGGCCGCCGGGTGGGAGAGGCCGGGCAGCGCCCCGGGGCTGTGGTCGTCGACCACGAACTCCTCGATCCCGCAGTCCGCGAACACCTCGTGGACGTGGGCCAGCGCCTCCTCCTCCGTACGGTCGGGGGCGTAGCGGAAGTTGACCGTCACCACGCACTCGTCCGGGATGACGTTGCCTGCCACGCCGCCGGAGATGCCCACCGCGTTCAGGCCCTCCCGGTACTCCAGGCCGTCGATCACCGGCCGGCGGGGCTCGTACGAGGCGAGGCGGGCCAGGATCGGGGCGGCCGCGTGGATCGCGTTGGAGCCCATCCAGCCGCGCGCCGAGTGCGCCCGCTCGCCCTTGGTCTTCAACAGGACCCGCAGGGTGCCCTGGCAACCGCCCTCGACCTGCCCGTCGGAGGGCTCCAGCAGCACCGCGAAGTCCCCGGCCAGCCACTCGGGGTGTGCCTCGGCCACATGACGCAGACCGTTGAGGTGTGCGGCGACCTCTTCGTTGTCGTAGAAGACGAAGGTCAGGTCGCGGTTGGGGGCGGGGACGGTCGCGGCGATGCGCAGTTGGACCGCGACGCCGGACTTCATGTCGCAGGTGCCGCAGCCCCACAGGATGCCGTCGTCGTCCAGCCGGGAGGGGACGTTCTCCGCAATGGGGACCGTGTCGATGTGGCCGGCGAGGATCACGCGCTCGGCGCGGCCGAGGTTCGTACGCGCCACGACGTTGTTGCCGTACCGGTCGACGGTGAGGTGCGGCAGCGCCCGCAAGGCGGTCTCGATGGCGTCCGCGAGGGGCTTCTCGGCGCCGCTCTCGGAGGGGAAGTCGACGAGCCGGGCGGTCAGGAGCGCGGCGTCCAGCGTGAGGTCAAGCGGGGTGTCGGGCATGGCTCCGACCCTAGCGTCCCGGTCGTCGGATCAGTTTTCGCACCGATCTCGATGGCCGCCCTACTCTCCAGTACCTTGTACGCGTGCCAGAGCCGTCCCCCACTCCCAGACGTCGTGGCCGCCTCTTCCGTTTCGGGGCGGCCTTCGTGGTCCTGCTCGCCGTGGCGGGCTATCTCGTGGTGCAGTACGTCACCGGGGGCGCGGGGGCGCCCGGCTGCAAGGTCGTCTCGGGCGACGACGACTCCGCGACCTACGAGTTCTCGCCGGAGCAGGCCGTGAACGCGGCCACGATCGCCGCCGTAGGCACCGGGCGGGACCTGCCCGAACGGGCCGTGACCATAGCCCTGGCGACCGCGATCCAGGAGTCCGCGCTGCGCAACATCGAGCACGGCGACCGGGACTCGCTGGGCCTCTTCCAGCAGCGGCCCTCGCAGGGCTGGGGCACCGAGAAGGAGATCATGGACCCGACCTACGCGGCGGGGATCTTCTACGACCACCTGGTCAAGGTGGAGGACTACACGAAGCTGCCGCTCACGGTCGCCGCACAGCGTGTGCAGCGCAGCGGCTACCCGGACGCGTACGCCAAGCACGAGCCGGACGCCGCGCTGCTCGCCGCCGCCCTGACCGGCCGTTCCGCGGCCACCCTGACCTGCGAGGGGCGTCCTGGCACCACCCCGGTCACGGGGACCGACCCGGTGCGCACCGCGCTCGCGCGGGACTTCGGACGGGACGTCCTGGAGCCCGCCGGTGCGGTGGTCGGCGACAAGGCCTCGGCCTCCGCCAGCGCCGGCAGCGACGGGCGGACGCTCACCCTGCCCGTGGCCGAGGAGCCGCGGCGCGGCTGGCAGCTCGCACACTGGGCCGTGGCCAACGCCTCCGCCCTGCGCCTGGAGCGAGTGTCGTACGCGGGCCGGGAGTGGACGGCCGGGAACACGGACAGCCAGTGGCGCCCGACCGGGACCGGCGCCGCCGGTGCGGAGAAGGACACCGGTTCCGTCCGTATCGTGACCGCGCACTAGTGCGGCGAGTCATTCGCACGAGTTACCGCCGAAGACGGGGGTTCACGATGCCCCGGGTTTTCGGCGCGGGCGATCTCCGGTCCCCCGGAACCCTTGGGAACAAAGGGCTGTAAGGATTCGGCAGGCTTTCCGTTCTCGGATTCTTTGCCCGTTTTTATCCACAGCAGATAATGCGACGCATTACCAACTCTTTACGTTATCCCGCCGCAACCTTCGCGGACTTCGAGCGGTAGTCACTGCGTCCGAGGCCGGAGATCAAGTCCGGTCGGACAGTTCACCGCTCACACCACACACCCCCGTCGAAGGAGCATCATGACCCTCCCCCTGACCCGCCGGATCGCCCGTGCCGCGCTGCTCGTCGCTGCGGGAGCGGCCGCCGGGGTCGGTGCGGCCGGCTCCGCCAGCGCGGCCCCGGAACTGCCCGCCACCCCGAACCTCGGCGGTCTCACCGCCCTGGACGGGGCGAGCGTCGGCAACACGGTCGACGGTGCGGCGCAGAACGTCACCGGGCTCGCGGGCGAAACCGGCAGCAAGGCGGTCAAGAAGTCGGTGCCGGCCGCGGGCAAGACCAGCGGCAAGGCGGTCAAGAAGGCCGCGCCCGCCGCGCAGAAGACCGCGGGTGACGCCGCCGGTTCGGCCGGGGACATCCTGGGCGACACCACGTCCACCGCGACCAAGGGCGGTCTGCCGACGGACTCCCTGACCAAGGGCGGGCTGCCCGCGGCGGACTCCCTGCCGGTCGGGAACCTGCCGCTCGGCGGCTGATCGCCTGACCGCCGAACGGCGATGGGGCCCGGGGTTCTCCCCGGGCCCCATCGCCGTTTCTCAGGCATCAGGAAAGCCGCCGCACCGCTTCCGCCACGCGCTCGTCCGTCGCCGTGAACGCCACCCGCACGTACCGCTCGCCCGCCTCGCCGTAGAAGTCGCCCGGCGCCACCAGGATGCCCAGCTCGGCCAGGTGGGCCACGGTGTCCCAGCAGGACTCGGACCGGGTGGCCCACAGGTAGAGGCTGGCCTCGCTGTGCTCGATGCGGAAGCCGTGGCCGACCAGGGCGGTGCGCAGGGCGTCGCGCCGGGCCGCGTAGCGCTCGCGCTGGATGCGGACGTGCTCGTCGTCGCCGAGGGCCGCGATCGCCGCCGCCTGGGTCGGCGCCGAGGTCATCATGCCGCCGTGCTTGCGGATCTCCAGGAGCGGGGCGAGGACCTCCGGGTCGCCCGCGAGGAAGGCCGCGCGATAGCCCGCGAGGTTGGAGCGCTTGGAGAGGGAGTGGACGGCCACGATCCCCTCGTGTGAACCGCCGTTGACGTCCGGGTGCAGCACCGAGACCGGGTCGGCGTCCCAGCCCAGCTCCAGGTAGCACTCGTCCGAGAAGAGCAGGACGCCGTGCTCACGGGCCCAGGCGACGATCCTCGTCAGCTCCTCCTTGGACAGCACCCTGCCCGTGGGGTTCGACGGGGAGTTGAGCCAGAGAAGCTTCAGGCCCTCGGGGTCCAGCGTCGTCGGGTCGTCGTAGACCTCGTAATCGGCGCGGGCCAGGCGGGCGCCGACCTCGTAGGTCGGGTAGGCCAGGCGCGGGTACGCGACGCGGTCGCCGGGGCCGAGGCCCAGCTGGGTGGGGAGCCAGGCGACGAGTTCCTTGGAGCCGACGATCGGCAGGACGTGCCGGTGGGTGATCTCGCGGGCGCCCAGGCGGCGCTCCACCCAGCCCGTGATCGCGTCGCGCAGCTCCGGCGTGCCCCAGACCGTCGGATAGCCCGGCGAGTCGGCCGCCGCGATCAGTGCTTTCTGGATCAGCTCGGGGACCGGGTCGACCGGGGTGCCGACGGAGAGGTCGACGATGCCGCCGGGATGCGCGGCCGCCGTCGCTTTGTACGGCGCCAGCTTGTCCCAGGGGAAGGTGGGGAGACGGTCGGAGACTGCGGACACGGGATCTGGCTCACTTTCTCGTCCGTACGGCAAACGCCTCGGCCCCGCAGGCGATCGAGGGCGATCAGGCCGTGCGGGACCGAGGCGGCGCGGTGATGCGGGCCGCTCTCAGCCGTTCTGCGGCGGCAGCGCGGCGATGAAGGGGTGGTCCCGCTCGATCAGACCGAGCTTGCTGGCGCCGCCGGGGGAGCCGAGCTCATCGAAGAACTCGACGTTCGCCTTGTAGTAGTCCTTCCACTCCTCCGGAGTGTCGTCCTCGTAGAAGATCGCCTCGACCGGGCAGACCGGCTCGCAGGCACCACAGTCGACGCATTCGTCCGGGTGGATGTACAAGGACCGGGAGCCCTCGTAGATGCAGTCGACCGGGCACTCCTCGATGCACGCCTTGTCCTTCACGTCGACACAAGGCTGCGCGATGACGTAGGTCACGCTGTCGTTCCTCCTCGATTGGGCGCTGGCGGGCCTCCACAGGCTCCGCCGCCTGGCGCGCGGGAGCGCGGCGTCGTCGATGCCCGCCCCTAGTATCTCCGTTCTTGGGCATGATCCGAACAGGAGGGGTGAACTGACCTGTGGAAATCTCTGCGACGGGGCGCCTTGAGGTCCGTATCACCGCTGCTGACGTGGGTAAACGGGTCTCCGTACGACGCCTGAACGATCTCCCGCGTGAGGGTGAGAAGTTCACCGACACGGTGGGTGTTCTCGCATCATGGGACAACGGTGTGCTGCTGATCACACGGAAGACCGGCGAAACCGTCCGTATCGCGGAATCGTCGCTGGTCGCGGGCAAGGTCGTGCCGAGCGCCCCGGCCCGCCGCAGGGGACCCGCCGCCTCGTACACGGAACTGGCGCACATCGCCACGCGCGCGTGGCGGCCGGTGGAGAGCGAACGGCTCGGCGAGTGGGAGCTGCGCGCCGCCTCCGGCTTCACCCGCCGCGCCAACTCCGTGCTCCCGCTGGGCGACCCGGGGATGCCGCTCGACGACGCCCTGGCGGCCGTACGGCGCTGGTACGGCGAGCGTGGGCTGCCTGCCTACGTCCAGACCGCGACCGGCGCGGAGGGCACGCAGGAGCTGCTCTGCGCGGAGCTGGAGCGACGGGGCTGGACCCGTGAGGTCTCCGCCGAGCTGTGGATCGGGGCGCTGGCCCCGCTCGCCGACCGCGAGGAGCCCGCCGGGGTCGTGCTGTCCCGGACGGCGGACGATGCCTGGCTGGCCCGCTACCAGCGCAAGGGGCTCGGCGAGGTGGCCCTGAAGGTGCTGGGCAGCGGCCCCTCGGTGTGGTTCGCGACGGTTCCGGGCGACGGCGAAGTGCCCGCGGCGATCGGACGGTGCGTGGTCGACGGCCGCTGGGCCGGCTTCGCCGCCGTCGAGGTCGATCCGGCGCTACGGCGCCGGGGGCTGGCCTCCGCCGTCATGGCCGCGCTGGCCGCACGCGCCCTGGACGAGGGGGCGTCGGCGGCCTGGCTCCAGGTCGAGACGGACAACACGGCGGCGCAGGCCCTGTACGCGGGGAACGGTTTCTCCGCGCATCACGCGTACCACCACTACCGCCAGCCCGACAGCGAGCCGGGGAACTCCGGCTCGGGCCGGTAACCGATCGCCGTGAGAGGGCACGAGCCTGCTATGCGTCCCCCCTACCCACCGCCGCCCGAACGTTCGCTCGAACTGCGCCGCCGGTTCGCCGAGGAGGCCCGCTGCGAGCGGCCCGATCTGTCGACGCTCTGTCTGCTGCTGGGCGCCGAGGCGGACGGCACGCTGGACGAGGCGGGCATGGACGCGGCCCAGATGGAGCTGGACCGGCTGGCGGGGCTGCTGCCGTTCCGGCCCGGCGGTCCGCGCGCCTGGGCCGTGGCCCTGCGCGAACTCCTCGGCGACCGGCTCGGTTTCCGGGGCGCCCCGGGTGACTATCAGCGGCTGGAGTCCTCGCTGCTGCACGAGGTGCTGCGGCGGGGGCGCGGGCTGCCGATCCTGCTGTCGGTGGTGTGGATGGAGGTGGCCCGCAGGGCGGGGGCGCCGGTGTACGGCGTGGCTCTGCCGGGGCACTTCGTGGTGGGGTTCGGGGAGCCGGGCGAGCAGGTGCTCGCCGATCCGTTCAACGGCGGCCGGGCGCTCACGGGGGCCGACGCCGAGCTGCTGGTGGCGGGGGCCACGGGGGCGGCGCTGGATCCCTCGATGCTGGTGCCCGCGACGCCGCTGGAGGTCGTCTCGCGGATCCTCAACAACATCCGGGCCTGGGCCGCGGCCCGGCCGGAGCGCTCGGACGTGGCGCTGTGGGCGGTCGAGCTGGCGCTGCTGCTGCCCGCGCATCCGGCCAGGCTGCGGTACGAGCGGGCGCAGCTGCTGGTGCAGCGCGGCGACTTCGTGGCAGGCGCGGCGGAGCTGGAGGCGTACGCGGAGGTGGTGGAGGCGGTCGACGCCCCCGCCGCGGGCCGGGTACGGCAGCAGGCGCGCGCGGCGCGGGCGATGCTGAACTGAGGCGGAGGCCGGAGTGCCGGACGACCGAGGCGGCCGTGCGGCACTCCGGGTGGCTCAGCTCGGGTTGGTGTCGATGACGGCGGTGCGGTCCGCGGTGGTCTTGCCGCGCAGGGCCTGACGCAGTGCGGAGACGACGTCCTCGGGGGTGACGGCGGTCTTCTTGCCGGTGCCCCGGGTGATCAGGACGCCGTCGAAGGTGGTGCCGTAGGCCTCCTTGAGCGCGTCGAGGTCGTAGGTGTCGACGAGCTTTCCGTCGACGGCCTTGACGCCGAGGATCTTCGGCAGGGACAGCTTGCCGAACTGGATGCGGTGCGCCGCGTCCGTCTGCACGGTCGCGAGGTCGGACATCGCGGGCTCCGCGAACTCCTTCATCATCCGGTCGACCTCGGCATTGGAGATCGTCGGCTGCTGGGCCGTGGTCTCGACCGACACCGCGGGTGCCGCGCCGGTCTCCACCTGGGTGCGGTACGCCTCCTCGACCGCGTCGGCCGACTTGGCGGCGTCGATGCCCTTGCCTGCCTTGCCGTAGACGGCGACGGCCTTGCCGGAGTCGAACTTGATGGTGCCTTCGGTCACCGAGCCGGAGCCGCCGCCCGCGTTCTCCAGGGCGGCCGCCAGCTTCTCCTCGTCGACCGGCATGACCGGCTCGACCACCCGCTGCTGCCCGAAGAGCGAGCCGATCACGGAGACCGGGTTGTAGTCGCTCTGCGCGGCCTCGCTGACCGTGGCGGCGGCGTCGAGCTGGAGCCCCGCCTGGTCCGGCTTGAGGGTGACGGTCTTGCCGCCCACCGTCAGCTTCAGCTCCTTGTTGACGCGCTCCCCGAACGCGTCGTCGAGCTTCTGCACGGCGTCGTCACGGGTGCCGCCGCCGATGTCGACGCCGAGCACGGTGGTGCCCTTGGGCACGTCGGAGTGGTTCATCAGCAGGCCCGCGCCGTAGAGGCCGCCGCCCAGGACGACCACACCGCCGATGAGCAGGCCCGACTTGCCGCGGCCCTTCTTTTTCTTCGGCGCGGGGGCCGCGGGCGCGGGCTGGGCGACGGGCTCGGGCAGCCTCGGGGGCGTGTGCGGCAGGGGTCCGTCGGTGTGCGCGCCGGGCCCGAACGGGGCGTGCTGAGCGGCGGCGGGCGGGACGACGGGGATGCCGCTGGTGACGGTGTGCCCGGAGACGTTGTCCGCGGGGTTGCCGTAGCCGGGGGTGCCCGGTTCGGGGGCCGGCTTCTGCGGGGTGAGGATCGCGGTGTCGTCGCTCAGGCCGCCGCCGGGTGCGTGCATGCCGGGGGCGCCCATGGCCGCCGCGGGGCCGCCGCTGACCGGGGGCACCACGGGGCCGTCGCCGGTGACCGGGCCGGTGGTGGGGCCCGCGGGGCCGTGCGGGCCGCCGACGGGGGCGGGGCCGCCGGGGCCGCCCGGGCCGTTGAAGCCGTTGGGGCCGCCGGGGGCGCCCTGGCCGGCGTAGCCGTGCTGGCCGTTGTCGGAGAAGTACGGCAGATCGTCGCGGCGCGGTTCGTCGCCGGGGCGGGGGCCGCCGCCGAGCGGGCCCGCGGCCAGCGCCTCGGTCACGTCGAAGGAGCCGGTGCCGCCGCCGTGTCCGGGCGCCACGGGGCCGCCGGTCGCGCCCGGCAGGCCGGCGCCGTTGGTGGCGCCGGGGCGGGGGCCGCCCGGCAGGTTCATGGAGCCGGTGACCGAGCCGGGGCGCGGGGCCGAGGGCGCCGCACCTGCGGCGGGACGTGCGCCGGAAGGCGCCGCGCCCGAACCTCCGGGCGTACCCGCCCCGTTGCTCTGGCCGCCGCCCGGACCGGCCTTGGGGGCCGAGGACTTGCGCGGGGCGAACCACCCGCTCGCCGGCTTCTCCTCGGCGGCCGGGGCCGCGGGCTCGGCGGGCGGCTCGGGGGCACGCGCGGCGGACGCCTCCGGCTCGGTGCTCGCGGCGGAGCTCTCGGTCTCACCGACGGGCTTGCGCACGACGACCGGCGGAATGGGCCGGGATCCGGGGATGTTGATCCGGATCCGGGTGGTCAGCGTGGTCTCGGTCTTGCGTTCCTCCGGCCGCGCGGCCGAACGGCCCGCGTCCGGACCGGCGTCGGGAACCGCGGGGGTCCCGTACGGCGGCGTGCCCGAGGGGTATGCGGCTCCGCCGCGCCCGTTGGGCCCGGAGGACGGACTGTCAGTTTCACGACTCAAGGCAGGTTCTCCCGGTTGGCTCCGCCGCCCGATTCGACCTCACTGCTCCGGGCGGCTCGGCGGCGCGCACCACCATACTGGCCACTTCTGGCCCGTATCCCACGACCGTCAGGGAAACCCACACGGGACTCGCACGTGCGCGGCGGGGTGAAGTGGTACGTCACTTGCGAAGTCGGCCCCCGACGCCGTCCGGTTGCCGCGTGGGGGCGAGGGTGGCGCACATCACAGCCGCGGCCATGCCGCCGAGCAGGAAGACGTAGGAGCCGCCGTCCGAGGCGAAGACGAAGTCGCCCTCCGGGCGGCTGGCGGTGAGCAGGATGACGGCGATCATCCAGCCGGCGGCGGGCGCCACCGCACCGGCCCGGCTGCGGACGGCGAGGGCGCCGCCGGCGCAGAGCCCGATCTCGCCCGCGAGCGCGAGCAGCAGCCCGAGCGGGAACCAGGCCGCCTGGATCAACGCGCCGGCGGCACCGACGACCGCGCCGAGCAGGAACAGGCCGAACAGAAGTGCGGCGCGGCCCAGGGAAGGGGGTCTCAGGGGCTGAGCGAGCACGGAAGTCGGTTCGGTGGTCTTCATCGCGCTTCCTCGATCCCCGCGAACAGGTCGGTCTCGGGCGCCGTCCGACCGCCCTGTCCCCGCACCAGCTCGTAGTACTCAGTCGTGAAAACGGGCTGGGCGAGTTCGTTGGAGAGGACGAAGTACTCTCCGGACACCTCGATCTGGGTGGCGTGGGCGGCCATCGCCGCGGTCTTGGCGGCGGTGTGCGCGGTGCCGTCGACGACGGTGGTGATCCGCTCGTCCGCCACCACTCCGGGGACGTCGTCCAGGACGGCCGTCTTGGTGAAGGGCAGCTCCGGCAGGGCGTCCTGGAGCCGGGCGAAGGCCTGCTCGCCGACGGTGCGCGGGACGCGGTTCCAGTAGACCTTGGCGATCGGCAGGCCCGCGTCGGCCGCCAGCTCGACGGCGCGCATGGCGACACGGTGGGCCTGGATGTGGTCCGGGTGGCCGTATCCGCCGTTCTCGTCGTAGGTGATCAGCACCTGGGGCCGCACCTCCCGAATCACCTCGACCAGGTGTCCGGCGGCCTCGTCGACGTCGGCCTGCCAGAAGCAGTCGGGGTCGTCGTTGTCGGGCAGGCCCATCATCCCGGAGTCGCAGTAGCGGCCGGGGCCGCCGAGCAGGCGGAAGTCGTCGACGCCGAGCGCCCGCATGGCCGCGGTCAGCTCACCCAGTCGGTACTGGCCGAGGGCGGCACCGGACAGATGCGCGAGACCGGGCGGAATGACCTCGCCCCGCTCACCGAGCGTGCAGGTGACCAGGGTCACCCGGGCACCGTCGGCGGCGTAGGCGGCCATGGTCGCGCCGTTGTTGATCGACTCGTCGTCCGGGTGCGCATGCACCAGCAGCAGACGCCGCTCGGGCAGTTCCGTCATGGGCCCACCCTACGAGGCCCCCGGGACTGCTCCCCCGCCCGCCGTCAGAACTTGATGCTGCCGATCATGTCCGCCACGCTCGTGGTCAGGTCGTTGATCGTCGGCGACAGGGTCGACGAGGCCAGGTAGAAGCCGAGCAGCATGCAGACGACCGCGTGGCCGCCCTTCAGGCCCGACTTCTTGATCAGCAAGAAGACGATGATCGCCAGCAGCACCACCGCCGAAATCGAGAGTGCCACGGCGGCTCACCTCCAAAGAACCCAGGGACGTGGGGGTGGGACAGGACAGGACCAACTGACCTACCAGGCAGATAAATCCACACAGTGGAACAGCAGGTTCATACCCACTATGCGCTAACGATCATAACTATCCGTACGTGCGCATCGATCGGCGCACGGCCGCACAAGGGGGCGCATGGCCAATATGGTCGGTCCATGACGACGAGGTCTGACTCCTTCCCCCGGCGGCACGCCCGCACCCAGCGGTTCACGCTCGGCGCGCCGCGCGCTTTCACCGTGGCGCCCGACGGTGCGCGAGTCGCGTTCCTTCGCTCCTCCTCCGGCGCGGACCGGGCCAACGCCCTGTGGGTTCTCGACCCGGAGGACGGGCGGGAGCGCGTGGCGGCGGACCCGCGCGCCCTCCTCGGCGGTACGGCGGAGCGCCTCTCCGCGCAGGAGCGCGCCCGGCGCGAACGCAGCCGCGAGGGCGGCGCCGGCATCGTCGGCTACGCCACCGACACAGCCCTGGAGTTGGCGTCTTTCGCCTTGTCAGGGCGGCTCTTCGTGGCGGAGCTGCGGGCCGGCACGGCGCGCGAACTCCCCGTCCGGGGACCGGTGATCGACCCGCGCCCCTCCCCCGACGGCCGCCATGTCGCCTACGTCGCCGACGGCGCCCTGCGGGTCGTCGGCGCCGAGGGCGAGGGTGAACGGACGCTCGCCGAGGAGGAGTCGGAGCAGGTCTCCTACGGTCTGGCCGAGTTCATCGCGGCCGAGGAGATGGGGCGGGCGCGGGGCTTCTGGTGGGGCCCGGAGTCGGACCGGCTGCTCGTGGCGCGGGTGGACGACACGCCGGTGAGCCGCTGGTGGATCTCCGATCCGGCCCATCCGGAACGCGCGCCCCAGCGGACCGCGTACCCGGTGGCGGGCAGCGCCAACGCGGACGTACGGCTGTTCGTGCTCGGCCTCGACGGGGAGCGCACGGAGGTGCTGTGGGACCGGGCGCGCTATCCGTATCTGGCGCATGTGCACTGGTCAGCGGCGGGTGCGCCGCTGCTGCTCGTCCAGGCTCGCGACCAGCGCAGCCAGTTGTTCCTGGCGGTGGACCCGGACTCGGGGGCGACCCGGATGGTGCACGCGGACGAAGATCCAGTTTGGCTGGATCTTTTCCCCGGGGTGCCGTGCTGGTCTCCGTCCGGACAGCTTGTGCGGATCGCCGACGAGGGTGGCGCCCGGGTGCTCGCAGTGGGTGAACGTCCCTTGACGGGCGCCCAGTTGCACGTCCGTGCGGTGCTCGATGTCTCGGACGACGACGTGCTCGTATCGGCGTCCGCAGGGGAGGCGGCCGCCGAGCCGGAGATCGGCGAAGTGCATGTGTACCGGGTCAATGAACTGGGCCTGGAGCGCGTGTCGCAGGAGCCCGGCGTGCACTCGGCGGTGCGCGCCGGGGGCGTGACCGTTCTGGTGTCCGCCTCGCTGGACCGGCCGGGGGCGCGGGTGCGGGTACTGCGGGACGGGAAGCAGACGGCGACGGTCACCTCGTATGCCGAAGATCCCGGTTTGACCCCGCGCGTGGCATTCGTCGAGGGGGGCGCACGTCGCGTCCCGTGCGCCGTGCTTATGCCAACGGACTACCGCGGTGACACCTCCCTGCCGGTCCTGCTGGACCCCTATGGCGGTCCGCACGGGCCTCGGGTGGTCGCCGCGCACAACGCGCTGCTGACCTCGCAGTGGTTCGCCGACCAGGGGTTTGCGGTGATCGTCGCGGACGGCCGGGGCACGCCGGGGCGCTCGCCCGGGTGGGAGAAGGCCATTCACCACGACTTCACCGTCACGCTCGACGACCAGATCGACGCCCTCCAGGACCTCGCCAAGACCTACCCGCTCGATCTGTCCCGGGTCGCGATCCGCGGCTGGTCCTTCGGGGGCTGGCTGGCGGGGCTCGCGGTGCTGCGACGCCCGGACGTCTTCCACGCGGGGATCGCGGGCGCGCCGGTCACGGACTGGCGGCTGTACGACACCCACTACACCGAGCGGTACCTGGGCGATCCGGCGGCGGCGCCGGACTCGTACGCGAAGAGTTCGCTCGTCACCGACGAGGGGCTGTCCGAACCGGCCGAGCCGCACCGTCCGTTGATGATCGTGCACGGTCTTGCCGACGACAACGTCGTGGTCGCCCACGCCCTCCGGCTGTCCTCGGCCCTGCTGTCCGCGGGCCGCCCGCACGAGGTCCTGCCGCTGTCCGGGGTGACCCACATGACACCCCAGGAACAGGTCGCGGAGAACCTGCTGCTGCTCCAAGTGGACTTCCTGAAGCGGTCGTTGGGGATGTAGGTACGGCAACGGACCGGGGTTACATGGCGAACCCCGGTCCGTTTACGGCACCCGCACGGCCGTACGTTGTTCAGACTGACGCGTCCGTATATCGGAACCGGGTCAGCGGAGTTGCCTGTTTGTTACTCCGACGGCTCCTCCGGGGGGACCACCTGCTTCTCCTCGGCGAAGTGGCAGGCCGAGTCATGGGCCGTGGGGCCCGGAAGCAGGCTGAGGTGCGGCGGGACCGCGAGCAGGGGGACCTCCGCGGCGCAGCGGTCCTGGGCCTTCCAGCAGCGGGTGCGGAAGCGGCAGCCGGAGGGGATGTTCGTCGGGGACGGGACGTCGCCCGCGAGGATGATCCGCTCCCGGTGTTCGCGGGCCTCCGGGTCGGGCACCGGGACCGCGGAGAGCAGCGCCTGGGTGTAGGGGTGCGTGGGATGGTCGTAGATCTCGGCGTCCTTGCCGATCTCCACGATGCGGCCCAGGTACATCACGCCGACCCGGTCGGAGATGTGCCGGACGATCGACAGGTCGTGGGCGATGAAGATGTAGGAGAGCTCGAAGTCGTTCTGGAGGCGGTCCAGCAGGTTGATGACCTGGGCCTGGATCGAGACGTCCAGCGCGGAGACCGGCTCGTCGGCGACGATGATCTCCGGGCGCAGCGCCAACCCGCGTGCGATGCCGATGCGTTGGCGCTGGCCGCCGGAGAACTGGTGCGGATAGCGGTTGATGTACTCGGGGTTGAGGCCGACGACGTCCAGCAGATCCTGGACCTTGCGGCGCCGGTCGCCCTTCGGGGCCACCTCGGGGTGGATGTCGTAGGGCTCCCCGATGATGTCACCCACCGTCATCCGGGGGTTGAGCGAGGTGTAGGGGTCCTGGAAGACCATCTGGATGTTGCGGCGGACCGATCTGAGGGCCTTGCCGGACAGGGTGGTGATGTCCTCGCCCTTGTACGTGATCGAACCGGCCGTCGGCCGCTCCAGGTTGACCAGCATCTTGGCGACCGTCGACTTCCCGCAGCCGGACTCGCCGACGATGCCGAGGGTCTCTCCCTGGTCCAGCTGGAAGTCCACGCCGTCGACGGCCTTGACCGCGCCGACCTGCTTCTTGAAGAGGATGCCGGTGGTCAGCGGGTAGTGCTTGACCAGCCCGCTGACCTCAAGGATCGGCTCAGCCATGCAGGCACTCCCTCCAGAAGTGGCAGGCGCTGCCCCGCTCCTCCGATACGTCGTACAGGGGCGGCTCGTCGGTGCGGCACACGTCCTGGGCCATGGGACAGCGCGGGTGGAAGGCGCAGCCCGAGGGGATGCGCATCAGGTTGGGCGGCAGGCCCTTGATGGCGTAGAGCTCCTGGCCCTTCTGGTCCAGGCGCGGGATGGAGTCGAGCAGGCCGCGGGTGTAGGGGTGGGCCGGGGCCTTGTAGATGTCGTGCACGGGCGCCGACTCCACGATCCGGCCCGCGTACATCACGGCGATCCGGTCGGCGACGTCCGCGACCACTCCGAGGTCGTGGGTGATGAGGATCAGGCCCATGTTGTACTCGCGCTGGAGCTCCGCGAGCAGATCCATCACCTGGGCCTGGACGGTGACGTCGAGGGCGGTGGTCGGCTCGTCGGCGATGATCAGGGCGGGCTCCAGGGCCAGCGCCATCGCGATCATGATGCGTTGGCGCATTCCGCCGGAGAACTGGTGCGGGTACTGCTTGACCCGCTCCTTCGCGGCGGGGATGCGGACCCGGTCCATCAGCTCCACGGCCTTGGCGCGCGCGTCCTTGCGGGACATCCCGCGGTGCACCGTGAACATCTCGCCGAGCTGGTCGCCGACGCTGAGCACCGGGTTCAGGGAGGACAGCGCGTCCTGGAAGATCATCGCCATCTCGGCGCCGCGGATCTTCCGGCGCTCCTCCTCCTTCAGCTTCAGCAGGTCCTTGCCCTGGAAGAGGATCTCGCCCGAGGTGATCCGGCCCGGCGGCATGTCGAGGATGCCCATGACCGCCTGCGCGGTGACCGACTTGCCGGAGCCGGACTCGCCGAGCACGGCGAGGGTCTCGCCGGCGTCCACGGCGTAGTTGACGCCGTTGACCGCCTTGGCGACGCCGTCCCTGGTCCGGAACTCCACGTGCAGATCACGCACTTCGAGGAGCACGTCTCACCTCAGCTTCGGATCGAGGGCGTCGCGGACCGCGTCGCCGAGCATGATGAAGGCCAGGACGGTGATCGCCAGGGCGCCCGAGGGCCAGAGCAGGGCGTGCGGCGCGTTGCGGATGTAGGGCGAGGCGGACGAGATGTCGATGCCCCAGGAGACGCTGGGCGGCTTCAGGCCGACGCCCAGATACGACAGGGTCGCCTCCAGGGAGATGTAGGTGCCGAGCGCGATGGTCGCCACGACGATCACCGGAGCGACCGCGTTGGGCGTGATGTGCCGCAGCAGCATGCGGGAGTTGGAGGCGCCGAGCGCGCGGGCGGCCTGCACGTAGTCGTTCTGTTTGACGGTGATGACCGAGCCGCGGCCGATCCGGGAGATCTGCGGCCAGCCCAGCAGCACCATGAACCCGATGACCGGCCAGATGCTGTTGTTGGTGACCACCGACAGCAGCACCAGTCCGCCGAGGACGACGGGGATCGCGAAGAAGATGTCGGTGATCCGGGACAGCACCGAGTCCCACCCTCCGCCGAAGAACCCGGCGAGCCCGCCGAGCACGCTGCCGAGGATCGCGACCCCGAGCGTGGCGCAGACGCCGACGGCGACGGAGGTGCGGGCGCCGTAGACCGTACGGGTGTAGACGTCGCAGCCCTGGCCGTTGAAGCCGAACGGGTGGCCCGGCTGGGAGCCCTGCTGGGCCTTGGCCAGGTCGCACTTGAGGGGGCTCATCCAGGTGATGGAGCCCGGCCACAGGGAGATGAAGACGAGGAAGAGGATGACCAGCCCGGCGATGATGAAGACCGGGTTGCGGCGCAGATCGCGCCAGGCGTCGGACCAGAGGGAACGGGGCTTCTCCTGCGGGCCTGTGCCCTCGGGGCCGCCGGGGGCCCGTCCGCCGGAGGCGGCTGATGGATGCTGCTCCAACGTCTCCCCCTCGGAGGTCGCGAGGTCCATGGCACCACCCATCCCCGTCGGGGCGATCGCTCCGTCGTCGTGAGGCTGCTCAGGCATAGCGGATCCTGGGGTCGAGGACGGCGTAGAGGAGATCGACGAGCAGGTTGGCGATCAGGAAGACCAGCACGAGGACGGTCACGAAGCCGACCACGGTCTGGGTGTTCTGCCGCAGGATGCCCTGGTAGAGCTGGTAGCCCACGCCGTGGATGTTGAAGATCCGCTCGGTGACGATGGCGCCGCCCATCAGGGCGCCGATGTCGGTGCCGATGAAGGTGACCACGGGGATCAGCGAGTTGCGCAGCAGATGCCTGGTGATCACCCGGCGCCGGGGCAGGCCCTTGGCGACGGCCGTACGGACGTAGTCGGACCGCTTGTTCTCCGCGATGGAGGTCCGGGTCAGCCGGGTGACATAGGCGAGCGAGACCGAGGCGAGGACCAGGCCCGGGACGATCAGTTCGTCGAAGTTCGCGTCGGTGGAGACCGAGGGCTTGATCCAGCCCCACTCGACGCCGAGCAGGAGCTGGAGCAGCAGACCGGTGACGAAGGTCGGCACGCTGATCACCACGAGGGTGATCAGCAGGACGCCGGTGTCGACGGGCCGGCCTCGCTTCAGGCCCGTGATCACGCCCAGGGTGATGCCGATGACGATCTCGAAGAGGATCGCCACGATCGTCAGCCGGATGGTCACCGGGAACGCCGACGCCATCAGCTCGGTGACCTCCTGCCCGTTGAACGCGGTGCCGAAGTCGCCGGTGAAGACGTTCCCCATGTACGTCAGGTATTGCTGCCACACCGGCTTGTCGAGGCCGAACTCCTTCTCCAGCTGGGCGGCCGTCGCCGGGTCGCACTGCCGGTCACCGCACAGGCCCGCGATGGGGTCGCCCATCACGTTCACCATGAGGAAGATCAGCAGCGTCGCCCCGATGAAGACCGGGATCATCTGGAGCAGGCGCCGGACGACGTACCGTCCCATGGGCGCTCAGCCGACCTTGATCTCGTTGTAGACGGGGACGCTGAACGGGTTGAGCTTGACGTTGGACAGCCGCTCCGAGAAGCCCGCGCTGCCGTTCTGGTACCAGAGCGGAATGGCGGCCATGTTGTCCCGGACGACCGCCTCGGCCTCCTTGAACAGATCGACCGCCTTGGCGGTGTCGGTCTCGGCGTTGGCCTGGTCGACGAGGTCGTCGAACTCCTTGTTGGACCACTTGCCGTCGTTGGAGGAGGCGTTGGTGTAGTAGAGCGGCTGGAGGAAGTTCTGGATGAGCGGGTAGTCCATCTGCCAGCCCGCGCGGAACGGGCCGCTCATCTTCAGGTCGGTGATCTGGCTGCGGAAGTCGGCGAAGGTGCCGACCGGGTTGCCGACGCAGGCCTTCTCGTTGTCGAGGGCGTTGTTGATGGAGTTGCAGACGGCGTCCACCCACTCCTTGTGCGAGCCCGTGTCCGCGTTGTACGTGATCTTGACCTGGCCGCCGGGGAGCCCGCCGCCCTCCTCGATGAGCTGCTTGGCCGCGGCGGGGTCGTACTCGCAGGCGTCGCCGCAGAACCCCTCCTGGAAGCCGCCCTCCTCGCCGAGCACCGGGGAGGTCCAGTCGGTGGCCGGGGTGCGGGTCTTCTGGAAGATGGTCTCGGTGATCTGGTCGCGGTCGATGGCCCGGGAGAGTCCGGTGCGGACCTTGTCCGTCCCGGCCTTGTCCCAGTCCTCGTCGTAGAAGGGGAAGGCGAGCGTCTGGATGATGCCGGCCGGGGTGTTGAGGTAGCGGTCGCCGAGGTCGGCCTCGACGTTCTTGAGCTGGGCGGCGGGCACGTCGTCGACCAGGTCGAGGTTGCCGGCCAGCAGGTCGGTGTAGGCGGTGTTGTTGTCGGTGTAGACCTTGAGGTCGACGCCGCCGTTCTGCGCCTTGTCGTCACCCGGGTAGTCGTTCCAGGCGCGCAGGGACATCTGGGAGCCCTTGGCGTAGGAGTCGATGGTGTACGGGCCGTTGCCGACGGGCTTGCTCAGCCAGGCGTCGTGGTCGTCGAAGAACGCCTTCGGCAGCGGGGCGTAGGCGGGGTAGCCGAGGGTCTCGGGGAAGGTCGAGAACTTCTGGTTGAGCTTGACGGTGAAGGTCTTGTCGTCGACGACCTTCAGCCCGGAGAGGGTGTCGGCGGTCTGCTTGCTGCCGTCCTCCGGGTGGGTCTTGTCGTAGCCCTCGATGTAGCCGAAGAAGTACGCGTTCTTCTGGTTGTTCTTCAGGCTGGCGCCGTAGTTCCAGGCGTCCACGAACGAGCTGGCGGTGACCTTCTCGCCGTTGCTGAAGGTCCAGTCCTTGATCTTGACGGTGAAGTTCTGCGAGTCGGTCGTCTCGATGGACTCGGCGAGCATGTCCTTGGCCTCGCCGGTCTCCGGGTCGTACTTCTTCAGGCTGCGGAAGATCATGTCGAGGACCTTGCCGCCCTGCACCTCATTGGTGTTGGCGGGCTCCAGCGGGTTCTGCGGGTCGCCCCAGGAGGAGCTCAGTACGGCGCTGGTGTCGCCCCCGCTGTCTCCGTCGTCGCCGCCGCAGGCCGTCGCCGCGAGCGCTACCGCCGCCGCGCAAGCGGCCCATTTGGCGTGCGTGGCTCCACGCATGGAGTGCCTCCTCATGACTGCGCTGTGCCTCCAGCGCCGGAGCGCTGGACCGTTACCGGCAAATATCAAGGCAAAAGCGGCAATCCGCACTCGCACCGGACCTTTCGGGGGGTCTCGGTTACCCATTCGGACCCGCCCGAATGGATCTTCGATGCACCACGCAATGGATCTTCGGCATCCGATGCCGAACCGTTGGATTAGGACCCCCTGATGTACGCATTTCGGCACACCACCGTCCGCATAACGAACTCCTTGACCGATTAGTCCAGTTGGTCCGAGTCAAGGCACAACTCGATCACATTGGGCTACCCGCGTAGCTACGGAACAGTCAAGACAGAGCAAAGAAAGTAAAGAGGCAACCAAGTCGACCGAGAATTTATTGACCTTGAATGAATTGCGTTGAAAAAGTCCGGCGTAGCCCGTAGGGAGCGCCCTGCGGAGTCATTCAGACCCTCCCTTGGGCCAGGAGCACCATGACCCCCCCAACTCCATCAGCGGCTGCCCCGCTTGAGGCGACCGACGAGAGCGTCGAGAAGTCGATCACTTCTGACGCCCCGAAGGTGAACGAGAGCCGGTCTCCCGGGCAGCTGGCCTGGCGCCGGTTCAAGCGGGACCGCGCGGGCGTCATTTCGGCCTGCATCGTGATCTTCTTCTTCGTGATCGCGCTGTGCGCCCCGCTGATAGCCAAGCTGTACGGGAAGGATCCGTACACGACGTACGGGCTCTCGAACCCGATGCTGCTGGGCGACAACGGCCTCCCCGTGAAGCCGAACGGCGGCATCGACAGCGAGTTCTGGTTCGGCATCGAACCGCAACTCGGCCGGGACCTCTTCACCTTCCTGCTCTACGCGATCCGCAACTCGCTGCTCATCGCCACGGCCATCACGCTCCTCGTGGTGATCATCGGCGTGGCGGTCGGTGTCACCGCCGGCTATGTGGGCGGCAAGACGGATTGGTTCATCGGCCGGGTCATCGACATCCTGCTGGCGTTCCCCTCGCAGCTCTTCTTCGTGGCCTTCACCCCTGTGGTGCTCGCCCTGTTCGTGTCCGCCGACGAGAACACACCGGTCTGGCTCACCGTCGTCTGCCTGATCGGACTGCTCACCGTCTTCGGCTGGGCCTCCATCGCCCGATTGCTGCGCGGCCAGGTACTGGCCCTGCGTGAACGGGAGTTCGTGGAGGCCGCCAAGGTCACGGGCGCGTCTCCGGCGCGCATCATCTTCAAGGAGCTGCTGCCCAACCTCTGGACCCCCATCCTGATCCAGGCAACTCTCAACCTCCCGCTGATGGTCACCACGGAGGCAGGTCTTGCCTTCCTCGGCGTGGGCATCTCGGATCCGACCCCGGACTGGGGCGTCATGATCGGACGCGCCGCCCAGGTCTATCAGGACGACATCACCTTCCTGCTCTTCCCGGGCCTCGCGATGGTGATCTTCGTCCTGGCGTTCAACCTGCTCGGCGACTCGGTGCGCGACGCGCTCGACCCGAAGACCAAGCGCTGACTCTCCGGCCCTTTTCAGGACCGCGGCAAAGGTGCCGGGGTGCCGGATCCCTCTCAACACACTCATTTCGAAGGCAGGATGCGATGTCCTTCTCGCGTAGAAACTTCCTGATAGCCACCGGTGTCGTGGCGGCGTCGAGCTCCGTGCTGTCCGCGTGCAGCAGCGGCGACTCCACCTCCAACTCCGGCAAGGGCGGGAAGGCCGAGGCCGCCAAGGCCAACGCGACCACGGTCAAGATCGGTACCGCCGAGGACTCCAAGGGCCCGGCCCCCGAGGTCTCCGGTGCGAAGAAGGGCGGCACCGTCCGCCTGCTGAACGACGACGACTTCTCGCACCTCGACCCGCAGCGCATCTACTACGCCTGGAACTCCCTCGCGGCGGTCGTCCTCTCCCGCACGCTGACCGGCTACAAGATCGCCGACGACGGCTCCATGACGCTGGTCGGTGACCTCGCCACCGACACGGGCAAGATGGAGGACGGCGGCAAGAAGTGGACCTTCACGCTGAAGGACGGCGTGAAGTGGGAGGACGGCTCCGACGTCACCGTCGACGATGTCCGCCACGGTATCGAGCGTGCCTTCGCCGACTACATCACCGAAGGCGCCTTCTACGTCCAGACCTGGCTGACCGGCTCGGCGGACTACCGCAAGTCGTACTCGGGGCCGTACAAGAACAAGCACCTGAAGTCGATCGAGACGAGCGGGAAGTCCATCACCTTCCACCTCTCCGAGGCCCGTCCTGACTTCAACTACGTCGTCGCGATGCACTCCTACGCGCCGACCCCGGTGAAGAAGGACACGAAGCAGGACTACGACAAGAAGCCTGTCTCCAACGGTCCTTACAAGATCAAGTCCCACACCACCGACAAGTCGATGGTCCTCGTGCGCAACGAGAACTGGGACCCGGCGACGGACCCGATCCGCAACGCCTACCCGGACCAGTTCGACTTCACCTTCGGAGTCGAGCAGCTGACGGCCATCGACCGTCTGCTGGCCGACGCGGGTGACGACCAGTACGCCGTCTCCTGGCGCACCATCCCGCAGGAGCGTCTCCAGAAGGCCCAGACCGAGGCCAAGGACCGCGTCTTCTCGGAGCTCGGCAGCGGTGTCTCCTGCTACTGGATCAACACCAGCCGGGTGACGGACAAGGCCGTCCGCGAGGCCCTCATCAAGGCCTGGCCGACCGAGGCGATCCGTCGTCTCCAGGGTGGCGAGGTCCGGGGTGACTACGCGACCGGCATCATGAGCCCGCTCGTCGCCGGCTACGAGTCGCAGGACGTGTGGGGCAAGCTGAAGAACCCGGCGGGCGACCCGGCTGCCGCGAAGAAGGTCCTGGAGAAGGCCGGCAAGGCCGGCTACAAGGTCGTCTACGCGTACCAGCAGGACGACACCCAGTCGAAGATCAAGGTCGTCATCGAGAACGCCCTCAAGGCCGCCGGCTTCGAGGTCGTCACCAAGGGCATCGACTCCACGACCTGGTACGACCAGGTCGGCAAGCTGGACAACCAGTACGACGTGTACTGGGGTGGCTGGTCCTCCGACTGGCCGACCGGTTACTCCGTGTTCCAGCCGCTCTTCGACAGCGCCAACGTCGTGGACCAGGGCCAGAACTACTCGCACCTGAAGGACGACGCCGTCGACGCCGCCATCAAGGCCGCGACCGCCGAGGTCGACCAGGACAAGGCCAACAAGATGTGGGCGGCGCTGGACAAGCAGGTCACCGAGACCGGCGCGTTCATCCCCGACGTCTACATGCGTCGCATCTACATGCACGGCTCGAAGCTCGGCAACGTGAAGATGGACCCGAACTTCGACGGCTGCATGCTCTACAAGCTGTACGTCAAGGCCTGATCCACACCTGAGAGGTGGGGCGGTCCCCGGGACCGCCCCACCCTCGGCTCGTCCACCGTGGCCTCCGGTCACCCCGGTCCGGCCTCTCCTTACGACGGCCCTCCCAGGAAAGCCACCACCCCATGCTTCGCTTCCTAGTCCGCCGGCTCCTCGGCGCCGTGATCACGCTGCTGATCATCAGCGCGGTCACGTTCATGCTCTTCTACGCGGTGCCGCGCGATCCGGCCCGCATCGCCTGCGGCAAGATCTGTACTCCGGAGACGCTGGAGCTGATCAAGCACAACATGGGGATCGCGGACCCGGTGCCGGTGCAGTTCTGGAACTGGCTCACGGGCATCTTCCTCGGCCGCGACTACCCGGGCTTCGGCCACTGCGACGCGCCGTGCCTGGGCTACTCGTTCGTCAACCGTGAGCCCGTCCTCGACACCATCCTGGACCGGTTCCCGACGACGTTCTCCCTGTTCATCGGCTCGTCCGTGGTGTTCCTGGTGTTCGGCGTCGGCACCGGCATGATCGCCGCGCTGAAGCAGGGCAAGCCGATGGACAAGATCGCCAGCAGCGCCTCGCTCATCGCCTCGTCGATGCAGATCTACTTCGTGGGCACGCTGGCCCTGTACTTCTTCGTCTACCAGTGGCAGATCCTGGACCAGCCCGGGTACACGCCCTTCTCCGACAACCCGGGCAAGTGGTTCAGCGGGCTCCTGCTGCCCTGGCTGATCCTGGCGTTGATCTTCACCGCCAACTACACCCGTATGACGCGCTCCCAGATGGTCGAGCAGCTCAACGAGGACTACGTCCGCACGGCCCGGGCCAAGGGCCTGTCCGGTCCGAACGTGTTCTTCCGGTTCGCCTGGCGCGGTGCGATGGGCCCGATCGTCACCATCTTCGGTGTCGACGTCGGTGTGCTGCTCGGCGGCGGCATGATCACCGAGAAGACCTTCAGCATCCAGGGCATCGGCCTGCTCTCCGTCAAGTCCGTGCAGACCAACGACCTGCCCATGCTGCTCGGCATCATGGTCCTGACGGCCGGCTTCGTCGTGCTCGCCAACATCGTGGTCGACGCCTGCTACGCCCTCATCGACCCGCGCATCAGGCTCGCCTGACCCTCGCCCCCACCAGCTACCCCGCATCACCCCTCCTGGAGCGTCCCCGTGACGAGCACCGAACAGCAGCCCTTCCTGTCCATCAAGGACCTGAAGGTGCACTTCTCGACCGAGGACGGCATCGTCAAGGCCGTCGACGGTCTGTCCTTCGACCTCGTACGCGGCAAGACGCTGGGCATCGTGGGTGAGTCGGGGTCCGGCAAGTCGGTCACCAACCTGACCATCCTGGGTCTGCACAACCCGGACAGCACCAAGGTCGAGGGCTCGATCACCCTCGACGGCCAGGAGCTGAACGGGGCGCCGGAGAAGACCCTGGAGAAGCTCCGCGGCAACAAGATGTCGATGATCTTCCAGGACGCGCTGACCTCGCTGTCGCCGTACCACACCATCGGCAAGCAGATCGGCGAGACGTACCGCAAGCACACGGGCTGCTCCAAGCAGCAGGCGCGGGCGCGGGCGATCGAGATGCTGACCCGGGTCGGCATCCCGCAGCCGGAGGTGCGGGTGGACGACTACCCGCACCAGTTCTCCGGCGGTATGCGCCAGCGCGCGATGATCGCCATGGCCCTGGTCTGCGACCCCGAGCTGCTGATCGCCGACGAGCCGACCACCGCACTGGACGTGACCGTGCAGGCCCAGATCATGGACCTGCTCAAGGACCTCCAGCGGGAGTTCGGCACCGCGATCATCTTCATCACGCACGACCTGGGCGTGATCGCCGACATCGCCGACGACGTGCTGGTGATGTACGGCGGGCGCTGTGTGGAGCGCGGCACCAAGAAGGAGGTGCTGAGCAACCCTCAGCACCCCTACACCTGGGGCCTGCTCGGCTCCATGCCGAGCCTGGACCACCCGGTCGACGTGCCCCTCAACCCGATCCCGGGTGCGCCGCCGTCGCTGCTGAACCCGCCGTCGGGCTGCCGCTTCCACCCGCGATGCGCCTTCACCGAGAAGGTCGAGGGCGGGCTGTGCTCGTCCGAGCGGCCGCTCCTGGAGATCGTCGACGGCCGTGGCTCCGCCTGCCACCTGACCGACGAGCAGCGCCGCGACTTCTTCACCGACCTGGCCGGCAGCGCGGCCAACTGACGTACAAGAGACGGGATTTCACCACCATGAGCAACACCTCCCCCCTCCTGGACGTCTCCGGGCTGACCAAACACTTCCCGATCAAGGGCGGTTTCCCGATCCGTCGCACCGTCGGCGCCGTCCAGGCCGTCGACGGGCTCGACTTCCAGGTCAACGAGGGTGAGAGCCTCGGTCTGGTCGGCGAGTCGGGCTGCGGCAAGTCGACGACGGGTCGCCTCATCACCCGCCTGCTGGAGCCCACGGCGGGCACGATCTCCTACCGCGGGCAGGACATCACCCACGCCAACCGCAAGCAGTTGGCGCCGGTCCGCTCCGAGATCCAGATGATCTTCCAGGACCCGTACGCCTCGCTGAACCCGCGGCACACGGTCGGCAAGATCATCTCGGGTCCGATGGAGATCAACGGCATCAACCCGGAGGGCGGCCGCGAGAAGCGCGTGCGCGAACTCCTGGAGATCGTCGGTCTGAACCCCGAGCACTACAACCGCTTCCCGCACGAGTTCTCCGGCGGCCAGCGTCAGCGCATCGGCGTCGCCCGCGCGCTCGCCCTGGAGCCCAAGCTGATCGTCGCCGACGAGCCGGTCTCCGCGCTCGACGTCTCGATCCAGGCCCAGGTAGTGAACCTGCTCCAGAAGGTGCAGCGGGAACTCGGCATCGCGTTCGTCTTCATCGCCCACGACCTCGCCGTCGTACGGCACTTCTCGCAGCGCGTCGCGGTCATGTACCTGGGTAAGATCGTCGAGATCGCCGACCGCGATGACCTGTACGACAACCCGCGCCACCCCTACACGCGGGCCCTGCTGTCCGCCGTCCCCGAAGCGACGGTGGACGACACGCCCGCCCGCGAGCGCATCCGCCTGACCGGCGACGTGCCCTCCCCGATCAACCCGCCCTCCGGCTGCCGCTTCCGCACCCGCTGCTGGAAGGCGACGGAGAAGTGCGCCACCGAGGCGCCGCCGCTGGTCCAGGTCGAGGGCAACAAGCCGGGCCACCTGACCGCCTGCCACTACCCGGAGATGGAGGGAACCATTCCGGCTCCCCGTCTCTCCAAGGACCCTGAGGTGGCGTCCTGACACACCCCTTTTCGTCAGGCGCCGCCCTTGGAACGGACTTTCACCGGCCCATTGACCCGAGCCCATGAGTGTCCGCTCCCAGGGGAGCGAGGGCCCGTGCCTCCCCGGCACGGGCCCTCTTCCGTTACCTGTTGTTCGTTGCCCTAGTAGGGCTTGGTCAGGTTCGTATGGGTGTGGGTATGTCCCGGTGGCAGGTGGGGCAGGCGCCGGCCCAAAGGGCGAGGAGTGTCTGTAGCTCGCGGACGACTTGGTAGAGGCTCAGGCCGGCGCTGCTTCTTTTGGGGTCCGGGCCAGTCGTTGCAGCGTGCAGAAGGCGTGCGCGACGGAGACGAGGGTGACGTGGTGGTGCCATCCGTTCCAGGTCCGGCCCTCGAAGTGGGCGAGTCCCAGGGCCTGTTTCATCTCCCGGTAGTCGTGCTCGATGCGCCAGCGGAGTTTGGCGAGGCGGACCAGTGTGGTCAGGGGCATGCCGGAGGGCAGGTCGGACAGCCAGTACTGCACCGGCTCGCTCTCGCCGGCCGGCCATTCGGCCAGCAGCCAGCACACAGGCAGTTCCGGGCCGTCGACGTGCTGGCGGACCTCGCGTCCGGCGGACCGGATCCGCAGCGCCACGAAGCGGGAGTACATCCGCTTGCGGCCGGAGCGGCCGGTGCCGGGCCGGGAGCCCTCCCGCCACTGCACCGGCCGGGCCGCCTTCCGGCCCGCCGCGATGACCAGCTCCTTCACCGGCCGCGGCTTGTCGGGATACTTCGCCACCGGCGGGCGTCCGGACCCGGAGTGCGGTTCGGCCACCGGCACCGCGTCGGCGGGCTGGGCAGACAGCGTGGTGGAGATGCCCACCACGTAGTTCAGGCCGCGTTCCTGCAGTCCGTTCCGGAACGCGGCGGCGTCACCGTATCCGGCGTCCGCGACGGCCAGCGGCACCTCGATGCCCCAGGAGCGGGTCTCGTCGAGCATATCCAGGGCCAGCTGCCACTTCTCCACATGCCCGACATCGTCCGGGATACCGCAGGCTGTGCGGCGGGCGACCTTGTCCGCATCGGCCTTCGGCGAGGCGGGATCCCAGCTCTGGGGCAGGAACAACCGCCAGTTGACCGCCGCCGAGGCGTGGTCGGACGCGAGGTGGAGGGAGACGCCGACCTGGCAATTGGTGACCTTGCCGGCCGTGCCGGTGTACTGCCGCGACACACACGCCGAGGCAGTCCCGTCCTTGAGGAACCCTGTGTCGTCGAAGACGAAGGCGTCGGGCCCGATCCTCTCCTCCATCCGCCAGGCGAGCTGGGCCCGGATGTGTGCCGGGTCCCAGGGACTGGTGGTGATGAAGTTGGCCAGTGCCTGCCGGTTCCCGTCCTCACCCAGGCGGGCGGCCATCGGCTCGACCGATTTACGCTGCCCGTCGGTCAGCAGCCCCCGCAGATAGACCTGCCCCCACCGTCGCTGATCCCTGCGCGCAAACGGCTCGAACACCTCCGCCGCGAACGTCTCCAACTCACCACGCACCAACGCAATCTCGTCCGGAGTCACACACTCTCAACGCCACACCGGCCCAGCAGGACACGCAACACCACAACCGACCTGACCAAGCCCTACTAGGAAGTCGTCGAACCGCCATCCTCTTCGAGCTGTTCCTCCAGCGCCGCCAGCGCCGGGTCCAGCACGATGTCCTCGTCCCGTGCCTCGATCGTCGGGTCCTCCGGGAAGTGGCAGGCCGTCAGGTGGCCCTCGTGGTTGCCGGAGAGGCGAATCAGCGGGGGTTCCTCCGTCGCGCACTTGTCCTGGGCCTTCCAGCACCGGGTGCGGAAGCGGCAGCCCGACGGTGGGGAGATCGGGGACGGTACGTCACCGGCCAGCCGGATGCGTTCCCGGGGCGACGCGGACTCGTCCGCCAGGTTCACCTCGGGCACCGCCGAGAGCAGGGCGTGGGTGTAGGGGTGGCGAGGACGGGTGTAGATGGACTCCCGGTCGCCGACCTCGATCACCTTCCCGAGGTACATGACCGCGACGCGCTGCGAGAAGTGCCGTACGACGGCGAGGTCGTGGGCGATGAACAGGAACGCGATGCCGAGTTCCCGCTGCACCTCCTGGAGCAGGTTGACCACCTGCGCCTGGATGGAGACGTCCAGGGCCGACACCGGTTCGTCCGCCACGATCAGCTTCGGTTCCAGAGCCAACGCGCGGGCCACGCCGATGCGTTGGCGCTGGCCGCCGGAGAACTCGTGCGGGAAGCGGTTGTAGTGCTCGGGGTTGAGGCCCACGATCTCCAGGAGTTCACGGACCCGCTTCTCCCGGCCGCCGTCCGGATCGATGCCGTTGATCTCCATCGGACTGGAGATGATCTTGCCGACCGTCTGGCGGGGGTTGAGCGAGGAGTAGGGGTCCTGGAAGATCATCTGGATCTCGGACCTGATCGGGGCCAACTGCTTGCGGCTGGCGTGGGTGATGTCCTGGCCCCGGTAGGAGATCGAGCCCGACGTGGGCTCCAGCAGCCGGGTGATGAGGCGGCCGGTGGTCGACTTGCCGCAGCCCGACTCCCCCACCAGGCCGAAGCTCTCACCGACGTTCACGGTCAGGTCGATGCCGTCCACGGCCTGGACGGCGCCGACGGTCCGGCGGATGGGAAACCCGCCCTTGACCGGGAAGTGCTTGGTCAGCCCCTCCACTTTCAGCAGCGGCTCCCCGGCCGTCGCGGCCTGCCGGGGAGCGGGGAGGACGAGGTCCTCTGTCATGACGTGTCCTCCTGGCCTCAGCCCAGCCGGGGCTTGATCTCTTCGATGAAGATGGTCCGCTTCTGGTCCGCCGTCAGATGGCAGGCCGAGGCCCGGTCAGGGGCCAGCAGCGGGCGTTCGGTGACGCAGCGGCTGCCGCCCACCCGGTCCTGGAAGGTGCAGCGCGGATGGAACCGGCAGCCCGGGGGCGGCTTCAGCAGCGAGGGCGGGGAGCCCGGGATGGGCGCCAGCGGCGCGCCGACGTCCGAGTTGATCCGCGGCATCGAGTTCAGCAGGCCCCAGGTGTACGGGTGTTGCGGCGCCCTGAGCACCTCTGCGGCCGAGCCCCGCTCGATCGCGCCGCCCGCGTACATCACCATGATGTCGTCGGCCATGTCGGCGATGACCCCGAGGTCGTGGGTGATGAAGATGATCGCCGAGCCGAACTCCTGCTGGAGGTCCTTCAAGAGGTCCAGGATCTGTGCCTGGACGGTGACGTCCAAGGCCGTGGTCGGTTCGTCGGCGATCAGGAGGTCCGGGTCGCAGACCAGGGCCATGGCGATCATCGCGCGCTGGCGCATACCGCCGGAGAACTGATGGGGATAGTCCTTCGCCCGCTCCTTGGGGTTGGGGATGCCGACCTTGCCGAGCATCTCCACGGCCCGTGACCACGCCTCCTTCTTGGAGGCGCCGCGGTGCTTCATGTACGGCTCGGCGATCTGCCGGCCCACCGTGTAGTACGGGGAGAGCGCGGTCAGCGGGTCCTGGAAGATCATCGCGACCTTGTTGCCGCGCAGCCGCTCCAGCTCCGACTCCCGCGCGGTGGTCAGCTCCTGACCCTCCAGCAGGATCTCGCCCTCGACGGTGGTGAACATCGGGTTGTGCAGGCCGAGGATGGTCAGGTTGGTGACGGACTTGCCCGAGCCCGACTCCCCGACGATGCCGAGGGTGCGGCCGCGTTCGAGGTCGAAGGAGAGCCCGTCCACGGCCCGGACGATGCCGTCCTCGGTCCGGAAGCTGACATGCAGGTCCCGCACCGAGAGAAACGCGCCCGCGCCGGCCGGGACGGGCGCCCCGGCCTCCTTGGTCAAAGTGGTCACGAAGTGCTCCTAAGGGGCGCGGCTACGACAGCCGCACGCGCGGGTCGATCACGGCGTAGAAGGCGTCGACGATGATGTTGCACAGCAGGATCATGGTGGCGGCGAACAACATCACGCCCAGCAGCAGCGGAAGGTCGCTGAACTGCACCGACTCCACCGCCAGATGCCCGAGTCCGGGCAGTCCGAAGGTGTACTCGGTGATGATCGCGCCGCCCAGCATCGAGGAGAGGTCGATACCGAGGATGGTGACGATCGGGATGAGCGAGCCGCGCCAGGCGTACCGGAAGAAGACATAGCGTCTGCTCATGCCCTTGGCGCGGGCGGTGCGGACGTGTTCCTCCTGGAGCTGTTCGATCATCGAGGAGCGCGCCATACGGGTGTACTGCGCGGCGAAGATCGTGGACAGCACGACCCACGGGATGATCAGCCCGGTGAACCAGGCGACCGGATCCGCGGTGAGTTCGGTGTAGCGGGGTTCGTCGAAGAGATGGGTCTGGTACACCAGCACGGCCATGGCCAGCGGGCCCAGGAAGTAGATCTGCATGGAACTGAGCACCATGGAGCCCGCGGTGAAGGACTTGTCCACCAGCGTGCCGCGCCGCCAGGCGGCGATCATTCCGGTGCCGAGGCCGACGAAGAGGAACACCACGGTGGCGCCGAGCGCGAGCGAGGCGGTCAGCGGCAGCCGGTCCATCAGGGTGGACCAGACCTCCTCGTTGGTGTGGTACGAGTAGCCGAAACAGGGGGCGGGGCAGGGCCCTTGGTTGAAGTCGTCGCGGCCCATGAAGACGCCCTGAAGGAAGATCCAGAACTGCTCGGGGATCGACTTGTCGATGCCGAGCGTGGTGTGGATGTTCTCCAGTGCCTCGGGCGTACACGTCTTGCCGCACATCAGCAGCGCCGGGTCACGGGGCATACCGAAGAAGAGCAGGAAGGCGACGACGGTCAGCAGGATCAGGATCACGATCGAGCCGAGGATCCGGCGGAAGAGGAAGCGCAGCATCTCAGTGGCAGCTTTCGGACTCGAAGGCCGTGCGGCGCGGTGCGCCCCGTCACGGGACGGGGCGCACCGGGCACGCGGTCGGGAAGGGGTTACTTCACGAACAGCCGGCGCGGGTCGACGCCGCCGATGACGTCGTCGTAGACCAGGCCACCGAGCTTGGAGCCGGCGATCTGGGTCTGCTTGTAGTACGCCGTCGGGATGTTGGAGACGACGTCCTTGACGATGTACTCGTTGATCGCGTTCCACGCCTCGGCGGCCTTCACCGGGTCGGTGATGGTGGACGCCTTGTCGATGTCCGCGTTGACCTTCGGGTCGTTGATGTGCGAGTAGTTCGAGGCGCCGTCCTGGATCTGACGGCCGTCGTACAGCGGCGGGATGACGGTCGAGGCGCTCGGCCAGTCGGCACCCCACGCGGTGTGGTAGATGTCGAAGTTGTTGTCGACCTTGCTGACCTGGTCGTAGTACGTCTCGGCCGGGATCTCCTGGCGCTGCACGTCGAAGCCGGCCTTCTCCAGGCCCGCCGCCATGGCGGTGGAGTACTGCTGGCCCTCGGGGGTGTTGATGTAGCCGAAGGTGAGCTTCAGGCCCGTCTTGCCGGCCTTCTCCAGCAGTTCCTTGGCCTTCGCCGGGTCACCCGCGGGCTTCTTCTTCTTGCCGAAGGGGTCGAAGCCGGGGTCGAAGCCGGTGACGGTCGGGCTGATCAGACCGCCGGCGACCTCCATCGCGTCGGTGCCGCCGAAGGCGCGCACGAACGGGGTGATGGGCAGGGCGTAGGCGATCGCCTCACGGACCGTCTTGTCCTGCATCTCCGGGTGGGTCAGGTTCACGTTCATCTGACCCACGTACGGCTGGTAGCCGGAGATCCGGCGGGATTCCAGCGCCGTGTCGTTCAGCACCTTGGACAGGTTGCCCGCGTCGACCTGGTTGCTGAAGCTGACCGCGGTCGCGTTGGTGCCGGAGTCGTCGAGGATGGCCTTGGTGGAGTCCTCGTACTGCTTGTTGAACTGGAAGTTGAACTGGTCGGCGTACTGGTGCCGGATCGGGTCGGTCTTCGCGTCCCAGTTGGTGTTCTTCACCAGGACCATCGACTTGCCGGACTTGAACTCCTGGATCTTGTACGGGCCGGCCGTCATCGGCTCCTTGTCGTACTTCTCCTTGGTGTCGTTCTTCTCGGAGACGATCGAGTAGCCCGCCATGGCCAGCGCGTACGGCAGGTCGGGCTTGGCCGACTTGAACTTGAACAGGATCGTTTTGTCGTCCGGAGTCTCCAGGATGGAGTCCGGCAGGTGCTTGCCCTTGTACGGACCGTCCTTGAGGAGCTTGCGGTACTCCGCGCCCGGGGTGTCCGCGAGCCACTGCTGAAGGAACGTCGGGCCGTTGGAGACGAACGGCGCGAACAGCCGCTCGTAGGTGTGGCGCACGTCGGCGGAGGTGATCGCGGAGCCGTCGGCCCACTTGATCCCGTCCTTCAGCGTGAACTTCCAGGTCTTGCCGCCGTCCGTGGTGGTACCGGAGTCGGTGGCCAGGTCGCCGACGACCTCGTGCTCCTTGCCGTCGTCGCTGGTGGCCTTGTAGCCGGTGAGCCCTCTGTGGATCAGCTGCGACAGGGCCATCTCGTCGGAGACGTAGATCTGTCCGGGGTCCAGGTGCGCGAAGCTGTCGCGCTGGAGCACGGTGATCGTGCCGCCCGGCTTGGCGCCGGGGACTTCGGCGGCGGGGCCGGTCGACGCCTTCTCGTCACCGAACTCGATGCCCGCCTGCTGCCGCTCGGCGTTCTCCTTGTCCTGCTTGTCGTTGCCCGTGCCCTCACTGCCGCCCTCGCTGCAACCGGTGAGCACAAGAGCTCCCGCCGCGAGCAGTGAGACCGCGGCGTACGCGTGGCGTCCACCCTTACCCATCACTCAATTCCCACCCATCTTGTCGTTCACCAGTGCTGATGAAGTGAATTGCTGTCCGCCGACAGTCGTGCCGTCGGCCGGAGTTCGGGCGAGGACGCCCCTCAACGTGTCGGTCAGCGAGCCGTCTTGGGATCGAAGGCGTCCCGGACCGAGTCCCCGAGCAGGTTGAACGCCACGATGAAGACGATCATCGAGATGCCCGGGAAGAACATGTAGGTGATGTCGTTCTGCATGACGAGCTCGGTGGCCGCCTTGGAGAACATCTGGCCCCAGTCAGGGGTCGGTTCGACCAGCCCCACTCCGAGGAAGGAAAGACCGGCTTCGGCGGTCACGAAGTTCGGCAGCATGTAGGTCGCCTGCACCAGGATCGGGGTGACCACGTTGGGCAGGATCTCCTTGCGGATGATCCGTCCCGGTGGCGCTCCGCTGACCTTGGCGGCCTCGATGAACTCCCGTTCTCGCAGGGCGAGTGCGGTGCCGCGCAGGATGCGCGCGAGGCTCATCCAGCCGAGCACCCACATCACCGAGATCAGCGCCACCACCCGGACGTAGACCGGGGTCTCGTCGCGCGGGCTGACGAACAGGGAGACCACGACCGGCATGCTCGCGATGAAGAAGAGCTGGGAGGGGATGGCGAGCAGGAAGTCGATCACCCGGCTGATCACGTAGTCGGTCTTGCCACCGAGGTAGCCGGCCGCGACGCCGAGGACGATGCCGGTCAGCACGGTGGCCAGGGTCACCGCGAGCGAGATGCCCAGGGAGTTGCGGATGCCGTAGATCAGCTTGGTGAAGACGTCGTAGCCGTTGCCCGGTTCGAGGCCGAACCAGAACTCGCCGCTGATGCCTCCGTTGGGCTGTACCGGCACACCCGCGCTGTCGAACAGCTCGGGGCGCTCGTCGGCGTAGACCGTGTACGGGGTCTTGCCGTACAGCTTGGCGATCAGCGGGGCGAGCAGTCCGATCAGGAAGAAGAAGATGACGACGTAGGCCGAGATCACTCCGGTGCGGTCGCGTTTGAAGCGGATCCACATCAGCTGGCCGGGTGACCGGCCGACGAGTGTCTCGTCCTCGGGCTTCGTCTTCGGCTCTGGTTCGCCGTCGACGACGACCGAACTCCCGCCGCCCTCAATGTCGATAGGACTTGTCACAGTTCGTCCGTTCACAGGTGTGGGTGTGCCGAACCCACGACCGGCGCAGGGTGTGCGTGGTCGCGGATCGGATCATGGAGAAACGTCGGGGCACCCCGAGGCGTGCGGGAAATCCGCAGCCGGACGCGCGTAGTTGAACGGCGGCTTCAACCCGCCGACAGCCGCCTCAGCGGCAACTGCCCCGCGCGTCGCGTGGATTGACGACTGCGGACGGCATGACCCACTTGGTGTGCACAACACCGCACATGGGTTCCTCCTAGTGACTCAACGCGTTCACCGACAGGAGGGGGTACATGCCTTTCCTCCGACACCCCTGACGGAGGGTCAGGCACCCCCTGGTGCTCGTGAGCCGGCGCTGTCCCCACAGCGCGAGACCCATTGACCCGAGCGCTACGCGGCTAACTATCTGCCATGTGCCAACTACCGACCACTGTCTTTAAATCTCAATTCAGTCACAGCTGGCGCGTAGACCTTCCAAAATCTGGACAAAGCGTTCGCCTCAAGAAGGGCGCGAAACGGACGTGTTACATGGCTATCGGGCGAGGATCTCCGCATTTCGGACAGGAGGGGGTCGGAAAACGGGTTGCAAAAAGCCCGGATCTCCCCATGATCGGGGGGACCCGGGCTCAAATGCCGGAGGATCAGCCGTGCTTGGCGCGGCTCGCGGTGCGGGCGCGGTCACGCTGGTCGAGCACGACCTTGCGGATGCGAACGGCCTCCGGGGTCACCTCGACGCACTCGTCGTCGCGGCAGAACTCCAGGGACTGCTCCAGCGAGAGCTTGCGCGGCGGGACGATCGCCTCGAACGAGTCGGCCGAGGACGACCGCATGTTCGTGAGCTTCTTCTCCTTGGTGATGTTCACGTCCATGTCGTCGGAGCGCGAGTTCTCGCCGACGATCATGCCCTCGTACACCTCGGTGCCGGGGTCGGTGAACAGCACGCCGCGCTCCTGGAGGTTCGTCATCGCGAACGCGGTGACGGCACCGGAGCGGTCGGCGACGAGCGAGCCGTTGTTGCGGGTCTGGAGCGTGCCGAACCAGGGCTCGAAGCCCTCGTGGATGGAGTGGCCGATGCCGGTGCCGCGGGTCTGGGTCAGGAACTCCGTCCGGAATCCGATCAGGCCGCGCGAGGGCACCACGAACTCCATGCGGACCCAGCCGGAGCCGTGGTTGGACATGTTGTCCATCCGGCCCTTGCGGACGCCCATGAGCTGCGTGACCGCGCCCATGTGCTCCTCGGGCACGTCGATCGTCATGCGCTCGACGGGCTCGTAGGTCTTGCCGTCGACCTCCTTGGTGACGACCTGGGGCTTGCCGATGGTCAGCTCGAAGCCCTCGCGGCGCATCTGCTCGACCAGGATGGCGAGCGCGAGCTCACCACGGCCCTGGACCTCCCAGGCGTCCGGGCGCTCGGTGTCGAGCACGCGGAGGGAGACGTTACCGATCAGCTCGCGGTCCAGGCGGTCCTTGACCTGACGGGCGGTGACCTTGCGGTCCTTGACCACGGCCTTGGCGTCCGCGCCCTTGCCGGTGGCACCACGGCCGACCAGCGGCGAGGTGTTGGTACCGATGACCATGGAGATCGCGGGCTCGTCGACCGTGATCAGCGGAAGGGCGATCGGGTTCTCGGTGTCGGCGAGGGTCTCACCGATCATGATGTCCGGGATACCGGCGACGGCGCAGATGTCACCGGGGCCGGCCACCTCGGCGGGCTTGCGGGTGAGCGCCTCGGTCATCAGCAGCTCGGTGATGCGGACGTTGGACATGGTCCCGTCGCGCTTGATCCACGTGACGGTCTGGCCCTTGCGCAGCTCGCCCTGCTCGACGCGGAGCAGCGCGATACGGCCGAGGAAGTTGTCGGCGTCCAGGTTGGTGACGTGCGCCTGGAGCGGGGCGGCCTCGTCGTAGTTCGGGGCCGGGATGTGCTCCAGGATCGTCGAGAAGAACGGCTCCAGGCTGGTGGAGTCCGCGGGAACGGTCCCGTCCTCCGGCTTGGTCAGCGAGGCGACGCCGTCCCGGCCGCAGGCGTAGACGATCGGGAACTCGATCTGGTCCTCGTCGGCGTCCAGGTCGAGGAAGAGGTCGTACGTCTCGTTGACGACCTCGTCGATCCGGGAGTCCGGGCGGTCCGTCTTGTTGATGCACAGAATCACGGGCAGGCGCTGCTGGAGCGCCTTGCGCAGCACGAAGCGGGTCTGCGGAAGCGGGCCCTCGGAGGCGTCCACGAGGAGGACGACACCGTCGACCATCGACAGACCGCGCTCGACCTCACCGCCGAAGTCGGCGTGGCCGGGGGTGTCGATGATGTTGATCGTGATCGGCTCGCCGCCGTCCTTGGGGTGGTACTTCACCGCCGTGTTCTTGGCGAGGATCGTGATGCCCTTCTCACGCTCCAGGTCGTTCGAGTCCATCATGCGGTCGTCGACGGAGTCGAGCTGGTGCGCGGCGAAGGCGCCGGCCTGCTTCAGCATGCCGTCGACGATGGTGGTCTTGCCGTGGTCGACGTGGGCGACGATAGCGACGTTACGGATGTCGTGGCGCGTGGCCATATTGCGGCGTTCTCCCGGAGTGTGAGGACGGCCTGCGCGTACATCTGTGTTACGCGGGCCCTGCCGGGCTTGACATGCCACGGCCTCACCCCATGGTACGGGGCCTGGGCAGCTGAGGCGCGCCGGGCTACTTCTGCCCAGGTAGGAGTGGGTTTGGGAGCTACTTCTTGGTCGGTCCGGCGGCCGGGCGGGCGCCCTTCCTCAGGAAGCCCATGTCCTCGTACACCGGGGTCCGGAAACCGAACGCGCCGGTGTTGGCCAGGTTCTTCCTGGCCGCGGTGAGCTGGGGGCGCTGGTAGAGGGGGATGGAGCCGGCCGACGCCCAGATCCGGGAGTCCGCCTTGCGGATCAGCCCTCGGCTCTCGGACTCGTTCAGGGTGGAGAGCGCCTGATCGAACAGTTGATCGACCTGGTCGGTGCCGACCCGGGTGTAGTTCTGCTCCACGTTCAGGGAGCCGTCCGCCGCCGGGACCGGCTTGGCGTAGATCGGGCGGGCGTCGGTGGCGGGGAAGGCGGAGGCGGGCCAGGAGTAGAGGGCCAGGTCGTACTCGCCGGAGGCGATGTGGTCCTTGAAGTAGCTCTCGTCCGCGACCTTCGACAGCTCGGTGCGGATGCCGACCCGGTCGAGCATGCGGCGGATGCGCTCGGCGACCGTGCGCAGGGTCTGAGAACCCGACCCCGAAGGCAGGACGAAGCGGAGCGTGAGCGCCTTGCCGTCCTTCGCCAGCGCGCCGGCCGCGGCGCCCGCGCTGTCCTTCTTGGGGGCCGCGGTGCCCTTGGGCGCGTAGGCGCCCTGCGCCCCGCCCTGCTGCTTCAGGTCGTGCCGCTTCTTCTCCCGGTCCGCCTCCGCGGGCGCCTTGTCGTCCTCCCCGACGATGTAGGTGCCCTCGTCCTCGCCGGAGGACTCGTCCTTGTCCCCCTTCTTCCGCTCCTTCTCCGCCCCCGCCGCCTTCTCGCCCTTCTTCTCCTTCACCGGGCCGCCGGGCACCCATCCGGCGTCCGCGAGGAGCGCCTGGGCCTCCGCGGTGTCCTGGTCGCCCAGGGCCCCGCTGTTGTCGGCGTAGGCGGCCTGTCCGGCCAGCGCCAGATGGCTGCCGACGGGCTCGGCGGGCAGCCCCAGCGGCTTCAGCACGACCCTGGCGAGCTCCTCCCGGTCCAGTGCCCGCGCCACCGCCCGGCGGACCCGTTCGTCGGCGAGCGGGCCGTCCGCGCCGTTCAGAGCGAGCTGGGTGAAGGCGGGCTCCAGCGACCGGCGCACCTCGAAGCTCTTCAGGGCCTGCTGTCGGCGGTCGTACTTCGTCAGCGCCTTGGGCCGCTCGGCGGCCCGCTTGCCCTCGGGGCCGGACAGCGGAGTGCCGCTGTTGCGCGGGGTGCTCGTGCCCTGGGCGCCGTGGCGGGCGGGCGGCAGGCCGATGCGGCGGACGGTGTCGGGGTCGATCTCGGCCAGGTCGAGTGTCCCGGCGGCCAGCGCCTGGGCCCGTTCGTCGCGCGGCACCGCGCGCAGCACGATCTCGTTCAGCTTGGCCGGGCTGCCCCACCAGCGAGGGTTGCGGGCGAGGGTGATCTCGTCGTCCTTGCGGTCGATCTTCCGCACGGCGAAGGGCCCGGCGGTGACCTTGAGCTTGCGCCGGGCGCCGTCGTTGAAGGAGTCCGGGGTGCCCATGACGTCCTTCGGGTACAGCGGGGAGAACAGCGAGCGCCAGTCCCCGTAGGGGCGGGCGAAGGTGACCTTGACCTCCAGGTCGTTGGCGCCCCGCTCGATGCGCTGGATGCGCTCGTACCCGGCGTTGCGGGCGGTCCAGTACGCCGAGTCCTTGCCGGACAGCGCCCGCCACTGGGCCGCGAAGTCGGCGGCGCCGATCTCCCGCCCGTCGCTCCAGACGGCCTGCTGGTTCAGCTTGTACAGCACGACCTGCTTGGGCTCGGTCTCGACGACCTTGGCCGACTCCAGGTAGTCGGAGTTGATCTCCGGCCGCCCGTTCTCGTCGAGGCGGTACAGCGAGGGCAGCACGGCCTGCGCGACCCGGGTGGTGGTCGCGTCGGCGTCGGCCTGGAAGGTGTTCAGGGTGTCCGGCACGGTGTCCACGGCCCAGCGCAGGGTGCCGCCGTCGGCGAGCAGGGAACGGGCGGCGGGGGCGATGTCCTGCCCGGCGAGCGGCCGGCCCGCGGGGTCCTTGGAGGCACAGCCGGACAGCGCCAGGGCGCCGGCGGTGAGGAAGAGCACCGAGCGCGTCACAGCACGCGGTGCAGGGCCGTCGTAGGACATCCGCTTACCTCCGGGAGCCGCGGGAGTTATGATCACGTTTGGCGGTATATGGAGCTGATCACATCTATGCGGCCACTGAAGAGGAAAGGGTTCGGCAACGGAGGGCGACACGGCGAGCGACGCCGGGAACCCCACCCGTGCGGCGCAACGCACCAAGGGATGCACCTACGCGCCTCGGCCAATCGGTGCACGTCCCTTCACAGCGACAGGTGTGACGCGCAACACTCGCAGGCGCATGAACGTTGCCACCCACGGCCGCACGGCCGACGGAAGTGAGGTCACGTCATGTCCGTGCACGACGACCTGATGTCAGTCCAGCGGTGCCTCGACGACCTGAACCGGTCGGTGAGCCGTCTGGAGCAGCAGCTCGGCAGCGGCGGTCTGGACATCCGCCGCGTCCGTACCGACTGCGATCACCTGCGCGAGAGCGTGGCCATGCTGCGGGCGGCGGCCAACACCACCACGCCGCAGAAGCGCCCGGATCTCGTCACGATCCCGGACACCCCGTACGACGACTCGCTGTGGATCGACACCGACGACGAGGGTCTCGGCGCCCGGGACCGGCGAGCACCCTGAACCCGAAACCGACCGGAGTCAGACTTGGCCACTGGTACGGAACCCCCCGACACAGACCCCCATCCGTCCGGCGGCGTACACACCCGTACGCGCGCCGCGATCACCGCCCCGCATCTGCGGACCGACCGCTGGTGGCTGGCGCCCGCCGCCACGGCGGCCGGTCTGCTGGCGTTCATCGTGTACTCGACCTGGCGCGCCTTCGCCAACGCCGACTACTACGCGGCGCCGTACGTCTCGCCGTTCTACTCCCCGTGTCTCGCGGAGAACTGCGAGCCGATGAAGAACGGGCCCAACTGGGAGATCTTCGGGAGTTGGTGGGGCATCTCCCCCGCCATCCTGATCCTGATCTTCCCGCTCGGCTTCCGGCTGACCTGCTACTACTACCGCAAGGCCTACTACCGGGGCTTCTGGGCCTCGCCCCCGGCCTGCGCGGTCGCCGAGCCGCACCAGAAGTACACCGGTGAGACCCGCTTCCCGCTGATCCTCCAGAACATCCACCGGTACTTCTTCTACGCCGCGATCCCGGTCGCCGGAATCCTCACCTACGACACGGTGCTGACCTTCCGCGACGAGCACTACGAGTGGGGCCACATGGGCCTCGGCACCCTGGTGTTCCTCGTCAACATCGTGCTGATCTGGGCGTACACGATCTCCTGCCACTCGTGCAGGCACATCGTCGGCGGCAAGCTCAAGCACTTCTCCAAGCACCCCGTGCGCTACCGGATGTGGCAGTGGGTCGGGAAGCTGAACGCCCGTCACATGCTGCTCGCCTGGTCCTCGTTGGTGAGCGTGGCGCTCGCCGACTTCTACGTCTTCCTTCTCGCGTCCGGTGCCTTCGACGATCCGAGGTTGTTCTGATGTCCGTGGTGGACCGGCAGGAGTGGGATGTCGTCGTGATCGGCGCGGGCGGCGCGGGCCTGCGCGCCGCCATCGAGGCGCGTGAGCGCGGCGCCCGTACGGCGGTCATCTGCAAGTCGCTGTTCGGCAAGGCGCACACGGTGATGGCCGAGGGCGGGATCGCGGCCGCGATGGCCAACGTCAACGAACACGACAGCTGGCAGGTTCACTTCCGCGACACCATGCGCGGCGGGAAGTTCCTCAACCAGTGGCGGATGGCCGAGCTGCACGCGCAGGAGGCCCCGGACCGGGTGTGGGAACTGGAGACCTGGGGCGCCCTGTTCGACCGTACGAAGGACGGGAAGATCTCCCAGCGCAACTTCGGCGGCCATGAATATCCGCGGCTCGCGCATGTCGGTGACCGCACCGGCCTGGAACTGATCCGCACCCTCCAGCAGAAGATCGTCTCCTTGCAGCAGCAGGACTTCAAGGAGACCGGCGACTACGAGTCCCGCCTGAAGGTCTTCCAGGAGTGCACGGTCACCCGGGTCCTCAAGGACGGCCCCCGGGTCTCGGGCGTCTTCGCCTACGACCGCGAAACCGGCCGTTTCTTCGTCCTCGAAGCGCCCGCCGTCGTCATCGCCACCGGTGGCATCGGCAAGTCCTTCAAGGTGACGTCGAACTCGTGGGAGTACACCGGCGACGGCCACGCGCTGGCGCTGCTCGCGGGAGCGCCGCTGCTCAACATGGAGTTCGTGCAGTTCCACCCGACCGGCATGGTCTGGCCGCCGTCGGTGAAGGGCATCCTGGTCACCGAGTCGGTGCGCGGCGACGGCGGGGTGCTCAGGAACTCCGAGGGCAAGCGGTTCATGTTCGACTACGTCCCGGACGTCTTCAAGGAGAAGTACGCCGAGTCCGAGGAGGAGGGCGACCGCTGGTACGACGACCCGGACAACAACCGGCGGCCCCCTGAACTGCTCCCCCGCGACGAGGTGGCCCGCGCCATCAACTCCGAGGTGAAGGCGGGCCGCGGCTCCCCGCACGGCGGGGTCTTCCTGGACGTGTCGACGCGGATGCCCGCCGAGGTGATCAAGCGCCGACTGCCGTCGATGTATCACCAGTTCAAGGAGCTGGCGGACGTCGACATCACCGCGGAGGCGATGGAGGTCGGGCCGACCTGTCACTACGTGATGGGCGGGATCGCGGTGGACTCCGACACGGCCGCCGCGCGCGGGGTGCCGGGGCTTTTCGCGGCCGGTGAGGTCGCGGGCGGGATGCACGGCTCGAACCGGCTCGGCGGCAACTCCCTGTCCGATCTCCTGGTGTTCGGGCGCCGGGCGGGCTGGCACGCGGCCGAGTACACCGCCGCCCTCGCCTTCGAACGCCCCGAGGTCGACGACGTCCAGATCGACACCGCGGCGGCCGAGGCGCTGCGCCCCTTCTCCGCGGAGAGCCCCGACGAGGCCGCGCCGGAGAACCCGTACAGCCTCCATCAGGAACTCCAGCAGACCATGAACGACCTGGTGGGCATCATCCGCCGCGAGGGCGAGATGGCGCACGCGCTGGAGAAACTGGGCGAGCTGCGGGTACGGGCCCGCAGGGCCGGGGTCGAGGGGCACCGGCAGTTCAACCCCGGCTGGCATCTGGCCCTGGACCTCAGGAACATGCTGCTGGTCAGCGAGTGCGTGGCGCGGGCCGCCCTGGAGCGCAGCGAGTCGCGCGGCGGCCACACCCGCGAGGACCATCCGACGATGGAGCGCGTCTGGCGCAACATCAATCTGCTGTGCCGGCTGGCCGACCCCACGGGTGGTCTGGCGGCGACCGATCCCGAGCGCGGCCAGATCGACCTCACCCGGGAGACCACCGACCCCATCCGCCCGGACCTGCTCGCCCTCTTCGACAAGGAGGAGCTGGTCAAGTACCTCGCCGAAGAGGAGCTGTACGAGTGAGCAGCTACGAGGCCCGCTTCAAGGTGTGGCGCGGTGATGTCGGGGGCGGCGGTCTGGAGGATTTCGCGGTCGAGGTGAACGACGGGGAGGTCGTCCTCGACATCATCCACCGCCTCCAGGCCACCCAGGCCCCCGACCTCGCCGTCCGCTGGAACTGCAAGGCGGGCAAGTGCGGTTCGTGCTCGGCGGAGATCAACGGCCGGCCGCGGCTGATGTGCATGACGCGGATGTCGGTGTTCGACCGTGCCGAGACGATCACCGTGACGCCCCTGCGCGCCTTCCCGGTCGTCCGGGATCTCGTCACCGACGTCGGCTTCAACTACACCAAGGCGCGCGAGGTCCCGGCCTTCGTGCCGCCGGAGAAGCTCGGCCCGGGTGAGTACCGGATGATGCAGGAGGACGTGGACCGCTCGCAGGAGTTCCGCAAGTGCATCGAGTGCTTCCTGTGCCAGGACACCTGCCATGTGGTCCGCGACCACGAGGAGAACAAGCAGGCGTTCGCCGGTCCGCGCTTCCTGATGCGGGTGGCGGAGCTGGACATGCACCCGCTGGACGCCGCCGCCGAGTCCGGCCTGGACCGCAAGAGCACCGCCCAGGACGAACACGGTCTCGGCTACTGCAACATCACCAAATGCTGTACGGAGGTCTGCCCGGAAGGCATCAAGATCACGGACAACGCGCTGATCCCGCTGAAGGAGCGGGCCGTGGACCGCAAGTACGACCCCCTGGTGTGGCTGGGATCGAAGATCCGCAGGCGGTCAGTCTGAGTTGGCGCGCAGATACCCGGAGTGGGCCACCTGCCCCAGGAACTTGAACCGGGTGTCCGTGGTCATGTGCTTCTCGAACGCCTCCTTGATCCCGGGCCACTTCGGATGCCCGAAGTCGTCGAGTACGACGATCCCGCCCGGGGCGACGATCTGTTCGGCCCACTCCAGGTCGGCGGCGACGCCGGCCGCGGAGTGGTCGCCGTCGACGATGACGACGCCGTAGGGGCGATCGGCGACCTTGGCCCGGACCTCGGGGTCCTCACTGAAACCCTGCTGGATCCGGGCGGCGGCACCCGCCGGACCGGCCAGGCCCAGATTGGTGCGGACGGCGGCGAGGTTGACGGGCGTCCCGGAGGCGTCGTTGCCCATGGTGGCGCCGGGCTGGAGCTGGGTGCCGGCGAGCGGGTCGACGATGGTCAGGCTCGGCGCCCGTCCGGCGCGCTCCAGCATCCGGATGAGCGCCGCGCTGAACATCCCGTACAGGGTGCCGATCTCCAGGACCTCGTCGGTCGGCGGATCGAGCAGCGGTACGGCGGACAGCTTGCCGACGATGTTCATCGTGCCGCCCGCGATCCGGCCGACGCCGAGCGCCTCCATCGCGATCAGCAGCCGGAAGGCCTGGGCGACATTGCGCTCGGCGGCCTCCCGCTCGACGCTGGTGGTGTCCACCAACTCCGTGATGGTGCGGCTGAGATGGGGTGCCGAGGGCAGCCGGGACGCGCCGCGGCCGGTGCCGTCGAAGAAGAGCTCCAGAGGGCGCTGACGGTTGCGCAGGGTGCGCAACTCCTTCTGGAGGGTGTCCTTCGAGGTGATCTCGATGTGCCGGCGCACCTCGCGTTCGATGCGCTGGTCGATCAGTTGCACTACCGGCCTCAGGGCGCGCCTGGCGGCCTTGCTGGTGATTAACGCTCGCATCCGTGGACCGTAGGTCGCTCACAGCCGGTCCACAACTAACAGCAGGGTGCGCGGAGTTAAAGCACGCATGACGACTGCTTCACGCCGAGTTCACCGCACCCACCCCTCGCGGTAAGCCGTCCAGTCCTTCTCCTTCGCCGCGAAGTCGACGTACAGGGCGACGCCGAAGCGGTCCCGGTCCGGGTCGGTGCGGGAGAGACCGAGGCGGGTCCCGCGCACGGCTGCTGACACTGTCTCGGCGGACTCGTGGTGCCCGATGTCGCTCTCGTGGAAGAAGGGCAGGCCGATCAGCAGGTCGGTGGTGGGCGGGGCGACCTCCAGGGCGAGCGAGGTCTGCTGGGCGACATAGCCGCCGTACAGGCTCTCCAGCGGCATGGCGGTGTCGTAGGACATCACGGCGATCTGGTCGACCCGCCGGGCGACCTCGCCGAAGAACTTCTGCGACCACCACTTGGGGTGCCCGGTGAGGGTTCCGGCGACCGAGTGCAGGCCCGGGAGCGGGTCGATCTGGTGGGCGGCGACGGAGAGCGGAACGCCCCGGGCGCGGGTCTCCTTGCGGAGGGCGTCGAGGAGGGCGAGGTAGTCGCGGTCACCGGAGTGCAGGGGTTCGAGATCGAAGTGGGCGCCGTCGAACCCGGCGCCGAGGATCTGCCGAGTGGACGCGACGACGGCAGCACGGCTGCCCGCGTCATCGAGGCGGAGCCCGTCCGGCCCCTCACTGGCGAGCTTGTCCCCCAGCCATGCCTGGACCCTTACCCCGGGCGCCGCGCGATGCATCGCGTCGATGAACCAACGGGCCCTCGGATACCTGCTCCGCGGCAGCGTCCCGTCGTGCTCCAGGGGCCCGGCGTGGACGTAGAGGTCCCGGATGCCGGTGCCGGCCAGTCGCCGGGCGAGTGCGTCGACGTCCGCGTCCCTCTTCCGCCCGTCCACCCAGGCGTGGCCGAGCCAGACGGCGTCGCGGTCGCGGGTGTAGGTGCCGTCCTTCGGGTCGCCGGTGTAGTTCAGGCGGAGGGCGAGGGCGGCGGTGACGGTGGGGAGCAGCAGCACGAGGGCGAGGACAAGCCCGACCCGCCCGGCTCTACGGCGCCACAGCCGCCACCGCCCCGACCGCGTGGGTACGTCGTCCTCCGGGTCCACCCCGGTCGCGCCGACGGTTTCCTGCTCATACGCTCCGAAATGTGACGTCATCCTTGATCCGGGGTCGGCCTCGGCGAGGCACCGCGCACATATCCGTGCGGGTGGTGCATGCCGTGGTGGGTGTCCTGTTCGCCGTGGCGTGGCTGGTGCTGCCGGGGATGACGTCGGGGGCCGAGGCTCCGGTTGCGGGCGGCGGGGACGGACCGGTGGCCGGTGCGGCCGCCCAGGATGCGCCGGAGGACTCGTCGGCGGGCGATCTGGTGCTGCCTTTGGTGGCGGCCGTCGCAGCGGTGGCGGTCGCCGGATACGCGTACGTACGCCGCTCCCGGCGGGCGCGAACCCGGACCACACCCGGCGGTGAGCCCGTCCCGGACGCCGGCCCGGCGATCGGCGAGCTGGACGCTCGGGCGCAGGCCCTGCTGGTCGAGGCGGACGACTGGGTGCGGACGAGCCGGGAGGAGCTGTCCTTCGCTGATGGTCGTCCGGGGATGGAGGCCGCCGCGCGGGCCCTTCGGGAGGCCGAGGCCGAGCTTGCTTCCGCGTTTCGGATGCGGCAGCGCTTCGACGACGGGCTTCCGGAGGATGACGCCGGGCGGCAGCAGGTGCTCGCGGGGATCGTCGGGCGGTGCGAGGAGGCGGGGCGGCGGCTGGATGCGGAGGCTGCCGGGTTCGATCAACTGCGGGGGCTGGAAGGGGATCCGGGCGGGGCGCTGGAGGCGGCGGAGGGGCGGTTTCGGGAACTGACCGCCCGTACCGGGGGTGCGGGGGCGACCCTCGTCGAGCTGGACAAGAAATACGGGCCCGCGGCGACCGCCCCCGTCGCCGGGTACGTCGAACAGGCCAAGGACCGGCTGGTGTTCGCCACCTCGCGACTCAACGAGGCCCGGCAGGGCGCCGACCTCGACGCGACCGAGCGGGCCATCGGGCGGTTGCGCGCGGCGGAGGCCGCCATCGCCCGGGCCGAGATCCTCGTCCACGGCGTCGAACGGCTCGCGGAGGACCTGGCCGCGGCCGCGGCGCTGGTACCGGCGGCTCTGACCGGCGGCGAGGCGGAGATCGCCGGGGCGCGCGAGCGGGCGGGGGCCGGGGGTGTGCCCGGCGGGCCGCCGGACGTCCGGATGGGGCACGCGGACGGCGTCCTGGCCGACGTACGGGAAGAGCTGGCCAGGGGGCCGTACGACCCGGTCGAGGCGCTGCGGCGGATCGTGCGGGGTGTCGTGCCGGTCGCCGACGGGCGGGCCGGGGTGGTGTCGGCGGCGGCGTGGCTCGTCGCGCGCGCTTCCTCCGCCGCGGCGGAGGATCACATCGCCGCCCATCGAAGCGCGATCGGCTACGCCCCGCGCACCCGCCTCGCGGAGGCCCGGCGCCTGCTCACTTCCACCCCCGGCCTCACCGACCTCCTCACCACCGACGCACTGGCGCGCCGCGCCCGGGAACTGGCGGAACAGGACATACGCCTACGGGGCGCCGAACCCGAGCCCGAGACATCCCCCAGCTTCGGGGGCCCGCGCACGTGTGGGCGGCGCGGCTGACATCACCGGCGTCAGAACAGGCTCAGCAACGCCTCCGCCGGATCCGTGAGCCCCGTTTCGCCGTCCGGCAGCGGGAGTTCGAACCAGACCGTCTTCCCTCGCGGGGTGCGGCGGGAGCCCCAGGCCGCGCTCAGGAGGCCGACGAGTTGGAGGCCGCGGCCGCCCTCGTCCGTGTCGCGGGCTCTGCGGCGGCGGGGCTGGACCAGGCCCGCGTCCCAGACCTCGCAGACCAGGGTGCGGTCCAGGAGGAGGCGCAGGCGGATGTCGCCCTCGCCGTAGCGCAGGGCGTTGGTGACCAGCTCGCTGACCAGGAGTTCCGTGGTGTCGACGAGGGGTTCGAGGTCCCAGGAGAGGAGTCGGCCGCGGGCGTGCTCCCGGGCTCGGCCCACGCTGCGCGGCTCGCGCGGGAGCGTCCAGTCGCCGACCGAGTCGACGGGCAGGCCCTGGACGCGGGCCATGAGCAGCGCGATGTCGTCCTCGCCGTGGTGGGTGTCCAGGGTGTTGAGGACGTGGTCGCAGACGTCCTCAAGCGGGCGGGCGGGGTCCGTCAGCGCTCCTACGAACGCCTGGAGGCCCTCGTCCAGCGGGTGATCGCGGCTCTCGACCAGGCCGTCCGTGTAGAGGGCGAGAAGGGCGCCTTCCGGCAGCTCGACCTCCACCTCCTCGAACGGCTCCCCGCCCACGCCCAGCGGCATGCCCGGCGGCACGTCCAGCATCAGCGCGTCCTCGCCCGGTTCGACCAGAACCGGCGGCAGATGGCCCGCGTTGGCGAAGGTGCAGCGTCTGGTCACCGAGTCGTAGACCGCGTACACGCAGGTGGCCAGGTACACCTCGGACAGGTCGGCCTCACGGGGGCGGCGGGCGGCGCGGGTCGCCTGCTGGACCCCGCCCGGGGCGCCGAGTCCGCGTGCGATCTCGTCCAACGCGCTCAGTACTTCCGCCGGTTCCAGGTCCAGCAGGGCCAAGGTGCGCACGGCCGAACGGAGTTCGCCCATCGCCACAGCCGCACGCAGACCGCGGCCCATGACGTCCCCGACCACCAACGCCGTACGGTGTCCGGGCAGTTCGATCACGTCGAACCAGTCGCCGCCCACCTCGCTCGGCCGGTCCGCGGAGGAGTTGCCCGGCAGATAGCGGCAGGCGATGTCCAGACCGGAGGCGACCGGGTCGCCGGGCGGCAGCAGGGACCTTTGCAGTATCAGCGCCCGCTCGTGCTCCCTGCGGTACAGCCGCGCATTGTCGATGCACACCGCCGCCCGCGCCGCCAGCTCCACCGCCAGATCCCGGTCCCGGTCCCCGAACGGCTCGCTCCCCTTCGTCCGCGAGAACTGCGCCAGTCCTACGACGGTGTCATGGGCGACCATCGGCACGGCCAGCGTGGACTGCACGAGGCCGCCTTCCTCGGCGGGCACGGACCGCGGGCGTGCGGTGCGCAGGGCGTCCGCGCACGGGGAGTTGAACGGGTAGTGGTGGACCGCGCCGACCGCGACGGCCGCGGCGCCGCCGACGAAGGGCGCGTCGGAGACCGCGCTGGCGAAGGCCACCCGGCGCAGTTCCGCGCTGCCGTCGGCGAGGCCCGGCGGGGTCTCGTCACCGGCCAGCAGGCCCTGGTAGAGGTCGACGGTGGCCAGATCGCAGAAGCCGGGGACGACGACGTCGAGGAGTTCGCGGGCCGTGGTCTCCAGGTCGAGGGAGTTCCCGATCCGGGCACCGGCCTCGTTCAGAAGGGCGAGATTGCGCCGCGCGGCGGCCGCTTCCCGGGCGGCGGCGCGGCGGGCCGTGATGTCGGTCCCGAGCCAGGCGATGCCGATGGGACGACCGGAGCCGCTGTGCACCCGGTAGAGGTTGATGGACCAGTGCCGTCGCTCGTCGGAGTTGGGCAGAAAGCCTGTGACGTGCATGTCCGTGATGGACTCGCCGGTCTCCAGCACCCGGCGCAGGGTCGCGGTGACCCGCTCCGCCTCCGGCCTCGGCAGATAGTCGTGGACGCCGTTGCCGCGATGGTCGTCCGGGGTGCCGCCGAACAGCGAGGCGAACCGGTGGTTGGCCCGGCGGACCCGGAGGTCGGTGTCGATCAGCAGGAAGCCGAAAGGAGATTGACCGAAAATCGCCTGCGAGGCGGCCAGGTCGGTCTCGATGGTCCGCAGGGTGCGCACATCGACGACGATGCAGACGGCGGCCTTCTCGCCCTCCTCGGTGCGCGTCGGCATGACGTAGACCTCGGCGAGGGCCTCCTCGCCGCGCAGGCCGGTCTCCTCGTCGGGCTTGCGGAAGGGGACGACTCCGGTCCACTCCCTGCCGTCGAGGATCTCGGCCATCTTGCGGTGGCCCTGCTCGCGCCGGTCGGGGTCGATGAAGGCCGCGATGGGGTCCATGCCGACCGCGCGCTCGGCGGGGATGCCGAAGAGCTGCTCGGCGCGCAGGCTCCACTGCTCGACCAGACCGTCGGGGCCGATGGAGAAGGACGCGACCCGGATGTAGTCGTACATGGAGCCGGGCGGACTGCTCTGCCACATGGCGTCGACCGCGTCGGCCGTATCAGCACCCACGGCACCCGTCCTCGCGCCGTCCGACGGGTCCATGGACTCCGTGGCCTTCGCTGGTATCTCGCTCACGCGAACCGTCCCCTCCAGCTCACCGCGTCCGGCACCGGTCACCGAAAGGCGGCTGCCCGCAGTATCCAGCACTACGGCACCGCACAACACGGTGTTCACGATCACAGCACGTTCCCGATCGTTTTTGGACCGGACCGCGGAAACACTTCCAGTCTTCTAACCAGCCAACACGCTGTCGAATCACACACTCCGACAACTGCCAGTGGCCTGAACCAGTCACTCGACAGCGCGGGGGCGGACGTACAGCGTTCGCACGGGTTTCGGGACGGGTTCCGGAGGGGGTCTCAGGGCACCGCCAGCTCGAACCAGACGGTCTTCCCGGCCTCCCCGGGGCGGGTGCCCCAGCGGCGCGAGGAGTGGGCGACCAGTTGAAGTCCGCGGCCGCTCTCGTCCTCGGGGCGGGCGACGCGCTCGCGCGGGAGGTCCGGGAGGGGGTCGGAGACCTCCACCAGCAGGACTCCGCCGGGGTGGGAGGGGCGGACCAGGCGGACGCCGATGGGGCCGGTGGCGTGCCGGAGGGCGTTGGTGACGAGTTCGCTGACCAGCAGGGCGGCGATGTCGGCGAGGCTGTCGAGGTTCCAGTCGTGCAGCCGGCTGCGGACTGCGGCGCGGGCGGCGCGCACGGCGCCGGGCTCGGCGGAGAAGGTCCACTCGACGCGGTCGCCTCCGGCGGTCACACGGATCACTTCCCCGGCTGGGGCCCAGCTTTGTGCGGTTTCGTGGGGCTAAGAGGCACATACCCGATATTTGGGGCGGTGTATCGCCTATTGGGGTGGGGGTGATGTTGTCCGGCGACTGCGGGTGTGGGGTGGCTGGTCGCGCCCACGCGGCGGAGCCGCAAATCGATACAGTCCCGCGCCCCTAGGGAAGCCTCAGGCGCCCCTCGATTTTCTGTACCGCCGGAACATCCTGGTCCAGCCACTCCACGTCCCACAGTTCCGCGAGCGTCAGCCAGCGCAGTTCGTCGTGGTCCTGTAGCGGCTTCGGGGCCGGGGAACCCGGGAGCAGGTGTGCCGTCCAGACCTTCAGGACGTACGGGGCACGCAGCGGCCACTCTCCCGGCACGCGCTCGCCCGTCTCCGTCTCCACGCCCAACTCCTCGCGGAGTTCGCGGACGAGGGCCGCCTCGGGGGTCTCGCCCGGTTCGACCTTGCCGCCGGGGAGTTCCCAGCGGCCGGCCAGTTCGGGGGGTGCGCTGCGGCGCGCGGCCAGGAGGCGGCCGTCGTCGAGCAGGGCGGCTCCGACCACCACGATCCGTTCCGTCATGCGCCGGAGCCTACGGGACCCGCAGGGCGTCTCAGTTGGCGGTCTCGGTGCCGCCCTGGCCGATCCGCTCGACCCAGTAGAGCTGCTTGTGTCCGCGGGAGTCGAGGCTGTCCGCGATCTTCTGGGCCTCGGCCCGGGTCGCGTACCGGCCCACGCGGTAGCGATTGCCGTTGTCGTCCTGTCGTATGACGAGCCAGGGAAGAGTGATCGTGCTGTCGTTCATCGCGCCCCACCGCTCCTTCCCGCCCAAGGCCGCACGAGTCCTGCCCGCGGCCTGTGCCGTGCCCCGCCCGCTAAGGAAACCGCAATACGCATATGCCCGAGCCTACGCCTAACCTTTACGCAGCGAATACGGCTTTTCACAAAGAGGTACGCAACCGGCCAGGACGCAGGGGGCGCACGTCATCGAATGCGCCGTCGGCGCACGCCGACGCATCCGGTCAGCGGCATGTCGGGCACATCGGTGACGACCTGCGAGAACGACCAGATTCCAACCCCGGTCCACGGGGCTCCGGTCGACCGGGTGACGGGGGCAACTGCCTCGGGGTTGTGCGCTACTTCACTGGGAGGTGGTAGGCGACCCGGTAACGGTCGGCGGGGACGACCACGTCCGCGGTCTCCACGGGGCGGCCGGAGGCGTAGTAAGTGCGCTGGATGACCAGGACGACATGGCCGGGGACGCCGCCCAGGGTGGCCAACTCCTCGGCGAGGCCGGGGCGGGCGCCGACCTCCTCGGTGACGTTGTCCACGACGACGTCGATGCCGCGCATCCGCTCGACGACGCCCATGCCGCCGAGCGGGCCCTCCTCGGGGAGCATCACGGGGGTGCGGCCGGTGACCGCGAGGGGCTCCCAGGAGGTGGAGAGCATCATCGCCTCGCCGCCCTCCCGGAACAGATACCGGGTGCACATGACCCGGTCGCCGGGATGGATGCCGAGCCGCTCGGCGACCGCCCCGCTCGCCTCGACCTGCTCACTGCTGGACTCCCAGGTGCCGCGCGCCTCGCCGTCGGACTGCTCCTGCCGGAACGGCGTGGCCCCGCCGATGGGGCGGAATCCGGAGCGGGCGATACGGCGGGGCACCGGCCGCTCGCGCACATAGGTGCCGGAGCCGGAGCGGCCCTCGACCAGCCCCTCGGCCATCAGCACCTTGCGCGCCTCCAGGGCGACGGTGTCCGAGACGCCGTACTCCTCACGGATCCTGGCCTGGGACGGGAGGCGGGTATGCGGTGGCAGCGAGCCGTCGACGATCTTCTTGCGGAGATCACCCGCGACGCGCAGGTACGCCGGCTGCTCACCGAATGTCACTGGCCGCTCCCATCAGGTTGTACAGACAGCAACAGCGTGGCAACCGTGGGTTGTGCGGTGCAAGCAAAGGCCAGAGAATCACTCGATGTGATGACTTGTGATTGCCAGTGCCTTTACGCAGGCACTTTCTCCCCGCTTTAGCCGCGCTCACACATCGAGTTCGTCGCCACCCGGGCTCTCGTCGCCGCCCTCGTACTCCCCGTCGTAGGACGGCACGGTGGTGGCGAGGCCCAGAGCCTCGCGTGCGGTGACCGTGGTGGGGCCGTCGACGTACTCGTAGCCGGTGTCGTAGTGCTCGTAGAAGGTGTCCACGTCGTCGGTCCCGGCCGCCTTCGCCCAGGCCGTGCGGGCGTCCTTCATGTCCGCGAGCAGGTCGGCGACGGGGTCCTCGGCGGCGGACTTCCAGCCGTGTCCCTCCAGCGCCTCGATCTGCTCACCGAGCACGCCCTCGACGTCCTTCGCCCAGGCCCGGTTGGCGGGCAGGTCGTCCTCGGGGAAGTCCTCCGGCTCCTCGAAGAGCACGTCGTCGACGGTGTTCATGGCCTTGAGGAAGGCGATCTGGTCGGCGTCGAGCGTGGTCTCGTCGTTGCGCAGCGAGCCGGTGAGGGTGCCGTTCTCGTCGGTGTTGCCGAACAGGCAGGTGATCTCGCGGTCGCCGAACCGCCAGCTCTGGCTGGACGGCACGAGGTAGTAGACAGTGGCGTCCTCGGGCACGGCCCAGGGGTCCATCGCGTACTCGGCCTGGAGCGTGTAGCACTTGTCCTCGGCGGTCGCGGTCACCGAGTCGTCGCCGGGGAAGCGTCCGCCGGGCAGGGTGATCACGGCGAACACCTCGCCGTCGTGCCGGCCTGCGCAGGGCACCTCCTCCACGTCGTAGGTGGCGCCCTCCAGGGAGCCGGTCGGGGAGTCGAAGCAGTCGCCCTTGGCGAGGGAGTAGGCGGTGCCGTCCTGGCCCGCGGCGTCCTTCAGGGTGTCCCAGGTGTCGGAGGCGATCCCGGTGGTCAGGGTGACCGTCCACAGCACGAGCCCGACGCAGGACAGCACCGAGCCCGCGATCGCCATCCCCCGGCCACGCTCGCCCTTCTTCTTGATCTGCGCCAGCGCCACCAGACCGAGGACCAGGCCCACGGCCGGGAGGAAGCAGAGGATGCCGAGCACCAGGGCGGCGATGGCGACGCCGTTGACCGGCGCGGGGCGCCCGTAGGGCCCGTAGGGGTGGTACGGGTACGGGGCGTACGGGCCCTGCGGCGGGAACTGGCCCTGCGGGTACGGCCCATAGGGTCCCGGAGGCTCCTGGGGCCCGTATGGCTGATGGGGCCCGTGGGGCGGGGGTATGGACACGAGTACCGTGCTCCTGGTTCGGGCGGCGGTGGCCGGGGCGAGGCAGAACTGGCGTACGTGAACGCACGCGCATGGTAAGCGCGGTACGGGCGGGGGCGGAATGCAGGGCACGAATGCGGCAATCCGGGCGGTGAACGGGCTGACGGGGCGGTGGGCCGGGGCCGTGGAGGGCAGCACCGTGTTCTCGGCCGTGGGTGTGTGGCCGCTGCTCGCCCTGCTCGCGGACGGCGCCGCCGACCTGACGCGGGAGGAGCTGGCGGAGGCGCTCGGGGCTCCGGCGGACCGGGCGGCCGAGGCGGCGCGGGAGTTGCTGGGGTTCCTGGAGGCCGTGGACGGCCTGGACTCCGCGCTGGGGCTGTGGATGCGCGCCACACTTCAGCCGCGGCCGGAGTGGGTGGCGGGACTGCCCCCGGGGGCGCACGGGGTGCTCGGCGGGGACCTCGGGGCGGACCGGAAGACCCTGGACGCCTGGGCCGCCGAGCGGACCGGCGGGCTCGTCGAGGCCATGCCGGTGGAGCTGACGCCGCTGACAGAGCTGGTGCTGGCGAGCGCGCTGGTGCTGCGGACGACTTGGGAGGAGCCGTTCGAGGGCGGCTACGCCTACTGGCTCGGCGCCTTCGGGCGCGCGGGGCTCAGCCGTACCACCGAGGGACTTGAGGGGCTGGCCGTCGCGCGTACGCCCTCCGGGAAGGTCACCCGGGTCGTAGTGCGCGGTGACAACGGCCTCGACGTCCATCTCCTGCTCGGCGAGGAGGAGATGGCTCCTGGTCAGGTGCTCGGCGCGGGTCTCGACTGTCTCTCCGGCGCCCTCGCCCCGACCGCGGGCGGGCGGCTGAAGCAGGGGGCGGCGGGCCCCGGGCTGCACGTCTCCGAGAGGCGCGGCGCGCGGCCGGTGTCCTCGCAACTGACCTTGGACACCGTGGAGTTCGCTCTCAACGCCCGGCACGATCTGCTGGCCCGTCCGGAGCTGTTCGGGCTCTCCTGCGCCGACGACCCGGCTTGGGGCGGCTTCCCCGGTATCAGCGCGGAACCGCTCGGGGTGGGCTCGGCGGGGCAGTCCGTGACGGCCCGCTTCAGCGCCGAGGGCTTCCGCGCGGCGGCGGTGACGGCGGTGGGCATGGCGTGGCTGGGGGCGCCCGGCGACGGACTGCCGTACACGGCGACCACGGCGTACGTCCGGATCGACCGGCCCTTCGGCTTCCTCGCCGTGCACCGGGAGACGCGCCTCGCCCTCGTCGCGGGCTGGGTGACGGATCCCAGGCCCGGCGACGAGGACGAGTTCAGCGGGTGAGCGTCAGAACTGGAGCGCCCAGGCGTCGATCCGCCCGGTGTCCAGATTCGCGTTGTCGCTGACCCTGAGCTTCCACGTGCCGTTGGCGGCCTCGGAGGAGGCGTTCACCGAGTACGTGGTGTTGATGTTGTCCGAACTGCCGCCGGTGCCATAGCCCTTGAGCGTGTAAGCCGACCCGTCGGGGGCGATCAGCTGGACCTGGAGGTCACCGATGTAGGTGTGGACGATGTGCACCTCGACGGCCAGGGCCGAGGGCGCGTTGCCGGACACGCCGGAGACGGTCACCGGGGACTCCACGGTGGAGTTGTCGTTGATCGCGTAGTCGCCGGTGTTCTCGAAGCGCGGTCCGGGCGGGGTGGTGGTGCCGCCACCGACGTAGAGCAGCCGGTTGGGCGAGCCGGTGCCGGGGCTCGTGACGACGTTCGGGGTGGCCGCGGTCGTCAGGGCCGTGGAGACCTGCGCGGGGGTGGCCGTCGGGTTCGCGCCCAGGTGGAGCGCGGCCGCGCCGGCCACGTGCGGGGTCGCCATCGACGTACCGGAGATGGTGTTGGTGGCGGAGTCGCTGGTGTTCCACGCCGAGGTGATGGACGAGCCCGGGGCGAACAGGTCAAGGACCGTGCCGTAGTTGGAGTAGCTGGCCTTCGCGTCCGTCGAGGTGGTCGCGCCGACCGTGATGGCCTCCGTCACGCGTGCCGGGGACCTGGTGGAGGCGTTGGTGGACTCGTTGCCCGCCGCCACGGCGAAGGTGACGCCGGAGGCGATGGCGTTGCGGACCGCGGTGTCGATCGCGGTGTCCGCCCCGCCGCCGAGGGACATGTTGGCGACGGCCGGCTTGACCGCGTTCTGCGCCACCCAGTCGATACCTGCGACGACCTGCGCGGTCGTACCGGACCCGGAGTTGTTCAGCACCCGGACGCCGACGACCCGCGCCTTCTTGGCGACACCGTAGGAGGTGCCGGCGACGGTGCCCGCGACATGGGTGCCGTGGCCGTGGCCGTCCTGGGCGGTGTTGTCGTTGTCGACGGCGTCGTAGCCGTAGGAGGCCCGGCCGCCGAAGTCGCCGTGGGTGATGCGCACGCCGGTGTCGATGACGTACGCGGTCACACCCTGCCCGGCCGAGTCCGGGTAGGTGTACGAGCTGTTCAGCGGGAGGGCCCGCTGGTCGACCCGGTCCAGGCCCCAGGAGGGCGGGTTGGGCTGGGTCGCGGCGATGCTGAAGGTGCGGTTCTGCACGACGGAGGCGACGGCCGGATCGGCGGCGAACTTCTTCGCCTCGGCCGCGGAGGCCTCGACCGCGTAGCCGTTGAGCGCCTTCTTGTACGTGCGCTCGATGTCGGCGCCGTACTTCTCGGCGAGCGCCCGGCCCTCGGCGGAACCGGCGCGGGCCGCCTCCGACTTGAGGGTCACGATGTAGCTCTCGGCGACGGCGTTGGCCGCGCCCGCGTACTGGACCTGCCCCTCGGCGGCGGTCGGAGCGGCGCCGGCGGGGAGGGCGGAGACGAGGCCCGCGGTGAGCACCGCTGAGGCCGCCACGCTGATCGCGGCCAGTCTTCGCCGAGTGGAACGCATCACTGCCATCTGAGGGATCCTCCTCAATCGGTGGTGCGCGGTGGGGGGGTGGTGCAGGCATGCCGGAGCCCGCCAGGAGTGGCGTGATCATGTCAATCTTGCTGTCCTGTGCGAACTCTGTGCACCAGCCGAAAGATTGAGGCTTCCACAGGAATTCCGCAAGGGCCCTGTCCGTGCAGGGCCCTTGCGTCGAGGTTCGCCGGTAGGTACGTCAGTCGGTCGCTCAGTCGTCGAAGGAGGTCGCCCGGGTGCGCTTCTCCCAGGTGGTGACGTCCTCCCTGACCTGGTCGAGATGAGCCAGTACGGCGTCCACCCCGTCACCGCCGAGCGGCAGGTGCAGCGGGGTCTTCTCGGCCCGGAGCGCGGCCAGGATGGCGGCCGCCGCCTTCGCCGGGTCGCCGGGCTGCGAGCCGTCGCCCCCCTCGACGAAACCACGGGTCCGACTCACCTTGGGGTAAAGGCCGCTGTCACCGCTCACCCCGGCCCGGTCAGGAGCGAACAGCGAGGTGCGGAAGGCACCCGGCTCCACGATCAGCACCTTGATCCCGAACTCGGCGACCTCGTCGGCGAGCCCCTCGGACAGGCCCTCCAGCGCGAACTTCGTGGCGCTGTACGCCGAGAAGCCCGCGACGGACATCTGCCCGCCCATGCTGCTCATCTGCACAATCGCCCCGGACTTCCGCTCCCGCATGTGCGGCAGCACCGCCCGCGTGAGGGCGGCGGGCCCGAAGACATGCACCTCGAACAGATCCCGCAGCTCCTGCTCGGTGGTCTCCTCCAGAGCACCCACATGCGTCCGGCCCGCATTGTTGACCAGCACATCGATCCGCCCGTGCCGCGCGAGCACGTCCTGTACGGCTGCCTCGGCGGCCGAGGTGTCGGCGACGTCCAGCCTCAGCGCCTCCACCTGGTCCGGATGCGCGGCCACGAGATCGTCCAGCGCCTCCGGCCGGCGTACCGCGCCGACCACCACATCGCCCTCGGCGAGCGCCGCCTCGGTGAGCGCCCGGCCGAACCCGCTGCTCGCACCCGTGATCAGCCACACCCTGTTCATCACAGCTCCCCGTGCTCCCGGTGATCGGTTGATGTGAACAACCTTGCCCCGGAGGTGCGTTACCCGTCCAAGACCTAGGCTGATAACCGATGGCTATGACGACGGACGTACATGTGCGGGACCTGCGGTACTTCGTGACGGTGGCGGAGGAACTGCACTTCACGCGGGCGGCCGAGCGGCTGTACGTCTCCCAGCCCGCCCTCAGCAAGCAGGTGCGCGCGCTGGAGCGGCAGCTCGGTGCGGAGCTGTTCCACCGCGGACCGCAGGGCGTGACGCTCACCGCGGCCGGTACGGCCCTGCTGCCGCACGCCCGGCAGGTGCTCGACGCGTGGGCCGAGGGGGCGGCCGCGCTGGAGTCGGCGCGGGCCGCCGCGCGCGGGACGCTGGTGGTGGGGATGAGCACCAGCCCGGGGCGGGGCGGACTGCTGCCCGCGATCCGCTCCCGGTTCACCGACGCGCACCCCGACACCGTCCTGCGGGTGCGCCAGGTGGCCTGGGACGACCCGACGGCGGGCCTCGCGGACGGCGCCGCGGACGTGGCCTTCGTCTGGCTGCCGCTGCCCGACGCCGAGCGCTACGGCTGGGTCGTGGTCGCCGAGGAGCCCCGGCTGCTCGCCCTGCCGGAGGACCACCGGCTCGCCGGGCGGACCGAGATCGACTTCGCCGATCTCCTCGACGAGCCGTTCCTCGCCCTGCCCCCGAGCGCGGGCCCGCTGCGCGACCACTGGCTCGCCCTGCCCGAACGCCAGGGGCGCCCGCCCCGGATCGGCGCGGAGATCGCCGGTACGGAGGAGACGTACGAGGCGCTGGTGGCGGGGCTCGGGGTCTGCCTCGTCGCCACGGGGAACGCTCCGCTGATCACCCTGGGCGGGGTCGTCACCCGTCCGGTGCGGGGGCTCTCGCCGAGCCAGTACGCGCTGGCCTGGCGGCGGGAGGACGCGGGGCGGGTGCTGGTACGGGCGTATGCGGAGGCGTGCGCGCGGGTCGTCGGCGGATCATGACCCGCTGCCCCGCCCGCCCATCTGCCGGCGGATCGTCTCGTCCGTGATCTCCTTGTCGGCGGCCAGCAGGAACGCCTTGCTGAGGATCAGGGAGAGGCGGGCGTCCTCGAACGGCAGGAACACCTTGCCCTTGCCCTTCTCCGGGGCCGGGACAATGCACAGGTAGGCGCCGTCCGGTTCCATCAGGACGTTGGCCGAGCCGAGGTGGATGCGGTACGTGCGCAGCTCGCCGCGCACGACCAGGAAGCGGCCGTCGAACGAGCAGCGGTCGGCGATCTTCAGCCGGGGCACGATCCGCTCCAGGGCGTCCCGGCGCGCCTGCGCGGTCTCGGGCAGCTCGGCGACCGACGCCCGCTCCCAGTACGTCCGCTCGGGGCCGCCGTCCGCCCAGTCGGGGTCCGCTGCGATCGAGGTCACGCCGACGAACAGATCCACGTCCCGCATCGCCTCGCTGAACACCAGCTCGGGCACCTCGGTGAGCGGCACCTCGCGCCAGCCGCCGCCGACGCGGCCGTCTCCCTCCGCCCGGCGGTCGAAGCGGACCTGGTCGGTCGAGGCGATCTCGTCCTCGCCCGCCCAGTCGTACCAGGTGTGGTGGAAGCGGATCCGCCACTCCCCGGCCCCGAGGACGCGGTCCGCCGCGTCACCGTCACCGTCGTCCCAGGGCCCGATCCGGCGACTCGACCAGCCCCGCGCGCGGAACAGCGCGAAGAGCCTGTGGTAGTGGACGAGGTGACCGGCGAAGCGGTTGGAGTAGACGCGGGTCTCCTCCTCTGCCGGGGTGAGCCGGTAGATCTCGCGGAACGCCTGCTTGAACGGCTGCCGGACACCTGCCTCGGTGAGCAGGTCCCGCCAGGCCCGGACGGCGTCGGCGTCGGCACGCAGGGGGTGCCACAGCCGTACGGAGCGCCCCTCGGGCAACTCGTCCGCGACTTCCGGGAGTACGGCCTCCCACACGCCGGGGGCGACCTCGATCTCCCAGATCAGCCGTCGTACGGCGGTCCGGGCGAGCGGGTGCGCGGCCAGCTCGGTGCGCCACCAGGCGTAGGGATGGACGGTGTCGACGGCGAGACCGCCCTCCAACGCGCGGGCGAGCGTGATGAGTTGGGCGTCCACGCGCTTGACCAGAGCGCGCAGCTCCTTCACCAGCTCGGGGTGGTCACGGCGGACCGGTGCCGGAGCGGCGCGCAGCGGGCGGCCGTCCTTCTCCCAGGTCAGGGCGGCGCTCTCGGTGACGGTGACGACGGCCGCGTAGTCACCGGCTGTCCGGCGCAGCACGCCGTCGTCGGGGAAGTCCAGTCTCGGCAGCCGCAGCGCCACGTCGGTGCGCTCGGCCAGGGCCGCCTCGACCTTCTTGAGCATCTTGTCCAGTTGCTTGGGCACCCCGGCGTGCCGCACGTCCCTGCGCACCGTGCGGATCGTGGTGACCAGCTCGGGCGTCGGGAAGTCCTGGGCGGCGCGCACCAGTTCGTAGAGCAGGGCCTGTGAGGGGAGCGTCTTCGCGGCCGTGGGGGCGAGGGCGACGCCGGGGAGCAGGCGGTCGAACACGGCCGGCAGCCAGGGCTCGTCCCGCAGCAGGGCGATGCGCGCGGCCTGGCCGAGGGTGAGGACCTCCCGGTCCGTGAACGCCTTCTCCGCGCGGTAGGGAAGCTCGCCCGACCTGATCGCGTCGGTGCGGTCGGCGGCGGCTTCCAGGGCGCGGCGGGCGAAGGCGACGTAGCCGGAGTGTGCGGCCGGGCGGCGCCAGTCGTCGGCGGGCGGCCGTTCACCGTGTCTGTGGTCCCGGTCGATCCCGGCGAGCAGGTCCCGCTCCTCGCGGGGGAGGCCGGCCACGGTGGCCATCTCGTCCGCCACGATCGGGCCCGCGTTCCGGGAGAAGCCGGCCACCGTCTCGCGCACGGCCTCCTCCCCCGCTAGATGGGCGAACGACAGCAGCGCGTAGGGCTGGCGCACCATCAGCTCCGCCAGCCGGAGTTCGAGCAGGGCGCGGATCGGTGCCGTCAGATCCGGGAGCGGGCCCGTGCAGTGCTCCACTGCCGTCAGGGCCGGACCGACGTGGGCGAAGGACCCCTTCTCGGTCCGCTCGACGAGCGCCTCGAACAGTCGGCGCAACGCCTCGGGCGTGAAGCGCGGCTGCCGTTTGTTGGCCGCATGCACGATCGCGGCGTTCGCCCGCGACGCCGCCGTGGTCCAGGAGGTCACCGCGCGGGACTCGGCGAACAGGGCGCCGAGTTCCTCGTCGGTGAGGCTCGACAGGTCGTACGGCGGGTCCTCGAACGGAGTGTCCGGGTCGGTCAGCGCGCTCATCAACACGTCGGTGAGGTTCATCGGGCGTCCTTGTCGTCGAGCCTGCCCGGATCATGGCAGCCGCCGCTGACAACGCGGCCTCCCCTTCGATTCACAGCCCCAGGCGGGCCTGTTCCTCCTCCACGATCCGGCGAGCCAGCTCTGTGTCCGACACGTCCACCGCGTCCGGGGTGGCCTCGGCGACGGAGCTGCGGCGGGCGTAGGCGTCGAACAGGCGGGTCTTCTCCTGGAGGATCCGCACCAGGCGTTCGTCCACTCCCCCGGTGGCGAGGAGGCGGTGCACATGGACCGGCCGTACCTGGCCCATGCGGTGGGCGCGGGCCACGGCCTGGTGCTCGATGGTCGGCTTGATCTGGGGTTCGCAGATGACGACGGTGGAGGCGGCCTGCATGTTCAGGCCGACGCCCGCCGCCTGGATCTGCGCCAGGAGCACCGCGGGACCGGGCGCACCGGCGAAGTCGTCGACGATCTGCTGTCGCCGCGCGGCCGGCACGCTGCCGGTGAGCGGGCCGAACACCGGCAGCCCGTTCGGGGATCCGGTGGTGAGCGCCTCCTCCACCACGCCCAGCACATCCCTGAAGTAGGAGAAGACGACGGTCTTCTGACCGTTCTCACCGGCCTCCTGGACGATCTCCCGGAGCCGGTCCAGCTTGGCCGACTTCTCGGGGCGCTGATACGCGGCCCTGCGCATCGCCATGAAGTTCCCGGCGCGCACGGCCTCGCGGTACGCCTCCTCGTCCGACGCGCTCAGTTCCTCCCACTCGTCGGTCTGCTGGAGGCTCGGGAGTTCGGTCAGTACGTCTTCCTGGTTTCGCCGCAGATAGACGGGGGCGACGGCCTTGCGGAAGGCGACCGATCCGGCGAGCGCGTCCCCCTCGCCCAGGGACTCGGCGACGCCGGGATCGAGCATGCCGACCAGGTTGCGGAACTCCATGACCCGGTTCTCCATCGGGGTTCCGCTCATGAAGAGGGCACGCTCGCAGCGCTCGGCCCACAGGGCGACCGCCTGGGACCGCTTGGCCTTCGGGTTCTTCACGGAGTGCGCCTCGTCGACGACGAGCATGCCGACCTCGCCGCCGCCCGGTGCGGGAAATCCGCGCAGTGCGTCGAAGGTGGTGACCCCGACTCCGCCGCGCCCCTTCCAGTCGGCGAACGCGTCGTGGCGGTCGGGGCCGTGGAGCACCATGACGCGCAGGGCGCTGCGGGCCTCGATCTCCCGGGTCCAGTTCACCAGGACGCTGGCCGGGCAGACGACCATGAAGTGGCTCTGCCCCTCCGCGGCCAGGTGCGCCAGCGCGGCGATCGCCTGGATGGTCTTGCCCAGGCCCATCTCGTCACCGAGGATCACCTTGCGCTGGGCGAGGGCGAAGCGGGCGCCGAACGCCTGGTAGCCGCGCAGGGAGACGCGCCGGTGCGAGTCGTCGAGGTCCTGGGACCGTACGCGCTCGGCTATCTCGTCCGGCAGGAAGCCCTGGGCGGCGGCCGCGTCGGGGGACCGCCCGGAGATCTCGGCGAGCAGGCTGTAGTACTCGGCGGAGCGGAGCTCGAAGTCCACCCAGGCGGCGATGTCGTCCGAGGGCCCCCGGAGCAGATCGACGGAGGCCTGGGCGAACAGCTCGGGCAGTTCCGCCCGTTCCGCCTCCTCCAGCAGCGCGCGGATATCGGTCACGGCCGCCAGCGCGCGGGCCTTCTTCTCGCGTCCGGCCAGCAGCATCCGGAACCGCCCGGCGGCGGGCGCGGCGTCGGCCAGCAGCGGCTCCAGGCGCTCGGCCAGGGCGGTGGCCTTGGCGACGGCGCGGCGGGCGTCGGGCCCCGCTTCCACCAGAACGTTCAAGGCTCTGACCAGCGCGGTGGTGCTGGGCTCGGGCCGGTCCACGTCGATATGGACGGCCACGGTCTCCTGCACCGCCTCGGCGAGTCTGCGGGCGGCGGCGAGCATCTGGTCGACGGTGCGCTGTCCGACCCCTGGGATCTGCCTCAGCCGGTACGGCCCGGCCTCCAGCACGGCCCCCACCGTGCGCAGTCCGCCCTCCTGGACGTGGCCCACCCTGAGCCGTCCCTCGGTGACGTCCTGGAGCCGCGCCACGGGGATGGCGTCCAGCTCCCGTTTCACCTCGGCGTCATGAATGGGCGCCAGCGCGGTGCGTACGGCCTCGACGGCCCCGCGGTGATCGGCGACGAGGTGGCGCACCGCGTCGTTCAGCCGCGTCCCCCGCGCCACCAGTTCCCGCTCCGCACGCCCCACGCGCCTCACCCCATCACTCATTCACCCGGCGCGGGCATCCTCCCACCACGTGAGTCTTCAGGCAGACCTGCGGTTGCGGAGCCAGGTGACCAGCCACAGGACGTTGATCCCGCCGAGGACGACCAGCACGGCGAGCGCGTCGGCGTTGCCCGCGAGACCGTGTCCAGGACCCAGTCCCCGCGCCGCGCGGACCAGCAAGGCGATGTCGGCGGGAAGGGTGACGGCGGCCATGAACGTCAGACAGGCCACGGTGCCGATCACCAGGACGACGCTGTAGATCCGAACGGCCCGGCGTTCGTGCGCGGGCAGCCGGGTGCTCGGGTCGGGGGCCGCGTCGGCCCCGCCGCGCCGTACCGCCCGGCGGAACACGTACCGGGCGTAGGCAAGACCGTCGCCGTACAGATCCCGGCAGCCGGTGAGGTCCTGGAGGACGAAGTACAGGTCGGTGCGGGTGAACAGCAGGCACTGGAACGGCAGGGGCAGCAGGGCCAACAGCAGCGCCGCGGCCAGCAGCCGGTGGGCCGTCGTCCCCGGGTCGGTCAGGGCCAGGGTCAGGACGAGGGCCGATGCGAGGGACAGATTGAAGGCGATGCCCGCCAGATAGGCCGTCAGCCGATGGCGGCGGGGCGCGAGTTCGATGCCGCTGATGTCGGTCTGCATGACGAGGAATTGGAGCCGGGTGCCCAGCCGCATCTTCCCCGGCACGCCCGCGGCGCGGGCGGTGACCAGGTGCGCCAGCTCATGGGCAAGAAGCAGCGTCCACCCGACCGCCGCCCCGCCGACCAGCACCAGGCTGCCGTGCGGGCTCCACAGCAGGTCGCGGTAGCCGGGCAGCAGATCGGGGCGGCGGACGAGGGCCACCACGGCAGCCGTCAGCAGGACTGCGACGAGTACGGGAAGCGCGGGATGCAGGGCTAGGCGGACCTGGTGGGGGCGTAGCCGTGGCAGGGTCGCGCGGGGCGGTTCGGTGTCCGGGACCGGGTGGTCCCCGATCCGGGCCACGAACCCCAGAGCGGCCAGGTCCGTGACGAAGTCCGTGATCTCGAACTCCTCGCCGGTCTCCGCCCGCAGCACGTCCGCCGTGCGGGCCACGCTCAGTCCCTCGCCCAAAAGTTCCACCGCTCGGGCGCCGGCCGCCGGCAAAGCGACGAAGGTACGGGTGGCCATGCGGCCCACGATCCATTCGTCCCGGTCGCGCCGCATCGCGAGGTCGTGCAGCAGGACATAGGTCGACGCCTCGATGCGGGGGCGGTCCTCGGCCGCGGTGTCCGTCACGAGGGGGGCTCCGAGGCTTGGCAGGCTCGGCAGTCGGGGCGTCGGTCCGAGCGCTGCATGACCGGGTCGCCGGGCACCATGAGGTTGAGGCCGAAGCGGCAGCCGGGGTCGATCCGTGGAACGCCGGAGACGAGCGAAAGGGCGGCGTGGGCGAGCAGGCTGCCGGACAGGCCCGCGGTGACGGCGTTGACCGGATTCCACGGCATACGGGGCGAGGCGACGTCCTCGTCCTGGCCGGGCCCGAGCCGCAGATCGCGGCGCTCGATCTCCGTACTGCGCAGGCACTCCCAGCACGCGCCCCGGCCTGGTGTGAAGACCCCGACGCTCACCAGGGGGCCGCGATATCCGGCCTCGGCCCAGGGCGTGCCGGAGGCGAGGCAGGCCTGGTTGGCCCAGCGGCGGATGGCGGCGGGGCGGTCGGCGGCCAGGAGGAGCACGTCGTACGGCGCGGTCAGCAGGTCCGCCACATCGGCCGGGCCTCGTACCTCCCGGCGCTCGCCCGTGACCGTCGTATGCGGGTTCAGAGCGCGCAGTGCCGTCAGCGCCGCGTCGATCTTCGGCGTGCCGAGGTCCGCCTCCCGGTACAGGGTCTGCCGGTTGAGGTTGGACAGCTCCACCACATCCGGTTCGACACAGTGCAGCCGCCCCACTCCGGAGGCCACCAGGTCCCGGGCGGCGGCTCCGCCGGTGCCGCCGACGCCGATCAGCAGGACCCGGGCCCGGCGCAGCCGCAGCTGCGGTTCCCAGGGGTTCTCCCTCGGCTGGAGGTCCATCCAGCGCAGCAGGGTCATGCCCCTGCTGTACCGCTCGCGTTCGGCCTCGGACAGCTCCGCGGGCGGCGGGGCGGCGGCGTCCTCGACGTATCCGGCCGCGGTGAGGTCCGTCATCGCCTGGCTGATGTCGGCATCGGGAAGCCGCAGTTCTGGGTGGCTGCGGGACACTTCGGCGACGATGTCGGCGGCGTCGCGCGTTCCGTCCATGGCCTCGACCAGCGTCCACACCCAGCCGTCGGGATCCTTGACCTCGGCGCCGATGCCGTAGACGACGCTGCCGATCCGCAAGTGGCCGTCGACCGTCCGGTACGCCCGGTGTTCCGGCTTGATCCGGGGCCTCCGCAGCCCGTGCACCGTCACTTTCGCGCCAATCTCTTCATCCCCAACTGCCCCGGAATCAACGGACATTGACAACAGTTACCCGATCGACGAAGTCTTGCAAGAGCACCACTGATCACGGACGCCACAACCACCACTGGGAGGAACGGCATGCCGAACAAGATCGAGATTCGTCCGCTGGACAAGAAGGAGACCACCGGCGACAGCGGTGGCAACGGCGGTTCCTGACCCCGGACACCAGTGATGGACCGCTACCCCACGGTCGCGGACGTCACCGAGTCGGCGCGGCGGCTGGTCTCCCGGTACCCCGGGACCGGCCGCCTGCGCCGGATCGGGACCTCCCGCGTCGGCCGTCCGATCCTGATGCTGTCCGTGGGACACGGTCCGCGGCACGTCCTGGTGGTCGCCCGGCCACATCCCGACGAACCGGTCGGCGGCGCGACGGCGCTGGCGCTGGCGGAGCGGGTGGCGCGGGGCGACCGGTACTCCGCGGCGACGGACCCGGTCTCCCCTGCCACCGATCCTGCCCTCGTCACCTGGGACATCGTGCTGTGCCTCGACCCGGACGGCGCCGCGCTCAGTGAGGGGATCGAAGCGGCGACGGCCGGTCCCGGGCCCACCCTGGAGAGCTACTACGGCAGCGCCTTCCGCCCCATGGCGGCGGAACAGCCGGAGTGGGCGCCGATCATCGAGCAGCAACTCCCCGAGAGCCAGGCGCTGTTCGACGTGATCGACGAACTGCGTCCGTTTCTCCAGTGCTCCCTGCACAGCGTCGACGCGGGCGGCAGCTGGGTCCAGTTGACCCGCGAGCTGCCCGAACTCGCCCTGCCGTTCCGTAAGTCCGCCGCAGAGCTGGGCATTCCGCTCCAGCACGGCACCTACGACGCCCTGTACTGGGACAACCCCAGCCCCGCGATCCACGTCCTGCCCCCGCCGGGCAGCACGGCCCGTCTGGCGGCCGGGTCCGAGAACATCGAACGGTCCACCTGGTACGCGCCCTCTGGGTACGGCGGCGTCACGGCGATCATCGAAGTGCCCATGTGGGCAACCGACCTGGCCGAGGACCTGTCCCCGCACCCGGACCCCGTGGCCGCCCTGAACGACCTGTCCCGCCTGGTACGCGGCGGCGGACGCCAGGTGACCGAGATCCTCGACAAGGCGCGCGCGTTCCTTCCGCCCGCCGACGGGAGCCCGCCCCGACGGGTGCTGGAGTGGATGGCCGACGACCTCTACGACCTGGTCGTCGCCTCCTGGGAACCGCTCGCCCGGCAGGCGGCCGACGACCCACGGTGCCTGACGCTGGCCCAGATCAGCGCGCTCGACGTCGTGGCGCGCCGCCAACCCCTGCGCGCGGCAGGTCTGTTGCTGCGACTGCTGAGAACGTCGGACGACAGCGCCGCCCCGGGACTCCACCAGGAACTCGGCACACTCTTCACCACGTGGTCCACCGAGTTCGAGCGGGCCCTGCGGCTGCGCTGGGTGCCGGTGCGCCGCCAGGTGGAGCACCAGGCGCGGACGGTGGTGGCCGCGGCGGACAGTGCGCTGAAGAACCTGCGGTAGCGGTTCCTCGTCAGCTCCGCCCCAGCTCCGCGAAACCCCGTCGCCAGGAGGCGTACCGCGGGGTCCAGCCGAGCTCCTTCTTCGCCTTCGCGTTGGACGCGCCGCGGATCTCGGTCGACGCCCTGGCGATGAACTCGCCCGCGAGCAGTCGGCCCAGCCAACGGGGCACGCTCATGGGCTTGTTCGCCCCCACGGCCGCCGCGAGCGCCGGAAGCCACTCGGCGAGCGGCGCCGGTTCGTCGTCCACGATGTTGTAGATCCCGGGCGCACCACCCTCCACGGCGGCCACCGCGGCGCCGGCCGCGTCCTCGATGTGGGTGAACGACCAGACGCCACCACCCCCGCCGACCACCGGGAACCGCCGCTTGTGAAGCAGCTCCAACTGCTCGCCGCCCGGCGCGATCGAGGTGCCGGGGCCGTAGAAGCCGCCGTAGCGCAGGACGATGCCGTCGATGCCGGGTGTCGAGGTCACGGCCCGCTCCAGGAACCGGATCGCGGCGAGGGTCTGCTCGCTGCCCGGTGCCGGATCGGTGTCGAGCGGGTCCTCCTCCGTCTTCACCGGCCCCCCGGTGCGGGCGTAGAGCACCTGCATGGCGCTCTGCGCGACGAACCGCCGCACCCCGAACTCGGCTGCGGCCGTCAGGAGGTTCTGGGTGCCCTTGGTGCGCAGCTGGTTGGTGACCGCGAAGTCCCGGTCCACCTTGCGCAGTTTCAGGTTCCCGGCGAGCGCGGTCGCCTGATGGATGATCACGTCGGGCCGGGCGCGCCGTACCGCGTCCCGTACGGCGGCCGTGTCCAGCACGTCCAGCACGATCGGCTCCGCGCCGGCCTCGCACAGCCGGGCGGTCTTGGCCTCGGAGGTGGTGGCGGCGACGACCGTGTGGCCGGCCTCGACGAGCTGGGGCACGAGCCGACTGCCGACCGCGCCGGTGGCGCCGGTGACGAGAACCTTCATGGTGGCTCCTTCGGGAGAAGCGGCGTCCGCGGTCGACTGCCGCCTGCTTCGGTGCTGCGGTGTCGCTGATGGGACAACTCAGCGCCCGCGAACGTGACATCACCGAAGCCCTACGCCGCCGGACGTGGCCGGAGTCACAGTCCGGCGCCGCCTAGTCCTCCTCGGTGGCGAGCGAGGAGGAAAGCCGTTCGAGCAGGGTGGCGAGCTGGGACTGCTCCTCCTCGGTGAGCCCTTCCAGCAGGCGTCGCTGGTTGGCCACATGGGTGGCGATGAGCTCGTCGGTCAGGTCGACACCCTCGGTGGTGAGGGCGATGAGACGGCCACGCGAGTCGTGCTCGGCGACCGACCTGCTCACCAGGCCGCGGGCTTCGAGCCGGTCGACGCGTTTGGTGATCGCGCCGGTGGTGACCAGCACGGTGCGGCTGAGCTCTCCCGCCGACAGCGCGTACGGCTTGCCGGAGCGGCGAAGCGCCGCGAGGACGTCGAAGTCGCCGTTGCCCAGTCCGGCCGCGGCGAAGGGTGGGCGGAGACGGTGGTCAAGCGTATCCGTGAGCCGGAAGAGCCGCCCGATGACGAGCATCGGCGTCGCGTCCAGATCGGGTCGCTCGCGTTTCCACTGGTCAACGATGGAGGTGATGGCGTCGGACTGCATGCCATTGACTATACCTTCCACGGAAACTAATATCTCTTCCATGGAAGATAACGGCGAGCCCCAGCCCTCCTCCCCCATACCGGTCACCTGCTACTTCGACGCCGCCTGCCCCTTCGCCTGGATCACCTCCCGGTGGCTGCTGGAAGTCGAACGGCTGCGACCGATCGACCTGAGCTTTCGCATCATGAGCCTGTCGGTGCTGAACGAGCACCGCGAACTCGAGCCCTGGTACCGCGAGTTCAACGACCGCGCCTGGGGCCCGGCCCGGGTGTGCACGGCCGTGGAGGCGCAGCACGGCAACGCGATCCTGCGCGAGCTGTACACCTCGCTCGGCACTCGTATCCACGTCCAGCGCAGGAAGGACTTCGACGCGGTCATCGCCGAGGCCCTGGCCGAACTGGGGCTGCCCGCGTCCCTGGCCAAGGCGGCCGGCACCGACGAGTTCGACGGGGCCCTGCGCGCCCACCACCAGGCGGCGCAGGACGCCGTGGGCGAAGAATCCGGCACGCCTGTCGTCGTCGTGGACGGCGCGGCCTTCTTCGGCCCCGTGCTGTCCGCCGTCCCACGGGGCGAGCGGGCGGTGCGGCTGTTCGACGCCGTACAGGCGATGGCCGGGATGGAAGAGTTCGCCGAACTGAAGCGGAGGCGTGGTGCGCTCGACTTCAGCTGACTCGGGCGACACGGCCACGCCGACCCGGCGCCGCCTCATCGCCGCGAGCCTGGTCGGCTCGATCGGTGACGGCATCTACGTTCCGTTGACGATGCTGTTCGTCCACTCGCTCACCGGTCTGTCGCTGACGGCGATCGGCGCGGGTCTGACCCTGGCCGGGCTGTGCGCGCTGACGGTCATGCCGGTCGTGGGCGTCGTCATCGACCGGTTCGGGGCCAAGCGGGTGGTGATCGGCTCCCTGCTGTTGCGAGCGGCCGGATTCGCCGCGTACCCCTTCGCCGACACCTACCCCACCTTCCTGGGGGTCGCCGTGATGGTCGCGGTGGGGATGTGGGCCTCCTCGCCCAGCCAGCAGGCGCTCATCGGTGAGATCGCCCAAGGCGCCGAGCGTGACCGGCTGCTGGCGTGGGACCGCAGTCTGCGCAACGGCGGTATGGGGGCGGGCAGCCTGGCGGCGGCGGGGCTGTTGGCGCTCGACGGCAACACCGGTTTCATCGCCGCGGCGGTGGCACTGGCCGTACTGTTCGCGCTCGCCGCGGCGCTGGTGTCCCGGATCGAGGCCGTCCGAGGCGCTGCCTCCGGCGAGTACCAGGGCGAGGAACGGCAGCGGGAGGTAAAGCAGCAGGCGGGCTATCGGCAGGTTCTCGCGGACCGCCCCTACCTCCTCCTCACCGCCGCCAACTTCCTGATCGCCTTCGGCTACACCACCCAGGCCATGGCCCTGCCGGTCTTCCTGACCCGTGACGTCGGTCTGCCCGACGCCCTGGCGGGGGCCGTGTTCGCGGTCAACACCGCCCTGGTCGCGTTGCTCGGCGTGCCGTTCGCCCGCGTGACCCTGCGGGGCAGGCGCCCCCGAACCGCCGCACTCGGCGCGGTCATCTTCGCGCTGTCCTTCGCCGCGTTCGCGCTACTGCCCCAGTTCGTCACCGGCTCGGGCGCCATGGCCGCCGTCCTGGCGGTCGCGGTGCTCTACACCATCGGCGAGCTGGTGCACTCCGGCCCGGCGCAGAGCCTGTCGGTCCAGGCCGCCCCCGACCATCTACGGGGCCGATACCTCTCGGTCTACCAACTCTCCTGGTCCCTGTGCCGAACCATCGCTCCCCTGCTGCTCGGGGTCCTGCTGGAGGCCGGGCGCTGGCAGTTGTGGGGAGTGCTGGCCCTGATCGTCCTGACCGGTGCGGCGGTACTGCTGCGCGCCGGGTCGGCCTTGCCCGCACACGCCACGGGAGAAAGCACCGCACCCGACATGCGCTGCGCTGAAGCCGAAGCGACTCCAGCGGGCTGAGCTTCACCTCCGGACCGTCTCGCGGAAGGCGATCGGGGTCTCTCCGGTGCGCTGGTGGAAGTACTTGCCGAAGGCCCCTGGGGAACAGAGGTCCGGTCGGCGCCGTTGCATCGGTAAACGGACCTGCGCCGCGCGGGCGCGGAACAGATGTAATTCCTGGTAATTCCGGATAATTCCAGGTAATTCCAGCAGGAGGACTGCTTCATGACTGACCGGCCCTTGACGCTCATGGCCGTGCACGCCCACCCCGACGACGAGGCCACCGGAACGGGAGGGGTCCTCGCGCGGTACGCGGCGGAGGGCATCCGCACGGTTCTCGTGACGTGTACCGACGGCGGCTGCGGCGACGGACCGGACGGCGTCAAGCCGGGCGATCCCGGGCACGATCCCTCGGCCGTCGCCCTGATGCGCCGTCAGGAACTCGAGGAGAGCTGCGCTGTCCTGAAGATCAGCGATCTGGAGATGCTGGACTACGCCGACTCCGGAATGATGGGCTGGCCGAGCAACGACGCCCCCGGATCCTTCTGGCAGACCCCCGTACCGGAAGGCGCCGCCCGCCTCGCGGAACTCATGCGGCACTACCGCCCCGATGTGGTCGTCACCTACGACGAGAACGGCTTCTACGGCCACCCCGACCACATCCAGGCCCACCGCATCACGATGGCGGCGCTGGAGATGACCGAGCTGACACCGAAGGTGTACTGGACCACGATGCCCCGCTCGATGATGGCGCGGTTCGGGGAGATCATGCGCGAGTTCGGCGAGGACATGCCCGAGCCGGATCCCGCCGAGGCCGCCGCCCTGGCCGAGATCGGCCTCCCCGACGACGAGATCACCACCTGGGTGGACGCCACCGCCTTCAGCGACCAGAAGTTCGACGCCCTGGCCGCACACGCCAGCCAGGGCGAGAACATCTTCTTCCTCAAGATGGGCAAGGAGAGGTTCGGCGAGCTGATGGGCACGGAGACCTTCCTCCGCGTCCAGGACCCCACCGACACACCCGTACCCGAGGACGACCTTTTCGCCGGCCTGCGCTGATCTCCGGCGCAGGAACGGCATAAAGACCAAGGGCCCGACCCCGAGGAGTCGGACCCCATCCGGCCTGCGCCGCCACACATTGAAGCGGAACTCGGCCACAATCCTTTGACCTGCGGGAGCATACCCCCACGGTTTGGTGGGACATAGCCAGAAGCATCTGTGTTGTCGCAGGTCAGCCTGCATAGCTGAGCGGATGGAGCAGGCGCCTTCTAAGCAGAACCACTTCATAAGCGAGTGTGGACCGAAACAGTCGACAGGGCTCGCGCACGTCCATCGTTGTGGGCGTCAGCCATCGAAGAGATCCGTTTGCTCCCAACGAGCCGGGACCGGCTCGCTTGTGTGAAGCAACTCACCATATGGAACGAGCGCCCGCGCTCCCGGTGGGCCACGCCCTCCTCCTGCCCCAATGCAGTGCTGATCCCGTCGAGTCGGGGATCATGGGTGACGTCTTCGCCCGGGGCGTCGTAGCCGATGCTGCCGACTACGAGATGTCCAAGGCGTGCGGCGCGTACGCACTCGTCCGCGCGGCGAGCGGCGCCTCCGTCACGGTCCGGATCACCAACGAATGCCCGGCGCCCTGTGAGGTGTCGGTCAGCAGCGACCGGCGGCAGCTGCCCCGCACCGACTACAACCGAGCACGAGCGCCGTTCGTGTCCCGGGCTGGGCGCTGTTAGGCTGCGCCCCCCGATGTTGTTAAACGCGCAACCAACGCGCACATCATGGCCAGGAGAGGGCAACCGAGGGATGCTCCTCGATGACGCGTCCGCGGAGTTCCACGAATTCTTCGAACGCCACTATGCCGAACTCGCCCGTCTGGCACACCTCCTGACCGGTGAGACCGACGCGGCGGACGACCTCGCGGCGGATGCCCTGGTCGCCCTGTGGCAGCGCTGGGACCGGTTGCGGCAGGCCGACCACCCGCTCGCCTACGCCCGCGGTGTGGTGGCCAACCTGGCGCGCGGACGGATCCGCAGCACGGTGCGCGAGCGACGCCGGATCACGCTCTTCTGGTCCCGCAGCCCCGAGAAGGTGGAGGGGCCGGACATGGCGGCCGTACTGGACGTCCGCGCGGCGCTCGCCCGGCTGCCGTTCCGCAAGCGCGCCTGCGTGGTGCTGCGGCACGCCTTCGACCTGTCGGAGAAGGACACGGCGGTGGCGCTGGGCATATCGGTCGGAACGGTGAAGAGCCAGACCTCGAAGGGAATGGCCGAGCTGGTAAAGCTACTGGGCGCACGAGCGGCCGGGGACCTGGTGGCAGGGAGGAGGAACCGGTGAACGAGGAGATCGCCCGCCGGCTGCGCGAGGCCGCCGAGGCCCACCGGCCCGACCGCGCGCGGATGCTGGCCCGGGTGGAACGCGGCATGGCCGGCCCCGCCGTCCGTCATCGCGCGCGGCCGTTCGCGAGGTCTGGGACCAGGGTCGCGCTCGCCGGGCTCGCCGCCACCGGCATCCTGGCGACCGGCGGCCTCGCCGTCGCCGCCATCGTCGCCACCCCGTCGCCGTCGCCCACCGTGACCACGCCTGCCACCCCGTCCCCGGCCGTCAGCTCCCCGCACCCGACATCGGCCCGCCCCACCCCTGTCGCGCCGGCCCCGGCCACCACCCCGGGCAGCTCGCGCCCGACTCCGCCGGCCACCAGTCCATCGCCGGCCGCCGACGAGAGCCGGAACGGACCGCTGTGGTCGGCCGGCTCGGTGGACCCGCGCAGCACCGTCTACTGGACGCAGAGCAACCTCGCCCTCAAGACGACCCAGCCGCTCACGTCGCTCACGGTCGAGTTCCGGACCGTGCAGACCGGCGGGGTGAAGAACACCGGCACCTGGCAGACCCTGCCGAGTGATGACTTCACCGTCACCGTCCAGGAGGCCGGCGGCGCGCTGGTCTACCGCTGGGTCCTCAAGCCGGGCCTGACCGTGCCGGCCGGGAGCCATGAGTTCGCCGCGCAGTTCAACAACGGCACCGGCGTGCGCAGTGCCGCGGGCGACGGCTACCGCGTCGACGCGCAGGGTTCGGGCGGCTCCGCGTCGGTCCGGGGAGGGTTCGTCCCAACCCGGTGAACACCGCTGTGCGGTGAGGCGCCCCCGGTCGAGTACCAGCGAGGCAGGTGTTGCCGGGTCGGCTACCGGCCCGCAGCGAAGACCCAGGCGCACCGGTGCACCCGCGCGGACCGGCGCGCCGTTGAGGACGTCGGTCAGCTCCACGGGGACTGGACCTCGGTGGGCGACCGGCTCCAGTTGTGGACCACGTGCAGGCGGCGTACGTCCGGGCTGGCGCCGGTGGTCGCGGTGACGGACGCGGGAAGGTGGCGCCAGCCGCTGACGGGGGCCGGGATCAGCCAGGAGGCGAGTGCTTGAGGCCCAAGCGCGCCGTCTTCCAGCGGTTCACCGACCACCTGCTCGTTGTCCAACTGGCAGCCGACCACGGCTGGGTGGGTCGCGTGGCGGGCGAGGACGGCCCCGGTGACCCGCTCGGCGTGGAGCCGGAAGGCGGCCTGGCGGAAGTCCACCTCCTGGCGACCCCCAGCCGACGCGCTGCCCGGTGGCGTGCTCGATCGCGAGCTCCGGGTACTGCCGGGTCGGCTGGGGCGGCATGGCGTAAGCGGGCGTGGCGAGCACGACGGAGATCCGGACTTGGTCACGTGATAGTCGGCCGGCCTTGCTCCCATCGGCGTTGGTGGCCTCCATGGTGGCCGACAGGTCGCCGTGGAACTGGGTGGGGATGGTGGCGACGGCCGTGAAATTTCTTCCCTCGATCGCGGCAACCTTTGTGTGCGTGGCGGCAACTGGCAGGTACCGGGGCCGGATCAGGGCCCGCTGTGCCAGAAGGACATGCCGTTGTCAGATCAGAACCCCTCCCATCGCCGCCGTCCGGCAACCCGCCGCGTGCTCGCCGCCGCCGTGGTTCTCGCCGCCGCGGGTGCTGCCGTACCGCTGGTCGCCCTTGCCGCACGCACGCCGGAGGCCCGCACGCCGAGCACGGCCGCCGACGCAGCGGCCGGCAGCGGCCGTTACTTCGGCACGGCAGTGGCTGCGGGCAGGCTCGGCGACTCCACGTACTCCGCCATTCTCGACCGGGAATTCGAGATGATCACCCCGGAGAACGAGATGAAGTGGGACGCCATCGAACCCTCCCGCGGGTCGTTCACCTTCGCCGCCGCCGACTCGATCGTCAGCCACGCCTCCGCGCACGGCCAGCGCCTGCGCGGCCACACCCTGGTCTGGCACTCCCAACTGCCCGGCTGGGTCAAGTCCATCACCGACGCCAACACCCTGCGCACGGTGATGAAGAACCACATCACCCAGGAGATGACCCACTACAAGGGCAAGATCTACGCCTGGGACGTGGTCAACGAGGCGTTCGCCGACGGCGGCAGCGGCCGGCACCGCAGCTCCGTGTTCCAGGACGTACTGGGCAACGGCTTCATCGAGGAAGCCTTCCGCACCGCCCGGAACGCCGACCCCTCCGCCAAGCTCTGCTACAACGACTACAACATCGAGAACTGGTCCGACGCCAAGACCCAGGGCGTCTACAAGATGGTCAAGGACTTCAAGTCCCGCGGTGTGCCCATCGACTGCGTCGGCCTCCAGAGCCACTTCGGAACCAGCGGCCCACCGGCCGGCTTCCAGACCACTCTGTCCAACTTCGCAGCGCTCGGCGTGGACGTCCAGATCACCGAGCTCGACATCGCCCAGGCATCCGCCACCGCGTACACCGACGCCGTCCGGGCGTGCATGAACGTCACTCGCTGCACGGGCATCACGGTGTGGGGCATCCGCGACAGCGACTCCTGGCGCACCGGTGAGAACGCCCTGCTGTTCGACGCGGGCGGCAACAAGAAGCCCGCCTACAGCGCCGTGCTCACCGCCCTGGGCAGCACCGGCAGCGGCGGCACACAGGCCGGGGGCATCACCTCCGGCACCGTCTACACGCTCTCCAACGCGGCCGCCGGACGCGTTCTCGACGAGCCCGCGGGACAGAACGACAACGGCACCCCGCTCCAGGTGTGGGACGCCAGCGGCGCCGCCAACCAGCAGTGGCGGGCCAACCGGAACAGCGACGGCTCCTACACCCTGACCAACATCGCCAGCGGCCGGGTACTGGACGAGCCGGCCAACCGGACGGCCAACGGGACGAGGATGACGGTCTGGGACGCCAACGGCGGCACCCACCAGCACTGGAAGGCCCACCGGAACAGCGACGGCTCCTACACGCTGACCAACGTCGCCAGCGGCCGGGCGCTGGAGATCCCCGGCGGTCGGACCGCCAACGGCACTCCCGTCCAGATCTGGGACACCAACGGCGGCGGCGCCAACCAACGCTGGAACTTCCAGCCGACCGCGGCGCCGAAGAGCGACACATGTGCGCTTCCGTCGACGTACCGGTGGACCTCGACGGGCGCGCTGGCGCAGCCGGCGAACGGGTGGGCCTCGCTGAAGGACTTCACCACCGTGACCTACAACGGCAAGCACCTGGCCTACGGGTCGAACTACTCGGGATCGGCCTACGGCTCGATGGCGTTCAGCCCCTTCACGAACTGGTCGGACATGGCGTCGGCCCGCCAGACCGGCATGAGCCAGAAGGCGGTGGCGCCCACGCTGTTCTACTTCGCGCCCAAGAAGCTCTGGGTGCTGGCGTACCAATGGGGTCCGTGGCCCTTCAGCTACCGCACCTCCAGCGACCCCACCAACCCCAACGGCTGGTCCGCGCCGCAGCCGCTGTTCACCGGCAGCATCCCCCGCACCGACTCCCCCACCGGCCCGATCGACCAGACTCTGATCGCCGACGACAAGAACATGTACCTGTTCTTCGCCGGTGACAACGGCAAGATCTACCAGTCGACCATGCCGATCGGGAACTTCCCGGCCGGCTTCGGCTCCTCGTACACAACGGTCATGAGCGACACGGTGAAGAACCTGTTCGAGGCGCCGCAGGTCTACAAGGTCAAGGGCCAGAACCAGTACCTCATGATCGTCGAGGCTAGGGGTGCGAATGAGCAGCGCTTCTTCCGCTCGTTCACGGCCACCAGCCTGAACGGTCCGTGGACGCCGCAGGCCGCCACCGAGAGCAACCCCTTCGCCGGCAAGGCCAACAGCGGTGCCACCTGGACCAACGACATCAGCCACGGTGACCTGGTCCGCAACAACCCCGACCAGACCATGACCATCGACCCCTGCAACCTTCAGTTCCTCTACCAGGGCAAGTCCCCCAACACACCGCCGAACACCTCCTACGACAACCTGCCGTACCGGCCCGGCATCCTCACCCTGAAGCGCTGACCCGCCTGATCGACACTCACCACCTCGAGGAACCCCAGCCGTGCATCGGCTGGGGTTCCTCTCTTTTGGATCTTGCCGCAGACGCCAGGCGGTCGAACGTCTCTGGTGACGCTCGGCGCCCGCCTCGGGAGCGTCGTCCGGTGCGAGCGATCGGCGTGCGGGCGTGGCCCAGGGCCGGCAGCTCCCAGACACAGCCGGTGTACGGCTCGGCGTTCACGACGCGCAAGCACAATGCCCTTCGCCGAGGGCCAACAGCGGCCCTCGGCCGAAGCTGCGGCCGGAGCCGAGGGTTTGCCGCGCGCGGATGGCCGGCTGGGGCGCGCCGGGTCGGCATCGTTCACGACTTGTCGGTGAAGTGAAGTGGCGGCCCATGTCTGCGTGAGGTCCCTCAGCGCTGTGCAGGGGCCGCAGGTTGTTGTGTCTGCGGCCCCTGCTTGGGCGCCTGGGTCAGGACAGGTCGCCGTACTGGAGGCCGCGGCCGTTGGTGCCGATGTAGACGCGGCCGTAGGTGTCGGGGTCGCCGGTGATGACGCCGACGCCGCCGATGCTGCCCCACTGATGGGCGTCGTCGTTGACGCGGAGCCAGGTGGCGCCCTTGTCGGTGGAGCGGAAGACTCCGGTGACGTCCTTGACGGTGCCGATCAGGTACAGGGCCTGGTAGGAGGCGCCGGACGCGGCCTTGCCGAAGCCGAGGGCGGAGGCGGACTGCACCGTGCTGAGCGTGGTGAAGGTGCGGCCGCCATCGGTGGAGTGCAGCAGCCCCTTGTCGCCGCCGGCGATCCACAGGTCCCCGGCGATGCCGGGGACGGCCGTGAGCCGGCCGGCGGGCAGGTTGCCGGCGCGGGCGGTGAAGGTCGCGCCGCCGTCGGTGCTGGCGGAGAGCGTGCCGCCGGACAGGGAGTAGAAGGTTGTCGCCGAGGAGCGGTCGGCGACGACCACGGCGCCGGTACCCAGGCCACCGACCTTCGACCAGCTCGCCCCCTTGTCGGTCGAGCGGTACGGGGCCTGGCCGGCCTCGGTCCAGACGATGGCGGAGCCGTCCGCCGCGAGCGCGACATGTCCGTCCTGGGCGCTGCCCACCGGCTCAGCCTTGAAGCCCGTCCAGGTGGTGCCGCCGTCGGTTGAGTAGGCGCCGTCCTGCTCGCCGCCCCGGCCGACCCGGACCATCATCGAGGGCTTGGACTGGGCGAAATCGATGTCGGTGCTGTTGGCCATCATCGGGTTGTTCAGCCGCCCGGAGGGCACCTCGGTCAGGGAGTCGTGCCGGAAGCCGCCCTGGTCGCCCATGGAGGTGATGACGGTGGCGCCGCCGGGCGGGGCGATCGCGTCCATCAGCGCGGTCTCCTCCAGCCCCCGGGCGCCCATGCTCCAGTGGCTGGTGCCGCCGCTGTCGGAGGCGGTGGCGTCCTTGCTGCGCAGGATGCCGTTGCCGGTGCCGTACAGCACGTGCCCGGAGTCGAAGGGATCGATGGCCAGTGCTGTCATCCAGTGCCCGGTGTGGGTGCCGACGTACGGAGCTGCGGAGGCACTGCGCACCGACTTGTCGGCCAGCGCCTTCCAGGTCGTACCGCCGTCGGTGGTGCGGTAGATCTCGTCCTCGGGCCACCAGCGGTCGAGGGTGGTGACCATCACCGTGGACGGCTTCCGCGGATCGACGGCCAGCCCGGAGAACCCGTAACTGCCCTGGGAGGGGGAGACGTTCTTCCACGCCCCGCCGTTCGGGGTGTACTTCCACACCGAACCCGCCGTCACGCCGTTGGGTCCGAGGGCGTTGGTGTACGTCAGGTACAGCGAGCCGTCGCCGGAGACCACGCCGTGCTGCGGCAACTGGCCGGTGGGCTGCCCGGACACGGCCTGCCAGGTGCCGCCGCCGTCGGTGGAGCGGTACAGGGACGTGGACTTGTCGCCGACACCGACGTAGACCGTCTTGCTGCCGGCCGGGCCGTACGTCACGAACGAGATGCCCCCGCCGCTGCCCGCCCCGTCCTTGACGGGGAACGAGGAGACCTGACTCCACGTCACACCGTAGTCGGTGCTGCGCCACAGGCCGTTCTTACGCGTGCCCAGCAGCAGAGTGCCGTTGTCCGCCGGGTCGACCACGAGCCGCTCGCCCGCCCCGCGGCCGTCCTCGTTGCCACCCAGCTTGAAGGGGAGCCTGGTGCGCTTGAAAGTGCGGCCCCGGTCCGTGGAGCGCAGCAGCTCACCGTTGCCCGCCCAGTCGTTGGTGTAGGTGCCCGCCGCAAGGTACAGCCGGTCGGGGTCGACGGAATCGGTGGCCACCGCATCGATGCCCAGCAGGTTCCAGTCCTTCTCGCCGATCCAGTCGGTCAGCGGGATCCACTGCTCGGCCGCGGTGTCCCAGCGGTAGGCGCCGCCCATGTCGGTGCGCGCGTACAGCAGGCCCTTCTCCTTCTGGTTGAACACCAGCCCGGTGACGTAACCGCCGCCCACCACCTGGGCGTTCTTCCACACATACGGTCCGGACGCGGCCGTCGTCTGCGCGCCGTCGGTCCCGGCCGTCTGGGTCTCGGCCGTCTTCACCAGCTTCCACTGCTGGTTGGTGCCGCCCGTGCCGGGATACTGAATGACGGCCGCGCCCTCGGCCGTGGAGCCCCCGGAAACGTCCAGGACCTGCCCGCTCCTGCGCGAGACGAAGGTGACGGCGTCGGAACCGCTCACCTCGTCGATCTTCCACTCCTGCGAGGTGGCGGAACTGTCGGTCTGCTGCTCGGCGGCGGCCCGCTGCGCGGTCGAATTGCCCGCTATGCCCAGCACTTTGCCGCTGTTGCGGTTCACCAGCTCGTAGTAGCCGTCCCCGGTGGGCTTCAGCCGCCACTGCTGGTTGGCGGTGTTCTGATCGGTCCACTGCTGGATACGGGTGCCGTCGGCCGTGGAGTACCCGTTGACGTCCAGCACCTTGCCGCTGCGCACCGAGACCAGCCGGTAGTAGGCAGTGCCGTCGACCGTCGCGGCCTGCGAGTCCTCCTGTGCGTAGAGGAGGTACGGCACGAGGACGGCGGGCACGCCGAGCATCAGACCGGTCGCGGTCCAGCGACGGCGATGACGCCCGCGGCGCCCGCCGTTCGTGGGGTTGTCCATGGGGGAGGCTCTCCTTGCACGCTGTTCATCAGAGGAAATCCGGATCCCGGCCACCGGAACTGACCAGATCCGCTTCCTTGTTGTCACAGGCCCCGCAAAGGGTTGCCTCGAGCCGGAAAATCTCTTCAGGGCACCTCGTGGTGCGGCAGGCGTCGATCAGCTTTCTGGGCAGGCAGATGCCACGCACAAGAACCTGGCCCGACTGCGCGCGGAGCACACCAACCTGCCGGCGGAGCCCGAGCGGGCCCCCGCGCACCCCGTTGCCCAGGAGAGTGCGGAGGTGTGACCCCTCTACGGCAGAAGCCCGGCGAAACCGTGTGAGAAGTATTGACGCCGATCGCCGACTCTCTCATCATCTCAGCTTGATCGATACTCCGACCTGAGTCCGATATACCGAACACACGCTAGGGCCGCATCGCATCGGCAATCGCACAGCTTCCGACGAGGCCGCCAGAACCGCTCGCTCAAGGAAGACGAGGTCCCCATGCACAGACGCACTTCCCGCCGCGAACCTCTGTCCGTGGTGCTCGCCGCCACGGCCGCGGCCCTGGCCTTCCTGGGCGCGATGCTCGTCGCCGGCCCGGCCCAGGCGGCCGCCACCGGCACCCTGCGCGGTGTCGGTTCCGGCCGGTGTCTCGATGTGCCGGGGGCCGGCCAGACCGACGGCACGAACGTGCAGATCTGGGACTGCCACGGTGGGACCAACCAGCAGTGGACGCTGACGGACAGCAACCAGCTGACCGTGTACGGCAACAAGTGCCTGGATGTCCCGGGCCACGCCACCACGGCCGGTACCCGGCCGGTGATCTGGTCCTGCAACGGCGGCACGAACCAGCAGTGGCGGGTGAACGCTGACGGCACGGTCGTCGGTGTGGAGTCCGGGCTGTGCCTGGACGTGTCGGGCGGCGCCACGGCCAACGGCACGGCGGTGCAGCTCTGGAACTGCACCGGCGCCGGCAACCAGAAGTGGACCGGCCTGTCCGGCACGTCCAACTCGTGTGCTCTGCCGTCGACGTACCGGTGGAGCTCGACCGGTCCGCTGGCGCAGCCGGCCAACGGATGGTTCTCGCTGAAGGACTTCACCACCACGACGTACAACGGCAAGCACCTGGTCTACGCGACGTACTCCGACGGCAATTGGCGCTCGATGGGCTTCAGCCCCTTCACGAACTGGTCGGACATGGCGACAGCCGGACAGACCAGCATGAGCCAGGGCGCGGTGGCTCCCAAACTGTTCTACTTGGCGCCCAAGGACATCTGGGTGCTGACCTCAAACGGGTGGGGCACCCAATGGCCCTTTGTCTACCGCACGTCGAGCGACCCCACCGACCCCAACAGCTGGTCCGCGCCGCAGCCGCTGTTCACCGGCAGCCTCCCCGACGGCAGCGCGATCGACCCAACCATGATCGCCGACGGCCAGAACATGTACCTGTTCTTCGCCGGTGACAACGGCAAGATCTACCAGTCGACCATGCCGATCGGGAACTTCCCGGCCGGCTTCGGCTCGTCGTACACGACGATCATGAGCGACACGGTGAAGAACCTGTTCGAGGCGCCGGAGGTCTACAAGGTCAAGGGCCAGAACCAGTACCTCATGATCGTCGAGGCTAGGGGTGCGAATGAGCAGCGCTTCTTCCGCTCGTTCACGGCCACCAGCCTGAACGGTCCGTGGACGCCGCAGGCCGCCACCGAGAGCAACCCCTTCGCCGGCAAGGCCAACAGCGGTGCCACCTGGACCAACGACATCAGCCACGGTGACCTGGTCCGCAACAACCCCGACCAGACCATGACCATCGACCCCTGCAACCTTCAGTTCCTCTACCAGGGCCTGTCCACCACCACACCGTCGGGCACCCCCTACATAGAACTGCCGTACCGACCGGGCGTGCTCACCCTGCAGCGCTGACCCCAGCCGTGCGTCGGCTGGGGTTCCCCTCAGCTGCCGGAGGGCACTCTGCCGGTGTCACCGGGGGCCTGGTCCGCAAGCGGGTCGGGTCCTCGGTCGGCGCCCGCACCGACGGCGGCATGGCGACGCCGACCGAGAAGTCCTCAGCCCGACGAAGAGGACGAACGCGCCCCCGTGGAAGAGATGGGGGCGCGTTCGCGCCTGGGGCCTACTTGAGCGGTGTACCGCCCGAGTTGTGATAGGCGATCGTCTTGCGGATCAGGTTTCCGCCGTCGGACTCGACCGTGGTCTGCTCCGTCCACCCCGCACCGAACAGCAGGCCGGCGACGTGGGCGTTCGCCACCTGGTCCATGTGCGCGAAGAGCCAGTCCACCTTGTCGTCCTTGTAGTGGTCGGGCGTGTTGTTCTGCGCCATGTTGCCCACGGGGATCTGCCACAGGACCACCGGCTTGCCCACGGACTCGGCCATCGTCTTCCAGAACTTCAGCGAGGCGGCGGCCTTCTGGTCGGTCCAGAAAGTGTCACGGCTGCCGTGGGCCGGCTGTGCGTACCAGCCCGCGTCGCGGTCCGACACATCGGTGACCAGGAAGTCGGCGTTCCGTGCCCCGAGGTCCGCATAGTCCTTGACGCACTTCTGGAGGTTGCTCTCCCAGTCGAAGCAGGAAAGGTGCAGCCCCACGGCGGTGTTCGGCGCGTACTTGTGCGCCATGTGAATCAGGCACTTGGCGAGTCCGGCGGCGCTGTTCTCCTGCGATCCGCAGTCCGTCGGATTCGCGCCCGAGACCTGTGCGGGAACCTGGTGCAGATTGCCGAGCGACCGGGCGAAGCCCCAGAAGTCGGGCTCCAGGTCGATCATGTCGTGCGACTTGCCGATCTTCTGGAGGAAGAAACGGTAGTCGTTCAGGTACCGGGTGAGCAGGTCGAGCCTGTTGATGGCCTTGACCTCGCCCGGGCCGTCGCCCTCGCCTGCCGCGTCCCCGAGGTCGCGCAACGAGTACCAGGTCCACAGGTACTTCTGCGGTCGCGGCTTGCCCTGGTAGGTCGCCTTGGCCGCCTGGGCGTCCGACCAGGTCACTTGATGGCCGGGCGCCGTGGTGTTGCCGCCCCAGCAGCCCCACCAGCTCGACCACGCGTCCTGGCAGCGCGCCGCCGAATAGGCGGCCGACGAGGGCGCGGGCTGGCTGTGTATATAGGCGTATCGCACGTCGAACGGCGCGGCGTTCGCCGAGGCGTCAGTCATCGAACCGCCGATGAGCACCCTGTTGCTGCCCATGAAACGTGTCGTCGGGCTGCCGTTACCGGTCGCGGGAGACGACGGCGACGGCGACGACGGCGACGGGCGCGTGCCGACGCTCCCGACCGGGACGAGTTTCCACTGCTGACTGGCGCCGCCCCGGTCGCGGTCCTGGACGACGCCGCCCCCGTTGGTCTTGGCGGCCTTGCGTACCGCGACGGCCATGCCGCTGAAGCGATTGACCAAACGCACGTGGCCGTTCTGCGACTTGGCCAGTTTGAACTGCTGGTTGGCGGCGTTCAGGTCTTTCCACTGCACGATGGCCGAGCCGGCCTTCTTCGACCAGCCGAAGTCGTCCAGCACCTTGCCGGAGTTCCGGTTCAGCAGCCGGTAGTACCCGTCACCCGCGTCGATGAACCGCCACTGCTGGTTGGCCCGGCCGGTGCGTGCCCACTGCACCACCGCCGCGCCGTCGTCCTTGGCGAAGCCGCGGTCATCCAGCACCTTGCCGCTGTTGCGGTTGACCAGCACGTACCACTTCTTCAGATCCAGGGTTTGCTCCGCCGAAGCCTGGTTGACCACGACAGCGGAGCCGGCCACGACGACCATGACGAGGGCCGCCCAGAAACCCCGACGCGCGAACAACCGACGGCTACGGTGCATCGGGCGTCCACCGCGGGCGTGGCCGTCGGCACGGCGGCCGCCGACGCGGGACGCCACCGATGACGCGGGTGGGCTGGGGACATGTCTGTGCTCCCGTTCAAGGGACATGCCTGTGCTCTCTTTCAGCCGTTGCTCTGACCGGACCACCTGGCCGGACAACACTGAGTGGTCCCAGAGGGCGAAAGGGTTGCCGCGAAGAGCCACAGATTTTTTCCGCCTTGACCGCTTCCCGTCCGCGAAAGGGTGGCGTCCCGCATGTTTGCTGGATCAGCGACGTGGTGATAGGTCAGCGGCTACACATTGAACCGGAACCACCCGACAGAGTCCGCACGTGCATGAAGTCCGTGAACCGGCCACGCATGCCACATCAGACTCATGTGCCAGCGACCGTATGTCGCTCCGCTTCTGCCACAGACCGCGAGTCACAGCTGGAGGCCGGCGTCGAAGACCTCCTGGTCGATGTGGTCGAGTGCGGTGCGGACGGCTCCGAGGGCCACCGACTCGTCGCCGAGTTCTGATACCTCTGTCCGGGGTGCGGTCAAGCACAGTTCGTTCACCCGGTCGCGCAGCGGTTGCAGAATCTGGTCGCCCGCGCGGGAGAGTCCGCCGATGACGACGAGGTCGGGGTCGGGGTAAGGACGAGGGCCGAGATGCCGTTGGCGAGGGCGGACGCGTAGGCGCGTACGGCGTCGGCGGCCTCGAGGTCGCTCGGCGCGGCGCTGAACACGGCCTCGGCGTCGGCACCGTGGGCCTCCAGGTCGCCGGGGGCGTCGCACCAGCCCAGCAGGCGCAGGTTCCCGATCTCGCCGGCGGCGCCGTTCGGACCCCGGTGCAGCCGTCCGCCGACGATCATCCCGGCACCGGTGCGCCGGCCGGCGAGGATGTACACGACATCGTCGATGAGCAGTGTGCATCGTGAAAGGTGCAGGTCGGGCGGGCTGGTGTGCGCGGGGTCGGGGGTGCTCGGGCTGGTCGGCGGCGGGTGTCCATGGTGAAGATCGTCTGACGGTCGGTCGGGAGGGTTCTCTGGTTCTGCTGCGCCTGCGTGAGCGGGCCGCCTACGACCCGTCACCCCCTCGATGCGCCGGGGATCGTGGGGAGGGTGTGGGATTGTCCGATCTGGAGCGGATCACGGCTCGCCGTCCGCGTCCGGGAACTCGGGGTGGAGAAGACCGGCGCCGCACCGCTGGTCTTCTCCCGGGGGCGGCTCGCCCCGTTGCCGCCCCGCCGGGACCACGACGAACCGGCCGACTACACATGGCCCGACTGGCTCTGAGAGCTCTGAGAGAAGAGAGACGCACCATGCGCGATCAAGGGCTCGGCTCGTGGCCCGCGCGGCGTGCCCGCATGGCACCGGAGGCCACCGCCGTCGTGCACGACGGTGGATCCCTGTCCTACGGAGAGCTGGCCGCGCGCGTGACGCGGCTCGCGCACGCCCTGCGTGCCCTGGGGGTCGGCCACGGCGACCGGGTGGCCTACCTCGGCGCGAACCATCCGGCCCTGGCGGAAACCCTGTTCGCCTCGAACGTGCTGGGCGCCGTCTTCGTCCCGCTCAACACCCGCCTCGCGGCACCTGAGTTGGCCTTCATCCTGGGCGACTCGGGAGCGACGGTGCTGGTGTTCGGGGCCGAACTCACCGACACCGTCGACGCGTTCAGGGCCGACGTCGAGGTGAAGCACTACGTCGAGGTGGGGAGCGCGTACGAGGAGCTGCTGGCGAACGCACCCGACGACCCCCTGGACGAGACGGTCGGCCTCGATGAGGTGTGCATGATCCAGTACACCTCCGGCACCAGCGGCCGTCCCAAGGGGGTCATGCTCACCCACGCCAACATCGCCTGGAACTGCTTCAACATCCTGCTGGACGTGGACATCGCCTCCGACGACGTCGCTCTGGTGGTGGCACCGATGTTCCACACCGCCGCCCTCAACACCGTCTTCCTGCCGGGCTTCCTCAAAGGAGGGACGTCGGTGCTGATGCGCGGTTTCGCCCCGGAACGGGTGCTCGACGTCATCGCCGAGCACCGGGTGACGAGGATGTTCGGCGTGCCCGCGATGTACCAGGCCATGGCCCGGTCTTCGCGGTGGGCGACGGCCGATCTGTCGTCGATCCGGATCCTGATGTGCGCGGCGGCACCCGTACCCAAGGCTCTCATCCACACATACCAGGACCGTGGCCTGACCTTCCTCCAGGCGTACGGCCTGACCGAGACCGCTCCCGCCGCGCTGGGCCTGCGAGCACCGGACAGCATCCGCAAGGCCGGCTCGGCCGGCACACCCTGCTTCTTCACCGACGTACGCGTGGTGCGGCCCGACCTCACCGATGTCGCACCGGGCGAGGTCGGCGAGGTGATCATCGCGGGCCTCAACGTGATGAAGGGCTACTGGCAGTGGCCCGAAGCGACCAAGGACGCCTTTGTCGAAGAAAGTTGGTTCCGCTCCGGAGACGCGGCCACTGTCGACGAGGAGGGGTACGTCACGATCGTCGACCGGATCAAGGACATGTACATCTCCGGCGGGGAGAACGTCTATCCGGCCGAGGTCGAGCAACTCCTCTACCAGCATCCCGCGGTCGCCGAATGCGCGGTGATCGGCGTACCCGACGAACGATGGGGCGAAGTGGGCAGAGCGCTGGTCGTGCCCCGCGCGGGCGCCGACGTGTCGCCCGACGACATCATGGACTCCCTGTCCGGCCGACTCGCCAGGTACAAGCTCCCCAAGTCGGTCGTCCTCGTCGACGCCCTCCCCCGCAACGCCACCGGCAAGATCCTCAAGGCCCGCCTGCGCAGCCAGTACGGCTCCCTGTCAGACCGCGGCGCCGAGGAGGCATGACGCCAGGCCAGGGAATCCGAACACGCCACGCCACACGGTCACCACATCGTTCGCCGACAGTGGCGGGGGCCTCGCCTCCCTGCGGGCCCCAACCCACTACAGCACCCATGCCCCCGGCCCCGGGACCCTCGCCACTCGCAAGACGGAGCGCCGTCGCCTCCGCCACGTGAACGAAGGCCGTCACGGGCCACGAGACGCTTCTCGGCCGCAGGCCAGGCTCTGGACAGTGCCCGCCCCAGCACGGGCGCTCTCATCCTTCCCAGCACGAATCCAGCACCTATCCAGCACGGTAAAAAAAATCAAGGGGCCTGACCCCAAAGAGTCAGACCCCTGTTGACCTGCCTGTTTGCCAGATCAGCGAAGTGGTGCTGAGTCACCCGCTAGACATTGAAGCGGAACTCCACCACATCCCCGTCCTGCATGACGTACTCCTTGCCCTCCATCCGGGCCTTGCCCTTAGCGCGGGCCTCGGCGACCGATCCCGTCTCCACCAGGTCGGCGAAGGAGATGACCTCCGCCTTGATGAAGCCCTTCTGGAAGTCGGTGTGGATGACTCCGGCGGCCTCGGGGGCCGTGGCGCCCTTCTTGATGGTCCAGGCGCGGGATTCCTTGGGGCCGGCCGTGAGGTAGGTCTGGAGGCCGAGGGTGTTGAAGCCGACGCGGGCGAGGGTGGCCAGGCCGGGCTCCTCCGCGCCCACCGACTCCAGGAGCTCCATGGCGTCCTCCTCGTCCAGCTCGGCGAGGTCCGCCTCCAGCTTGGCGTTGAGGAAGATCGCCTCGGCGGGGGCGACCAGGGCGCGCTGCTCATCCTTGAACGCGTCGTCGATCAGCTCGTCCTCGTCGACGTTGAAGACGTAGAGGAAGGGCTTGGTGGTGAGGAGGTGCAGGTCGTGCAGGAGCTCCTCGTTGCCGGAGCCCTGGACGATGCCCGCGGAGAACAGCGTGTCGCCCTTCTCCAGGATCTCCTTCGCCGCCTCGACCGCCGCCACCTTCGGAACGACGTCCTTCTTGATCCGCGACTCCTTCTGGAGCCTCGGCAGGACCTTCTCGATGGTCTGGAGGTCGGCGAGGATCAGCTCGGTGTTGATCGTCTCGATGTCGTCCTTCGGCGAGACCTTGCCGTCGACATGCACGACGTTCTCGTCCTTGAAGGCCCGGATGACCTGGCAGATCGCGTCGGACTCACGAATGTTCGCCAGGAACTTGTTGCCCAGGCCCTCGCCCTCGGAGGCGCCGCGCACGATGCCGGCGATGTCGACGAAGTCGACGGTCGCCGGGAGGAGGCGCTGGGAGCCGAAGATCTCGGCCAACTGAGCCAGGCGGGGGTCGGGGACACCCACCACGCCGACGTTGGGCTCGATCGTGGCGAACGGGTAGTTGGCCGCCAGCACGTCGTTCTTGGTCAGGGCGTTGAACAGGGTCGACTTGCCGACATTCGGCAGACCGACGATTCCGATCGTGAGCGACACGTTGCGACTTCCCGAAGTGAGAGGAGGACTGGAGGCCGGCGGGCCCGATCCACCAGTCTACGGCGTGACCCGCCCGGCACCGGCGGCCTGTCGAACGCTTGGCCAAGGTCCGCCCCTCGGCGTGTCTGAAGGGCGATTCGGCACATAAACAGACCTAAGTTGGTCCAGTGGAGCAACACAGGACGCGATCTGCCCAGGACCGACCGCCTCGCGGCGCCTCCTCCCTGCCTCCGCAGGCGGCCCGCGGGGGCGGCGAGGGTGGATCGGCAGAACAGCGGGCGGCGGGCGCCCGCACGCCCGGCCCCCACGCCCCCCGCAACGGCGCCCCCGCGCCCCGCCGGCCCCCCGCCGCCGCTCCCGTACGGCGGCCCCTCGGCCCCCCGGCGATCCAGGCCGCCGCACGCCGCATGCCCAACCCCCGGCTCACCGGACTCGGCGTCGGGCTCTTCTGCCTCGTCCTGATGCTCGCGCTCGGCTCGCTGGTCTCGTTGCTGTTCGGCTCGTCGCTCACGGTCTACGGCGTGCTGTTCCTGCCGGTGTGCGTGCTGACCGCCGCCTGGGTGCGCAGGGCCGATCTGGTGACCGCGGTCATCATCGTGCCGATCGCCTTCGCCCTGGGCCTGCTGCCCGTCGCCGACGGCGGTGGCGGTGGGACCGGTGACCGGCTGATGGGCCTGTTCACCGCGCTCGCCACCGAGGCCGGCTGGCTGTACGGCGGCACCCTGATCACCGGCGTGATCGTGACCGTGCGCAAGGTCCGCCAAATGCGACGCCGGGTCGCCCGCAACCGAATCGCCGGCTGAGCTAGCTGTTCGCCGCGTGCATCGCCGCGCCCACGATGCCCGCGTTGTTCTGAAGCTGCGCCGGGACGATGTCCGCCCTGATGCCCTCGATGTAGTGCAGGAACTTCTGCGACTTACGGCTGACGCCGCCGCCGATGATGAACAGCTCCGGCGAGAACAGCATCTCCATATGGGCGAGGTACTTCTGGACCCGGTGCGCCCAGTGCTCCCAGGTCAGCTCGCCGTCCTCCTTGGCCTTGCTGGAGGCCCGCTTCTCGGCGTCGTGGCCGTGCAGCTCCAGATGGCCCAGCTCGGTGTTGGGGACCAGGGCGCCGTCGACGAACAGGGCGCTGCCGATGCCGGTGCCGAAGGTGAGCAGGATGACGGTGCCCTTGCGGCCCTGTCCGGCGCCGAAGGCGACCTCGGCGACACCGGCCGCGTCCGCGTCGTTGACCACCGTCGCCGGCAGGCCGCCGAGACGCTCGCTGAACAACGCGCGCGCGTCGGTGTCGATCCAGCTCTTGTCGACATTGGCCGCGGTGCGGATCGTCGATCCGCCGGTCACCACGCCCGGGAAGGTCAGCCCGACCGGTCCCGTCCAGCCGAAGTGGTCGACGACCTGCTTGACGCCGTCGGCCACCCCGTCCGGTGTCGCCGGATGCGGGGTGAGCACCTTGTGGCGCTCCTCGGCCAGGTCGCCCCTGCCCAGGTCCACAGGGGCGCCCTTGATACCGGACCCGCCGATGTCCACACCGAAGATCTGCATGGCTCTACGTTACGACGGACGACTGACAGTCACTCCCGGGAGTCGCCCGTACGCCCCGCCGTGCGCTCCGCGATCAGGGTCGCGGCCTCCTCGCGCAGATCCCGGCGCAGTTCCTTCGGCAGCGAGAAGGTGATCGACTCCTCGGCCGCCTTCACCAGCTCGACATCGCCGTACCCGCGCTGGGCGAGATACTCCAGGACCTCCTCGACGAGGACCTCCGGGACGGAGGCGCCGGAGGTGACGCCGACCGTGGTGACGCCGTCCAGCCAGGTCTCGTCGATCTCGCTGGCGAAGTCGACGAGGTAGGCCGCACGGGAGCCGGCGAGCTTGGCGACCTCGACGAGCCGCTTGGAGTTGGAGGAGTTGCGCGAGCCGACGACGATCACCAGCTCGGCCTCGGCGCCCATCTGCTTCACGGCGAGCTGACGATTCTGGGTGGCGTAGCAGATGTCGTCGCTCGGCGGGGAGATGAGCTGCGGGAACTTCTCCTTCAGGGCGTCGACGGTCTCCATGGTCTCGTCGACGCTGAGGGTGGTCTGGGACAGCCACACGACCTTCGACTCGTCGCGGACCTGGACCTTGGCGACGTCCTCGGGGCCGTCGACGAGGGTGATGTGGTCGGGGGCCTCGCCGGAGGTGCCGATGACCTCCTCGTGGCCCTCGTGGCCGATCAGGAGGATGTCGTAGTCGTCATTGGCGAAGCGGACGGCTTCCTTGTGGACCTTGGTGACGAGCGGGCAGGTGGCGTCGATGGTGGCGAGCTGCCCGCGCGCGGCCTCTTCGTGGACGACGGGGGCGACGCCGTGCGCCGAGAACATGACGATGTTGCCGGGCGGGACCTCTTCGGTCTGTTCGACGAAGATGGCGCCCTTCTTCTCGAGGGTCTGCACGACGTACTTGTTGTGCACGATCTCGTGCCGGACGTAGATCGGGGCCCCGTACTGCTCCAGGGCCTTCTCGACGGCGATCACGGCGCGGTCCACGCCCGCGCAGTAGCCACGGGGGGCGGCGAGCAGGACACGGCGGCCAGGCGAAGCAGTCATGCGTCCCATCGTAAGGCCGCGTTCAAGGGGCGGAAGATCGTGGCACCCCACATCACCCACCGCCCCGGCGGCGACGGTTCGTTGTCGGTGCCTGCGGTTAGTCTCACGGACATGGCTCTCAACACGTCCGCGGAAGCCCCGTTGCCCGTCGGTGAGGTGTCGCGGCTCATCGGGGGGTGGATCGACCGGCTCGGCGCGGTGTGGGTCGAGGGGCAGATCACCCAGCTGTCGCGGCGACCGGGGGCCGGGGTGGTGTTCCTGACGCTGCGGGATCCGTCGTACGACATCTCCGTGAGCGTCACCTGCTACCGGCAGGTCTTCGACTCCGTCGCGGACGTGGTGAGCGAGGGTGCGCGGGTCGTCGTGCTGGCGAAGCCCGAGTGGTACGCACCGCGCGGGCAGTTGTCGCTGCGGGCTGCGGAGATAAGGCCCGTCGGTGTGGGTGAGCTGCTGGCGCGGCTTGAGCAGTTGAAGAAGGCGCTGGCGGGCGAGGGGCTGTTCGCGCCCGAGCGGAAGCGGCCGCTGCCGTTCCTGCCGCAGCTGATCGGCCTGGTCTGCGGCCGGGCCTCGGCGGCAGAGCGGGACGTGCTGGAGAACGCCCGGCACCGCTGGCCCGCCGTCCGGTTCGAGGTGCGCAATGTCGCCGTGCAGGGCGTGCACGCGGTGCCGCAGGTCGTGCAGGCGGTGAAGGAGCTCGACGAGATCGACGACGTCGACGTGATCATCGTGGCGCGCGGCGGCGGCAGCGTGGAGGATCTGCTGCCGTTCTCCGACGAGCAGTTGGTGCGCACGGTCGCCGCGTGCCGTACGCCGGTCGTCTCCGCGATCGGGCACGAGCCCGACAACCCGCTGCTGGACTACGTCGCCGACCTGCGCGCCTCCACCCCGACCGACGCCGCCAAGAAGGTCGTACCGGATGTGGGCGAGGAGTACGAGCGGGTGCGGATGCTGCGCGATCGTGCGCGGCGTTGTGTCGGGGCGATCGTCGAGCGGGAGGAACGCGGGCTCGCCCATGCGCTGGCCAGGCCGTCGATAGAGGATCCGCACCGGATGATCGACGAGCGCGCCGATCATGTCGCCGCGCTCCTGGACCGCGGCCGCCGCACCCTCGGCCATCTCCTGGACCGCGCCGACTCGGAGCTGTCGCACACGCACGCGCGCGTGGTGGCGCTGTCCCCGGCGGCGACCCTGAAGCGCGGGTACGCCGTGCTCCAGAAGTCCGACGGGCATGTCGTCCGGGACCCGGAGGAGGTCGGCGCCGACGAGGTGCTGCGGGCGCGGGTGTCCGAGGGTGAGTTCACTGTCAGAGTCGATGCTTAGGGTGAGTGGATGACCAGCAAGGTGGATGAGGCGCTCGGGTACGAGCAGGCGCGGGACGAGCTGATCGAGGTCGTGCGACGCCTAGAGGCCGGCGGTACGACGCTGGAGGAGTCCCTGGCGCTGTGGGAGCGCGGGGAGGAGCTGGCCAAGGTGTGCCGGCGCTGGCTGGACGGCGCGCGGGCGCGGCTGGACGCGGCGCTGGCCGAGGAGGCGGCGGAGGAAGCGGCCGAGGAGGAGTAGCCCCGGTACCCGGTGGTTCTGTGAAGCGGATCACCATGCCCCGCTTTTTGTTGAATGTTGAACCTCTCTCCCATATGGTTGACGTGTCAGCTGATCCGGCGCACCGGATCCGACGTACACCCCCGAGAAGGTTCACGCATGTCTCTCGTTCTTGACCCCGCCGCCCAGGACCTGCTGTTCCGCGAGGCCCGCACCGCGAACACCTTCACCGAGGAGCCGGTGACCGAGGAGCAGGTGCAGGCGATCTACGACCTGGTCAAGTTCGGCCCGACCGCCTTCAACCAGTCGCCGCTGCGCGTCACCCTGGTCCGCTCCGCCGAGGCCCGTGAGCGCCTGGTGCAGCACATGGCCGAGGGCAACCAGGCCAAGACCTCCACCGCCCCGCTGGTCGCGATCCTCTCCGCGGACAACGAGTTCCACGAGGAGCTGCCGCAGCTCTTCCCGCACTTCCCGCAGGCCAAGGACGCCTTCTTCGCCGAGCGCCCGGTCCGCGAGGGCTCCGCCACGCTGAACGCCGCCCTCCAGGCCGCGTACTTCATCATCGGCGTCCGCGCCGCGGGCCTCGCCGCCGGTCCGATGACCGGCCTGGACTTCGAGGGCGTCCGCAAGGAGTTCCTGGACGACGACCACACCCCGCTGATGGTCGTCAACATCGGCAAGCCGGGCGAGGACGCCTGGTTCCCGCGCTCCCCGCGACTGTCGTACGACGAGGTCGTCAAGACGGTCTGAACCGTCCGAGCGTGACCGCATGACGAAGGCCCCCGGCAATGACGCCGGGGGCCTTCGCCGTACGGTCACTTCGCCTTAAGCGCGCCCGCCATCTCCGCGAGCTGGCCGAACGAGCCCGTGCCCGCCACGACGGTCGTCGCGCCGTCTTCCTTCAGCACCAGGGCGTCGTAGCGGCCGCCGGTCCAGCGGGTCCAGTTCCGGCCCGCGATCTCCTGGGTGGCCTTGGTCGCGCGGGCGCCCTGGGTGGCCTCGTCGATGAAGGCCTTCGGCTTCTGAGTGGACTGCTCGATCTGGACGTACTCCCCGTCGGGGGCGTGGAAGCCGAGGTGCCAGGCGTCGCCCTCGTCGCCCCGGAACCGCACCGAGGTCGCCTTCCACTCGCGGGCCAGGCCCTCGGGGGCCACGATCGGGTAGGCCGCCGCACGGCGGGCCGTGAGCAGCTCGACGCGGTAGTCGACCCGGGGGACCTCCGGCGCGGCGTCCTCGTCGTGCGGGATGAAGAGGTACACGACCCCCGCCGCGAGAATGGTCACCGCGAGGGAGAGGACCATGTTCCGGACCGACTTCTGCTTAGCGCTCGTACCTGCCACGTCCCCTATCGTCGCAGGTGCCCCGGTCCGCTCATCCGTGGGGCCCCCTGCTCATTTTGTCGGCCTGACGATAGAGTCATGGCCATCACCCTCATCCGGCCGTCGTCGTATCAGAAAGGTGCGCTCCGATGACCGAAAATCATCACCTGCCGTCCGAGCTCGATGTTCCCTCCGAGGCTCCCGACCGCAACCTCGCCCTGGAGCTCGTCCGGGTGACCGAAGCGGCCGCGATGGCCGCGGGGCGCTGGGTCGGGCGGGGCGACAAGAACGGCGCCGACGGTGCCGCCGTACGCGCCATGCGGACCCTCGTCTCCACCGTGTCGATGAACGGCGTGGTCGTCATCGGCGAGGGCGAGAAGGACGAGGCGCCGATGCTCTTCAACGGGGAGCGGGTCGGTGACGGCACCGGGCCCGAGGTCGACATCGCGGTCGACCCGATCGACGGCACCACGCTGACCGCCAAGGGCATGCCGAACGCGATCGCGGTCCTCGCGGCGACCGAGCGCGGGGCGATGTTCGACCCGTCCGCCGTGTTCTACATGGACAAGCTGGTCACCGGGCCCGAGGCCGCGGACTTCGTCGACATCAACGCCCCGGTGTCGGTGAACATCCGCCGGGTCGCCAAGGCCAAGCGCTCCACGCCCGAGGACGTCACCGTCGTCATCCTGGACCGGCCCCGGCACGAGGGGATCATCAAGGAGATCCGGGACGCCGGCGCGCGGATCAAGCTGATCTCCGACGGCGATGTCGCCGGGTCGATCTACGCGCTGCGCGAGGGCACGGGCGTCGACATGCTGCTCGGTATCGGCGGTACGCCGGAGGGCATCATCTCGGCCTGCGCCGTGAAGTGCCTCGGCGGCACCATCCAGGGCAAGCTGTGGCCGAAGGACGACGAGGAGCGGCAGCGGGCGATCGACGCGGGGCACGACCTCGACCGGGTGCTGACCACCGAGGACCTGGTCCAGGGGGAGAACGTGTTCTTCGTCGCGACCGGGATCACCGACGGTGAGCTGCTGCGTGGGGTGCGGTATCGGGCGGACTCCGCTGTCACCGAGTCGATCGTGATGCGGTCCAAGTCCGGGACGGTGCGGCGGATCAGCTCCGAGCACCGGCTGAGCAAGCTGCGGGCTTACAGCGCGATCGACTTCGACCGGGCCAAGTAGGCCGGTACCGAGAAACCCGGTACGGAACGGAGCAGGGCGCCCTCGGTGCGGAGAGGGCGCCCTTTCCTGTCTTCTGGTTCAGCCCGCCTGCGCTATGCGGTCCGACGCCCTTGCCGCCTTCTTCAGTTCCAGGTCGCGGCGCCTGCGGCGGGCCAGGACCACTCGGCGTTCCGCCGCGGTGAGGCCGCCCCAGACGCCGTACGGCTCGGGCTGGAGGAGGGCGTGTTCGCGGCACTCGACCATGACCGGGCAGCGTGCGCACACCCGCTTCGCGGCCTCCTCACGGGAGAGCCGGGCGGCGGTGGGCTCCTTGGAGGGGGCGAAGAACAGGCCGGCCTCGTCCCGCCGGCACACCGCCTCGGTGTGCCACGGGGCGTCCTGGTCCCTGTCTCGCACTGGCACCCGCTGGGCCGGAACGGCAGCTACCTGCGCGGACGAATGCGGCGGTTGCAGCACGGTCTACTCCTGACGACGGCTTCGCGAGCGAGAGACGATGCAGCAAGGTCTACCCGTTGTGCGCGAGCCTATGCAGGGAGTTCCGAAGCGCTGGATTCCGGGGACTCGTGGCCGGACAGTTGAGCGGAACGGTTGATTTCGGTTCCGGTCCGCTTCGCGACCGTCAACGATCCAGATGCTTGCGCAAACCCTTCTCGACCTTGGCGTGGACCCGGTCGAGGATGTCCGCCACCAGCTTGCCGCGCCGCGGCCTGCCCTCAACACTGCCCAGCACGGCCCACCCGTCCAGGTAGACCACGGGCGCCGCAGGGTCCTCCGCGTCGAGCGTGTCCACCTCGAAGCTGCCGAGGACGCCGCCGCCCGCACCGCGCAGCGTGACGTTCTCCGGGACGCGGACCTCGACGCTGCCGAAGACCGCGAACGCCTTGATGACGACCTGCTGGTACTCGAAGAGCGCCTCGCTGAGGTCTATCTCGACGCTGCCGAAGATCGCGTACGCGTGGATCCGGCGTCCGGCGCGCCAGCGGCCCTTGCGGACGGCACTGCTGAAGATCGCGACGGCGGTGTCGTCCGGCTCGGCGGGCAGGCCGGTGGGACGGCTCGGGGCCGAGGCGTACGACGGTGTCGTGCGGCGGGTGTGGGCCGCGGGCAGGTCCTGGATGAAGACCTCCAGTTCACCCACCGTCTTGGCGTTCAGCACCCCCTCCACCCGCTCGCTGTGCTCGTCGGCGGTCAGGCGGCCCTCGGCGAGCGCCTCGCGCAGGATGTCCGCGATCCGGTCACGGTCGGCGTCGGAGGCGCGCAGCTCGGTGGCGGCAGCGGGCGCGGTCTGCTTCTCAAGGTCCACGACAGCAGCGTACCCAAACACGATAGATCGCGATAGCCCCCGCCGGGATCCAACTGAGCCTTACCTCACAGGCTTGCCTCCAGTGGCAGGTTCTACGCTGGTGGACGCTGCCCAATGGAGGTCAGCCGCCGCATCAGTCGAGTGAGGAATGGCACCGATGCCTGAGTTCGAGTACACCGATCTGCTCCCCATGGGAGAGGACACCACCCCCTACCGGCTGGTGACCTCCGAGGGTGTCTCCACCTTCGAGGCCGACGGGCGCACGTTCCTCAAGGTCGAGCCGGAGGCGCTGCGCAAGCTCGCCGAAGAGGCCATCCACGACATCCAGCACTACCTGCGGCCCGCGCACCTGGCCCAGCTGCGCCGGATCATCGACGACCCGGAGGCGTCCGGCAACGACAAGTTCGTCGCGCTTGACCTGCTGAAGAACGCGAACATCGCGGCGGCGGGCGTCCTGCCGATGTGCCAGGACACCGGTACGGCGATCGTCATGGGCAAGCGCGGACAGAACGTGCTGTCCGAGGGCGGCGACGAGAAGGCGCTCAGCAAGGGCATCTACGACGCGTACACCAAGCTCAACCTCCGCTACTCGCAGATGGCTCCGCTCACCATGTGGGAGGAGAAGAACACCGGCTCCAACCTGCCCGCGCAGATCGAGCTGTACGCCACCGACGGCGGTGCCTACAAGTTCCTCTTCATGGCCAAGGGCGGCGGCTCGGCCAACAAGTCGTTCCTGTACCAGGAGACGAAGGCCGTCCTGAACGAGGCCTCCATGATGAAGTTCCTGGAGGAGAAGATCCGTTCGCTCGGTACGGCCGCCTGCCCGCCGTACCACCTGGCGATCGTGGTCGGCGGTACGTCCGCCGAGTACGCGCTGAAGACCGCGAAGTACGCCTCCGCGCACTACCTCGACGAGATCCCCGCCGAGGGCTCCCCGCTCGGGCACGGCTTCCGCGACAAGGACCTCGAGCAGAAGGTCTTCGAGCTGACGCAGAAGATCGGCATCGGCGCCCAGTTCGGCGGCAAGTACTTCTGCCACGACGTCCGCGTGGTGCGTCTGCCGCGGCACGGCGCCTCCTGCCCGGTCGCCATCGCCGTCTCCTGCTCCGCCGACCGTCAGGCCGTCGCGAAGATCACCGCCGAGGGCGTCTTCCTGGAGCAGCTGGAGACCGACCCGGCGCGGTTCCTGCCCGACACCACGGACGAGCACCTCTCCGCGGACGACGACGATGTCGTGAAGATCGACCTCAACCAGCCGATGGACACGATCCTCGCCGAGCTGACCAAGTACCCGGTGAAGACCCGGCTTTCGCTCACCGGTCCGCTGGTCGTGGCCCGCGACATCGCGCACGCCAAGATCAAGGAGCGGCTGGACGCGGGCGAGGAGATGCCGCAGTACCTGAAGGACCACCCGGTGTACTACGCCGGGCCCGCGAAGACCCCGGAGGGTTACGCGTCCGGCTCCTTCGGTCCGACCACGGCCGGCCGCATGGACTCCTACGTCGAGCAGTTCCAGGCCGCCGGCGGCTCCAAGGTGATGCTGGCCAAGGGCAACCGCAGCAAGCAGGTCACCGACGCGTGCGACGCGCACGGCGGCTTCTACCTCGGCTCGATCGGCGGCCCGGCCGCCCGGCTCGCCCAGGACTGCATCAAGAAGGTCGAGGTCGTCGAGTACGAGGAGCTCGGCATGGAGGCCGTCTGGAAGATCGAGGTCGAGGACTTCCCGGCGTTCATCGTGGTCGACGACAAGGGCAACGACTTCTTCCAGGACCCGGCTCCGGCGCCGACGTTCACGACGATTCCGGTGCGGGGCCCCGGGCTGGCGTAACCGCCTGTCCAAGCCGTCTGAGCAATGAGAGGCGGCGGGGGACAACTTCCCCCGCCGCGCTCTAACCTGAGGGGCAGTCACTCTCGGGGGAGCGTTCATGGCGTCTTTCGACCAGTCCGGCTGGCAGCTCCAGAACAGCCGGGTCTACAACATCGCGGGGAACCTGACGCTCACCGAGCACAGCGGCCCGCGTGAGTTCGCCGAGGTGGTGGCCGAACTCCAGTCCCGGGTCCGGAAGTTGACGGACGTGGCGGAGGCGGAGCGGGAGGCCGTCAACACGGAGCTGGCCGAGGCGCTGGCGGGCGGCGAGGAACCGGCGGCCGAGCGGCTGACCCGCCTCGCGGAACGGCTGCGGGACCTCGGCGGCAGTACGGCCGCCGCCACCGAACTGGGCAACTCCGTGGACGCTCTGGCCCAGTGGGCCGGACGGCACTTTTGATCGGCCCCGCACCATGCGGGGCGCCCCCGACTTCGAACAGCCGGCCTGGCAGCCGGGCACCGTCATCAACGCGGGCGTCTACCAGGCGGTCCAGCAGCCCGCCCGGGGCGCGGCTCCCCCGCCGCCCTCCGACGACCCGCAGTTCCGCAGCGCCCTGGCCCGGCTGCTCCTGCGCAAGCTCACCTCCACGCTCGACGAGATCCACTGGCTGGACGACGAACTCGTCGAACTGACCGCCATCGTCGAGGACGTGGACGGCTACCCCGCCACCCGCCGCCGTGGCCTGCTGCGCCGCCGCGGCCGCTACGCCACCAGCCCCCTCAGCCAGGCCCTGACCCGCCCCAAGACCGACCTGATCCTCCTCCAGGGCCAGGCCGGGTCCGGCAAGAGCGTCGCGCTACGGCAGTACGCGACGACCCAGTTGCGCCAGATCGCCGAGGGCCGCGCCGCCCCTGACGCCCCGCTGCCCGTCTACGTCAACCTCCGTGAGCTGCACGCGAAGCCGCACGAAATCACCACGGAGCTGCTGCGGCGGTACATCATGGAGCAGACCGGGCCGCGGGGCAGTGCCGACATCGCCGCGTACTTCACGCACTGCTTCGCCGACGACCTGCGCGAGCGCCGGGTCACGCTCCTTCTCGACTCCTTCGACGAGATCCCGGCGGTCCTCGGCAGCGCGACGGTGGACGCGGTGGTCGCGCCGTACGTGCAGACCGTGATCGAGCTCGTCGGGGGTGGCGGGCGTTGTGTGGTCGCGTCGCGGGAGTACAAGGGGCTGCGGGCCAACGGCTGGACGCGGCTGCACATCCTGGGCCTCTCGCCCCAGCAGCAGGAGGACTTCCTGCGCCGCGTCGGCCTCGACCAGCGGGAACTCGGTTTGCTCCAGCCGCTGTTGACGGACCCGCGGCGCGGTTTCACGGCCGAGGCGCAGAACCCGCTGAGCCTGAAGCTGCTCGCCACCTACGTGCAGGCCCACCATGCCCTGCCGGACCGGCCGAGCACCCTGTTCGCCGACTACGCGGCGCTTCGGCTCCGCGCCGTCCTCGGCGAGGCTCCGGAGGTCCAGCAGCGCCTGGCGGACTTCCTGGCCCGCTTCGCGTTCCGGCTCACGGCGTCCGGCGGCGGACTGTCCGTGGACGAACGCAGCCACCACGAGGACCTGGTGAAGGTGGCGGAGGAGGACCCGGGCACGCGCGTACTGCTGATCCGAGCCCTGTCCGAGTCCCGCATCCTGGTCTCGTCGGGCCGCCGCGTCTTCTTCGGCCACCGCCGGGTCCAGCAGTACTTCGCCAGCAAATACGTCGCCGACCACCCCGACGCCGTGGCCCCGCACGAGCTCGCGACGAACGGGCGGTGGCGGGAGACGGCGGTGACCGTCCTCCAGGACGGCGCACCGGAGGTCACCGAGCCGCTGCTGGGGGCGTTGGCCGAGGTCCTGGCCGCCGAGCGGACGGACGAGGCGGTGTTCGAGTGGTCTCCGGCGGCTGTGCACTGTCTGGAGCTGCTGACGGCGGCGTATCAGGGGCGGGCGGAATGGCCGTACGAGACGGTACGCCCGCTGGTCGAGACGCTGGTCGCCACCGCGTGGGAACGGGGCAGCGTGAGCGACCGCAAGTTCGCGCTGGACTGTCTTCCGCTGCTGTCGGAAGAGGCGCGGGAGCGGTACATCGACCGGGCCTTCGCGGGAGAGAGCGGGTGGCTCAGGACTACGGCGCTGCGGGATTGCGCGACGTTGCCGACGCTGTCGCCCGCGATCCAGGAGTCCATCCGGCGGCTGCTGATCACGATGCTCGGGCAGAAGGTGGCTCCTGCGGAGGCGCATGCGATCAAGGCGGATCTTCAGCGGATTCGGGGGGACGAGGATCTGGTGAGGGTGCGGAGAGTCGTGGAGCGGGTGCCGCTGGGGGTCACGGTCCTGGCTGTCGCCTACTTCTTGTCGCTCTTGTACGACGGGCTGGATGCCGTGTCTCTGTTGCTAGGTCCGACGTTCTTCGTCGCTCTGCCGCTCACCTCGTTCTGGCTCTTCCAGTCGTCCCAGCCCCTGTCGTACGGCGTGGCCAAGAGCCGACTGCGCAGGTTCGTGGAGGAGACCTTTCGCCGCTGGGTCGACCTGAAGGAGGTCGAGTTGAGCACCACCTCGTACCTCAAGGGCCTCAGCGGCTTCGCCGTCGGCTCGATCGGGGTGCACCTCACTCTGATGGTGTTCGGCCTGGTACGTGGCAGCGTTCTGCTCGCTGTGTTCCCTGTCCTCAGCCTCCCCCTCGCCGTCTACATTCTGCTGTGGGGACCAAGCACGCTCTTTGTCATACGGCATGGCTGTTCCGCTCGGGACCTTGGTGTCGCAGGGCTGGCTCGCACACCGTGGACAGCTCTCCGGGTGGAAGAACACCCCGCTAACGGAGTATTCAAGGGCTCCTGGTTCGCCCGTGGGCTCCGCGTGGTGAGGAAAACCGGGCCTACCCTCGTGGCTGCGGGCACGTTCATCGGCGGGATGGCCTATCTGATCATCCGCTTCACCTTGGCCTTCGGCTTGATCTGGGGCTGCGTGATCGGGCTCGGAGCCATCGTGTTCCTCGTAGACCTATCCCGCGCCCTCCTCCGCCAGCTCCTCAGCCGCCGCCGAGTAACCCGAGCCGCCGAACGAGGCTCCGTCGGCGGCCCCGCCTTCTTCTCCGCCCTCCATGACCTGCGCGACACCGCCGAAGCCGCCGAGTACGTCCGCCTCGTCCGTGCCGTCCCCCGGGCCGAGCCGCTCGCGCTCGACCGGCAGGCCCTGCGCCGTTACATCGCGGAGCTGCCCGAGACCGACAGTGAGCTTCTCGATGAGCTCGGGCGGCTCGACGAGCAGCTCAGGACCCGGTGAGCGTCAGTCGCTCAGGTCGAAGTCGAGCTTCTGGTACGCGCCGTCATCCGTGAAGTGGATCTGGCCGCTCGCCCCGCGGTAGTCATCCGTGCCGCCGGTGACCGCCGCGTCGAACGGAGGCTGCTCCTCCTCGGTCAGCGGCACCGTCATGAGCACCTGCGCGGTGATCTGCCCGCCGGACAGCACGAAGGTGCCGAGACACTGGATGTCCAAGGGGTTGCCCGTGCGGACGACCGTGCAGGTGACGCCGTCGCGGCCGACCTTCTCGCCGCCTTTCTCCTCGTAGAGGTCATCGGCGAAGGTGAAGCTGTCACCGACCCTGGGAAGCTGTTGCGGTTCCTCCTCCTCGCCCGCGACCTCCCTGGCGTAGAGGGTGAAGTCGTCCTCCTGGGCCGACGCCGGGGCCGCGGCTACGAGGGCGGTCGCTGCCGCCAGGCCCACGCCGAGTGCGCAGAGCGTCCTGATGGTGCGGAGCATGTCCGGCCTCCTGTGGGGTGGCGACCCCCCTGCGCTCTCCCTCATTGTCCGGCGGTGTTCCGAACCCCGCCACGGAACATCCTCGGCCGCCCCAGCGCTGTACCGGTCATGACCGACTACCGCATCGAGCACGACTCCATGGGCGAGGTCCGGGTCCCCGCCGACGCCAAGTGGCGGGCCCAGACCCAGCGGGCCGTGGAGAACTTCCCCATCTCAGGGCAGCGCATCGAGCGGGCCCATATCGAGGCCCTCGCGCGGATCAAGGGCGCCGCCGCGAAGGTGAACGCTGAGCTGGGGGTGCTCGACGAGCACGTGGCCGTAGCGATCCAGGAAGCCGCCGCCGAGGTCGCCGAGGGCCAGTGGGACGAGCATTTCCCCGTCGATGTCTTCCAGACCGGCTCCGGGACCTCGTCCAACATGAACACCAACGAGGTCATCGCCACCCTCGCGAGCGAGAAGCTCCAAAGGGACGTCCATCCCAATGATCACGTCAACGCCTCCCAGTCCTCCAACGACGTCTTCCCCTCCTCCATCCACATCGCCGCCACCGCCGCCGTCACCCGTGATCTCGTGCCCGCCCTGGAACACCTCGCCGGATCCCTGGAACGCAAGGCCGAGGAGTTCGCGGACGTCGTGAAGTCGGGGCGGACTCATCTCATGGATGCCACGCCCGTCACCCTCGGCCAGGAGTTCGGCGGGTACGCCGCCCAGGTCCGGTACGGGATCGAGCGGCTCCAGGCCTCCCTTCCCCGGCTCGCCGAGCTGCCGCTGGGCGGTACCGCCGTGGGGACCGGGATCAACACTCCCCCCGGGTTCTCCGCCGCCGTCATCGAGGAGGTCGCCCGGGTAACGGGGCTGCCGCTGACCGAGGCCCGCGACCACTTCGAGGCGCAGGGTGCCCGGGACGGCATCGTCGAGATCAGCGGGCAGCTGCGGACCATCGCGGTCGGGCTGACGAAGATCGCCAATGACCTGCGCTGGATGGCCTCGGGGCCCAGGACCGGTCTGGCCGAGATCAGCCTTCCCGATCTCCAGCCCGGGTCGTCGATCATGCCGGGCAAGGTCAATCCGGTCATCCCGGAGGCCGTGCTGATGGTCGCGGCGCAGGTCACCGGCAACGACGCCACCGTCGCCACCGCCGGAGCCGCCGGGAACTTCGAGCTCAATGTGATGCTCCCGGTGATCGCGAAGAATGTGCTGGAGTCGATCCGGCTGCTGGCCAATGTGTCGCGGCTGCTCGCCGACCGGACCGTCGACGGCATCGTCGCCGACCGTGAACGGGCCCGCGAATACGCCGAGTCGTCACCCTCCGTGGTCACCCCGCTGAACAAGTACATCGGGTACGAGGAAGCCGCCAAGGTCGCCAAGAAGGCGCTCGCGGAACGCAGGACCATCCGTCAAGTCGTGCTGGAGGGCGGTTATGTGGAGCGCGGCGACCTCACCCTCGCTGAGCTGGACGAAGCCCTGGATGTCCTGCGCATGACGCGGCCGTGACGTTTCGCGCCGCGAGCGCGAACCGTGACGTTCGCCGCAGCGTCGTCATTGAGTGACACCTAATATCTGTGCATGGCGGACGACGGAGCGATGACGACAGTGGAAGCGGGCAGTACCACCACGTACTGGGCGCCCGGGAGTCACATCCTGTGGCGGTACCGGGAGAACGCCGGCGCGCGCTTCCACATCGTGCGTCCGGTCACCGTCGTCCGGGACGACGCCGATCTGCTGGCCGTATGGCTGGCGCCCGGGACCGAGTGTCTGAAGCCCGCGCTCGCCGACGGCACCCCCGTGCACCAGGAGCCGCTGCACTCGCGGTACACGAAGCCGCGGACGGTCCAGCGGGGCCGCTGGTTCGGCACCGGGGTACTGAAACTGGCCAGACCTGGCGAGCCGTGGTCGGTGTGGCTGTTCTGGGAGCCGGGCTGGCGGTTCAAGAACTGGTACGTGAACCTGGAGCAGCCGCTGGCCCGTTGGGCGGGCGGAGTGGATTCCGAGGACCATTTCCTGGACATCTGTGTGTACCCGGACCGCAGTTGGGGCTGGCGGGACGAGGACGAGTTCGCGCAGGCCCAGCAGGACGGACTGATGGACGCCAGGGCCGCCGAAGGGGTGCGGGAGGCCGGGCGGGCCGCCGTGGAAATGATCCGCTCCTGGGGGCGGCCGTTCACGGACGGCTGGCAACACTGGCGCCCCGACCCGTCCTGGGCTGTACCGTCACTGCCGGAGGACTTGGACCGTACGCCCGCGCACGTGTCCTCATGAGACCCTTGATGCGCCCCCGGGCAGGAACCGTAGGATCGTCTTCCGCAAGGGCGCGCGGCGGCAACTAGGGGAGCGCACAGCGGGATTGACCGATCGTCACCGAGGGGCGGCAGGACGTGAGCGAGAGGTACCACGGCAACACCGGTACGGGCGGCGCACAGCCCGCCGGTGACACAGGAACAACCTCTGGCCACGCCGGAATCCCGTTCCTGGGGCACGTATTGCGGGTATCGGGACTTCGGCGGGACGAACGACACGCCCCGGACGGATGGATGCGACTCGCGTGACGGAGCAGCCGACCTCCTACGAGCGCCCCCCGGGCGCCGACCCCGCGGACAGCCGCGGGGCGCTCCTGCGTACCCCGACACCGCCCCGCGCGCCCGGCGCCGCCGCGTTACCCGCGCAGGCGCGCACCGGCGAACCGCCCTCCACCCCGGGCACGACCGCACCGTCCGGCAACGACAAGGCCCCCGTGAGCAACGGTCCCGAGCATGCGCAGCCCTCCGCCGCCGCGGAGGCCGACACCCATCGCCCCCGGCCCGTCCCGGAGGGCATCCCGCCCCAGCCGGGCACCGAGCCGGCTCCGGAGGAGCGCCGCAGCGGCCAGGGCGTGCAGCCCGGCCGGCCCACGCCCATGCGGCGGGACGGCGACCGGCTGCGGTTCGTGGGCGCCGCGACCCGGCGGATCGCCCGCGGTATCGACCTCGACGAGATCGTGATGGGGCTGTGCCGGGCCACCGTGCCGACCTTCTCCGACGCGATCCTGGTCTATCTGCGCGATCCGCTGCCGGTCGGCGACGAGCGGCCCACCGGGCCCGTCGTGCTGCGGCTGCGCCGCACCGACCGGATCCCGGAGGAGCGGGACACCGAGGGCTTCCTGCCCGTCCCGGGCGTGCCGGAGCCCACCGAGCTGGCCGAACTGTCCGCCGTCACCGCCGAGTTGTGCGAGGTGCAGCCCGGCGGCGCGCTCGCCGAGGTGCTGCGCGGGGTCCGTCCGGTGTTCGCCGACGCGCCCGCCGCCCATGCCGCGCTGCCCGAACTCCTGGGCGAGGACGGCCAGTTGGTGGTGCCCACCGGACAGCGCGCGATTCTCGCCCCGCTGCGCGGCCGGCGCCGGGTGATCGGCGCCGCGCTCTTCCTGCGCCGCCCCGAGCGCATCGCCTTCGAGGCGGACGACCTGCTGGTCGCCGCCCAGCTCGCCACGCACAGCGCGCTCGGCATCGACAAGGCGGTGCTGTACGGCCGTGAGGCGTACATCGCGGACGAGCTCCAGCGCACCATGCTGCCCGAGACCCTGCCCCGGCCGACCGGCGTACGGCTCGCCTCCCGCTATCTCCCGGCCGCCGAGACCGCGCGCGTCGGCGGCGACTGGTACGACGCGATCCCGCTGCCGGGCAGCCGGGTGGCGCTGGTGGTCGGCGATGTCATGGGCCACTCCATGACCTCCGCGGCGATCATGGGCCAGTTGCGTACGACGGCCCAGACGCTCGCGGGCCTGGACCTGCCGCCGCAGGAGGTGCTGCACCACCTCGACGAGCAGGCCCAGCGGCTCGGCACCGACCGGATGGCGACGTGTCTGTACGCCGTCTACGACCCGGTCTCGCACCGCATCACCATCGCCAACGCCGGTCACCCGCCGCCCGTGCTGCTGCATCTGGGCGGGCGGGCCGAGGTGCTGCGGGTGCCGCCGGGCGCGCCGATCGGGGTCGGCGGCGTCGACTTCGAGGCCGTGGAGCTGGACGCGCCGGCCGGTGCGACCCTGCTGCTCTACACCGACGGTCTGGTCGAGTCGCGGCTGCGGGACGTGTGGACCGGGATAGAGCAACTGCGCGAGAAGCTCGCCGCGACCGCGCAGCTGACCGGTCCCGACCATCCGCCGCCGCTGGAAGCGCTGTGCGACGAGGTGCTCGACATGCTCGGCCCGGGTGACCGGGACGACGACATCGCGCTGCTCGCCGCCCGGTTCGACGGGATCGCGCCCAGCGATGTCGCGTACTGGTTCCTGGAGCCGGAGGACGCGGCGCCTGGCCGTGCCCGACGGCTGGCCCGGCGGGCCCTGTCGCGCTGGGGTCTTGAGGAACTCAGCGACTCCGTCGAGCTGTTGGTCAGCGAGGTCGTGACCAACGCCGTGCGGTACGCCTCCCGGCCGGTCACGCTCCGGCTGCTGCGCACCGATGTGCTGCGCTGCGAAGTCGGCGACGACGTGCCGCAGTTGCCCCGGCTGCGGCAGGCTCGCGCCACGGACGAGGGCGGGCGGGGGCTGTACCTGGTGAACAAGCTGGCCCGGCGGTGGGGGGCCACACGGCTCAGCACCGGGAAGGTCGTGTGGTTCGAGCTGAACCGCGGATGAGCTGAGAATTGGGAAGAGGCCGGTCCCCCACTCGGGGACCGGCCTCTTCGGCTATCTCTCCTGGTCCGGATCGACCGGATCCTCCGGGATGTCGTCCGTCGGGGGCTCCGTCGTCGGTTCCTCCGTAGTCGGCTCGTCCGTCGGGGGCTCCGTCGTCGGCGTGTTGGTCGGCGTCTGGGTCGGGGTCTGCGTCGGCGCCTGGGTCGTCGGGGCCTGGGTGGTCGGCTCCTGCGTCGGCGTTTGGGTCGGCTCCTGGGTCTTCGTCGGCGTCCAGGTCGGCTCCACCGCCGCGCCCTGGTCGGTCTCGAGGTCGAACTCGGCGTCCGTGTCGGTCACTCCGAACATGTACGCCGCCCAGATCGAGGCCGGGATGCCGCCGCCGTTGACCCGGCCGGTGCCGGGCAGGGTGCCTGTCGCGCCCTTCATGTTGACCTGCTTGCCGGTCTTGTCGTCCTCGCCGAACAGGCCGACCGAGGTCACCAGGTCCGGTGTGTAGCCGGTGAACCAGGCCGACCGGCCGAAGTCGGACGTACCCGTCTTGCCGGCCACCTCCTGGCCGTCCCGGGCCGGGTTCTCGCGCACCGAGCGCCGGGCCGTACCGTCGTCGACCACCCCGGTGAGCACCGAGGTCACGGTGTCGGCGGCCTCGCGGCTGAGGACCTCCTCGCCGATCGGGTCGGGCATCTCGACCGTGCGGTTGTGCTGCTCGGCGGACTTGATGATGCTCGGCGTGACCTGCTTGCCGTGGTTGTCGAGGGTGGCGTAGACCCCGGCCATCTGGAGCGGGCTGGCGCCCATGGTGCCGAGCGTCTGCGCGGGCACCGCCTGGAGGTCGTCGTCCATGCCGAGGTCGGCGGCGGTGTCCATCACCTCGTCCATGCCGACGTCGATGCCCATCTGCGCGAACACCGAGTTGACGGACTTGTTCATCGCGGTCTGGACGGTGACGTCGCCGTAGGAGACGTTGTCCTCGTTCGGCGGGGCGAAGCCGACCTTCTTGCCGTCGGCGTCGACCGCCGGTCGCTTGCTCGTGCCGTCGTAGACCGTCTTCGCGCCGATCGTCTGACCGTCCTGGTTCTCGGCCTCGTTCTCCAGGGCGGCGGCGAGGATGACCGGCTTGAACGTGGACGCCGGCTGGTAGTCGTTCCTGGTCGCGTTGGAGCGGTAGTGCTTGAAGTAGTCCTTGCCGCCGTAGAGGGCGACGATCTTCCCCGTCTTGGGGTCGACGGAGACGGCGCCCGCCTGGATGTCGCCGTCGACGGGGCGCTCCTTGTCGTCCAGCTTGCTGGTCAGCTCGGCCTCGACCGCCTTCTCCAGCTGGGCCTGCTTCTTGGGGTCGATGTTCAGGGTGATGGTCCAGCCCTGGGACTTGACCTGGGTCTCGGCCTCGGAGCGGGAGATGCCCTCCTGCTCCATCAGCTGCTCCTCGAGCTGGTTGTTGGCGAGGTCGACGAGGTAGCCCTTCTGGCCCTCGAGACCGGCGGCGGCCTTGGGCTCCCTGGGCTTCGGGAACTTCATCGACTGACGCTCGGAGGAGCTGAGCCAGCCCTCCTCGACCATGTTGTCCAGGACGTAGTGCCAGCGGGCCTTGACGAGTTTCTTGCCGGTCTCGGAGGCGACCGCCCAGTCGTACTGGCTCGGCGCCTGGAGCAGCGCGGCGAGATAGGCGCCCTGCTCGACGTCCAGCTCGTCGACGTCGACCCGGTAGTAGGCCTGGGCCGCGGCCTGGATGCCGTAGGCGTTGCGACCGAAGTAGCTGGTGTTGAGATAGCCCGCGAGGATGTCGTCCTTCGACATCTGGCGGTCCACCTTCAGCGAGATGACCAGCTCCCGCAGCTTGCGGGTGACGGTCTGCTCCTGGGTGAGGTAGTAGTTCTTGACGTACTGCTGGGTGATCGTCGAACCGCCCTGCGCGCCCTTGCCGCTGAGCGTGTTGATCAGGCCGCGTGCGGTGCCCTTGAAGTCGACGCCGGAGTCCTTGTAGAAGGACTTGTTCTCGGCGGCGACGAAGGCGTTGCGGATCTCCTCGGGCACCTTGGACAGGTCCACGATCTCGCGGTTGACCTTGCCGTCGCGGGCGAGGACCGAGCCGTCGCTGAACTTGTAGACGTTGCTCTGGAGCCGCGCGGCGGCGTTGCCCTTGGGCACGTCGACCATCAGGTAGAGCACGATGAACCCGCCGATGCCGAGCAGGCACAGGCCCAGGAACGTGCCGAGGATCTTCTTCCAGGTGAAGAACCGGCGTATGCCGCTCTTGCCGGCCACGCCCGACGAGCGGTGACGCTGGGGCGCCGCGCGGCGGCCACCGCGCTGCCGTGCTCGTCTCTCTTCCGCTCGTCCCATGAGTCCGATCCGCTCCGCTTCGCTCTCTTGTGCACTGATGCCACACAGGTTCGCCGCTCAGGTCAGCTCAGAAAGCTAACACCGGGAGTTGTGACAAAGGGCTGCCGATCCGGCCTTTTACGGACGTGACAATCAGCACCCGTTTCAAAGGAACCGACGGGCGAGAGCACCGAAAGGTTGCTCCAGCCCCGTACGGGTGAACCGCCTCACTTCCGGAACCCCCTTCCGAACCTCAGTAGCAGAACCGTGACAATCGGCCCCCACCTGGGCCGCCGCACCCACCGCCAGTAACTGCACACCGAGCGTATACATGCCGCGTATACACCCCGTGTAGAGTCCGGGACATGTCCATCGGTCACACCCTTCTGGGGCTCCTGGAATCGGGTCCGCGTCACGGTTACGACCTGAAGCGGGCCTTCGACGAGAAGTTCGGTCACGACCGGCCGCTGCACTACGGCCAGGTCTATTCGACGATGTCCCGGCTGCTGAAGAACGGCCTCGTCGAGGTCGACGGCATCGAACCCGGCGGCGGTCCCGAGCGGAAGCGGTACGCGATCACCGACGCCGGGGTCACCGACGTACAGCGGTGGTTGGCGACGCCGGAGAAGCCCGAGCCGTACCTTCAGTCCACGCTCTACACCAAGGTCGTCCTCGCGCTGCTGACCCGGCGGGACGCCGCCGACATCCTCGACACCCAGCGCGCCGAGCATCTGCGGATGATGCGGATCCTCACCGACCGGAAGCGGAAGGGGGACCTCGCCGATCAGCTGATCTGCGACCACGCCCTCTTCCATCTGGAAGCCGATCTGCGCTGGCTGGAGCTGACCGCCGCGCGGCTCGACAAGCTCGCGGAGGTGGTGGTCAAGTGACGCCGCCCCCTGGTGCCCTGCTCGCGGCCGAGGGGCTGCGCAAGGCGTACGGTCCGACCGTCGCGCTCGACGGCGCCGAGTTCTCCGTGCATCCCGGAGAGGTCGTCGCCGTGATGGGGCCGTCCGGCTCCGGCAAGTCCACGCTGCTGCACTGCCTGGCCGGCATCGTGCCGCCGGACTCCGGCTCCATCCTGTACGCCGGGCGGGAGCTGGCCACGATGAGCGACGCCGAGCGCAGTCAGCTGCGGCGCTCGGAGTTCGGGTTCGTCTTCCAGTTCGGCCAGTTGGTGCCCGAGCTGACCTGCGTCGAGAACGTCGCCCTGCCGCTCAGGCTGAACGGCACCTCCCGCAAGGAGGCCGAGCGGACCGCGCTGTCATGGATGGAACGGCTGGAGGTCGACGATCTGCGCAAGAAGCGGCCCGGCGAGGTCTCCGGCGGCCAGGGCCAGCGCGTCGCGGTCGCCCGTGCGCTGGTCACCAGCCCCCGGGTGCTGTTCGCGGACGAGCCGACCGGCGCGCTGGACTCCCTCAACGGCGAGCGCGTGATGGAGCTGCTCACGGAGGCCGCGCGGTCCACCAACGCCGCCGTCGTGCTGGTCACGCACGAGGCGCGGGTGGCCGCCTACTCCGACCGCGAGATCGTCGTACGGGACGGGCGGTCCCGGGACATGGAGCGGATCGTATGAACCAGTGGGGGAGGGACCTCGCCCTCGGTTTCCGATTCGCCTTCGCGGGCGGGCGCGAGGGCTGGACCCGGGCCCTGCTGACGGCCGTCGGGGTCGGCCTCGGCGTGGCGCTGCTGCTGCTGACGACCGCGATCCCGAACGCGCTGGCGGCCCGCGACGACCGGGCCAACGACCGCACGGACATCACCTACAGCGGCCAGGTGCCCGCCAAGGCGGACGACACCCTCGTGGTCGCGGACGCCGACACCGACTTCCGTGGCGCGGACATCCGCGGCCGGACCCTGGAGCCCGAGGGCCCGCGCGCCCCGCTGCCGCCCGGGGTGGACAGCTTCCCGGCGGTCGGCGAGATGGTGGTCTCCCCCGCGCTGAAGCGGCTGCTGGAGTCGGACGGCGGCGCACTGCTGCGCGAGCGGCTGCCGGACCGGATCGTCGGAACCATCGGCGACAGCGGCCTGGTCGGCTCGGCCGATCTCACCTTCTACCGGGGCGGCCAGGGCATCGGACAGTACGTCGACGGCGCCCAGGTGACCCGCATCGACCGCTACGGCGACCCGGACCCGTACGAGACCGACATGGACCCGGTGCTGGTCCTGCTGGTCCTCGTCGTGTTCGTCGCGCTGCTGATGCCGGTCGCGGTGTTCATCGCGGCGGCCGTGCGGTTCGGCGGCGAGCGGCGCGACCGGCGCCTGGCCGCCCTGCGCCTGGTGGGTTCCGACGGGCGGATGACCCGCCGGATCGCGGCCGGCGAGGCCCTCGCGGGCGCACTGCTCGGACTGGTCCTCGGTACGGTCTTCTTCCTGATCGGACGTCAGATCGCGGGCTCCGTCGAGGTGTTCCGGTTCAGCGTCTTCCCGGCCGACCTCAACCCCTCCCCCGCGCTCGCCCTGCTGGTGGCCGTCCTGGTCCCGGCCGCGGCGGTGCTGGTGACGCTGCTCGCACTGCGCGGGGTGGTCATCGAGCCGCTCGGCGTGGTGCGCACGGCGAAGCCCACGCGGCGCAGGCTGTGGTGGCGGCTGCTGCTGCCGCTCGGCGGACTCGCCATGCTCTACCCGATGATCGGCCAGGGCAACGACGACGGCGAGTTCAACCAGTACCTCGTCATCGGCGGTGTGATGCTGCTGCTGGTCGGGGTGACCGCCCTGCTCCCCTGGGTGGTGGAGACGGTCGTCGCCCGGCTCGGCGGCGGTGGCGTGGCCTGGCAACTGGCGGTACGACGGCTCCAGTTGAGCAGCGGTACGGCCGCCCGGCTGGTCAACGGCGTCGCGGTGGCGGTGGCCGGTGCCATCGCCCTTCAGATGCTGTTCGCCGGGGTGGAGAAGGACTACACCAAGGACACCGGCTACGACCTGACCACGGCGCAGATGGAGGTGACCACGGGCGGCGGCGTCGAACTCGCCCATGCCACCGAGCAGTTGCGGCGCACGGAGGGTGTGCGCCAGGTGGTCTCCCACTCCGAGGGCTACCTGGGCGACACCCGCCTGGACCCGGCGCGCACCTCCGAGGTGACCGTAGGCGGCTGCGCGGCGCTGCGCGAGGTGGCGGACCTGCCCACGTGCCGGGACGGCGACGTCTTCGCCGTCCGCGACGCCGAGTGGGACACCGACACGCCCCAACTGGCCCGCCCCGGGACGACGCTGTACCTGGACCCGAGCTACGAGGGCGACGTCCGCGGTCGCGAGGTCGCCTGGAAGGTGCCGGAGGGCATCCGCAAGGTGGCCACGCACAAGGACCTCAGCGGGCGGGAGCGCGGCGGCTTCCTGATCACCCCGAAGGCGCTGCCCGAGGCGGCCCGGCCGGCGATGACCGGACGCGCGTACATCGGCCTCGACGCCTCCGTTCCCGACGCCCGTGAGCGGGTCCGCAACACCGCGGCGGCCCTGGGTCCCCTGGTGCTCCCCCATGACTGGTCGGCGACGCAGAGCAACGAACGCTACGACTCCATCCGCACCGGCCTGTTCGTCGGCGCCGTATGCGTGCTGCTGCTGATCGGTTCTAGCCTGCTGGTGTCGCAGCTGGAGCAGTTGCGGGAGCGCAAGAAGCTGCTGTCGGCGCTGGTCGCCTTCGGCACCCGGCGGCGCACGCTGAGCCTGTCGGTGCTGTGGCAGACGGCGATCCCGGTCGCGCTGGGCCTGCTGCTGGCCTCCGCGGTGGGCCTGACGCTCGGCGCGGTCCTGCTGCGGATGACGGACACCAAGGTCCGGGTGGACTGGGCGAGCCTGCTGTCGATGACGGGCGCCGCCGCCGTGGTCGTCCTCGCGGTGACTCTGCTCAGCCTGCCGCCGCTGCTGCGGCTGATGCGGCCGGACGGGCTACGCACGGAGTGATGACCGACCCCTCCCCGGTGCGCCGGGGAGGGGTCGCGCGCTTCACAGCCCGTACTCCCGCACCACCCGCCTGACCTGGGCGAACAGCATGCCCACATTGACCGACTTGCGGCACACGACGACCGCGACGACGTCCTGCTGCTCGCTCATCCGGACAAACAGGTGGGTGAGGTTCTCGCTGTTGACGAGGATCTCCTGGAAGAAGTGCTGGTCGCTTTCGATCCCCCGGCGTTCCTTGAAGACGTCCTCGATCATCACGACCGTACGGCCCTGGAACAGATCGAGGGTGGCGCCCGCCAGCAGGTCCAGGACCTCCGGCGGATGGTTGTCGACCGTCTCGTACGACAGCAGCATGCCGGTGCTCATGTCGACCACTCCCGAGGCCACACAGTCGGGGGCGTCGTTGCGCAGGGACTTCACGAGTCCCATCACCTGGTCGGAGAAGCCGGGGGTCATGCGTTTGGTGGCCATGGGTCAGACACCTTCCGTTGCTTTCGCGGGACTTGTCAGGATCGAGTCGATGCGGCGCAGGGCCGGCTGGGTCGCCTGGTGCAGCCGGTCCAGGTCCATGCCCTCGTCGCCGAGGACGACCATCAGCGCGGTGTCGCCGACGGCGTAGAAGGCGGCACAGCCGCCGCTGCCGTACGTCACCGTCCGGCGCAGGGCGCCGCGTTCGGCGGTCTGCACGGTCCGCCGGGCGAGGCCGAGGCCGGCCGCTGCGAGCGCCGCGAGGCACTCCGCGTCGATGGAGTCGGCGGTGTCGGCGGCGATGAGCAGTCCATCGGCCGCGGCGACCGCAGTGTCGGTGATTCCGGTCACCTGTTCGCGCAGACCGCGCATTTCGCGTGCCAGCGCTTCGTGGTCCATGTCGTCAACGCTCCTCTTGCTGTTCACACTGTTCCCCCGCTTCCTCTGGCGGCTCCGTTGCGCAGGCGGAAGAACCATTTCCAGCCCGCCGCCGAGCGTTCCGGGGCGAGCACATCGGCGATGCCACTGGCGCCCGGGTCACGGCGGGGCAGGGCAGTTGGCGTGGGGGGCGGTTCGAGCGGTGGCTCGGGTGGTGACTCGGGGGTCTCCGGGATACGGCGGCGGACGCCCTCGGGGGGTGTGCGGATCCGGACCGGTCGGGGTTCCGGGGCGCACTCCAGGAGGCCGTCGGCGAGCATCCGCGCGACCTCGACGGTGACGGTGTAGACGCTTCGCCCGGTGCGGAAGGCGAGGTCGCGGGCGGTGGAGCGCCCGTCGGCGTGGGTGAGCAGATCGCGCTGGAGCGGGGTGAGCGGGCCGTCCGGCTGCACTAGGGGCAGGGGGCGCTCGCGGTCGGGGTGCACGGGGTGGTTCAGCTGCTGGACGGCGGCGATCCGGCGGGCGGTGTCCTGAAGCAGCCGGTCGACGGGCTCGCCGACCGCGACCGGCGCGAACGGGTCGGCGTCGTCGAGGGTGCGCCGCCACTCCTCCACGCGGCCCGCCGCGATGGCGAACACGGCGTCGTGCAGCGCCATCACACAGACCACCCGCAGAGTGGCGTCGCCCGCGTAGCCGTGGGCGACCAGTGCGGCGACCGGCCAGTGCGCGCCACCGGACTCGGCCAGCAGCGCGGCCCACTGTTCCGCGCTGATCCGGCCGGAGCGCAGCAGCAGTGCCTCGGGGCCCGGGGCGCCGGGCGACTCGGCGGCGACGACGAGGCCGTCCCTGAAGTGGACGGTGCCGCCGGGGGTTCCGGCGACGCACAGTGCCCCCGTGAAGCCGTCGCGCCCGCAGCCCGCCAGGGCCGGTGCCAGGTGGTCGTAGCCCGACATCACTCCCCTTGGCCTCTCGCACACACGCCTGACGCGTAGCGCTGAGGGGGGAATTCCTATCAGCCGATGGGTGATTTCCGGCCGTGGATTACCGACCTGCCGCTAGTTGACGGAAGTTGATTTTCCCGGCGGTCCAAAGCGCTGACTTGGGCGCCGATTTGACCGACTGTGACTGCGATTCGACGCTCAGTCGTCAACCCCCAACACCCTTACGGGCAGCGGTCGTAGCGCCTCGCGCAGGGCCCCGGACAGCTCCTTGTACTCGGCTCCGCGGGCGGCACCCGTACGCATGGCGAGGGCGATCCGGCGGGTGGGAGCGGGGTCGGAGAAGTAGCCGGTCGTCAGCTGGTTGCTGCGGGTCGTCTCGACCTTGACGGCGGTACGCGGCAGCAGGGTGACCCCGAGTCCCCCGGCGACGAGCTGGACCAGGGTCGACAGCCCGGCGGCCGTGGTGGTGACCGGCGCGCCCTCCCGTCGCCCACCACCGCCCTCAACCGAGGGGCTTCGCCCCACCCCCTTCAATCCCAGGCCCGCCTCCCGGCAGATGTCGAGGGCCTGGTCGCGCAGACAGTGCCCCTCGTCCAGGAGCAGCAGGTTCAGTTCCCTCAGCGCCTCGCGCGGGATGCCCTCGCGTCCGCCGAGCCAGTGGTCCAGCGGGGTGACCAGCACGAAGTCCTCGTCGAAGAGCGGGAGTTCGACCACTCCGGGGACCCCGAGCGGCACGGCGAGCAGCAGCAGGTCGAGGCGGCCGGTGTGCAGCCCGTCAACGAGGCTCGCGGTCTGTTCCTCGTGGACCTGGAGGTCGAGATCCGGGTAGCGCTCGTGGACCAGCCGCAGCACGGTCGGCAGCAGATACGGCGCGACGGTCGGGATCACGCCGAGCCGGAGCACTCCGGTGAACGGGGCCCGTACCGCCTCCGCCTCCTCCATCAGCGCGCCGACCTCGTCCAGTACGGCCTTGGCGCGCACCGCGAGCCGCTCACCGGCCGGGGAGAGCAGCACCTTGCGGGTCGTACGCTCCAGGAGGGTCACCCCGAGTGACTCCTCCAGCGCGGCGACGGCTCCGGACAGCGCGGGCTGGCTCATGCCGATGGCGGCGGCCGCGTCCCGGAAGTGCAGATGCTCGGCCACGGCCGCGAAGGCCCGCAACTGGGACAGACTGGGCAGCCGACGCTTGGCTCCGCCATTACCAACAGTCACTGATAATCGCCTCCGATCAACATGACCGAGTGTAGCGATTTCTCTAATCAATGCACCTTGTGCTTGCATCGAGGTCGTCCAACCCATGGGAAGCGTCCGCGATCCGGACGCTTCTTCGCTGCAAGGAGAGCCTGTGCTCACTGTTGGTGACAAGTTCCCCGAGTTCGAACTGACCGCCTGTGTCTCGCTGGAGAAGGGCAAGGAGTTCGAGCAGATCCACCACAAGTCCTACGAGGGCAAGTGGCTCGTGGTCTTCGCGTGGCCGAAGGACTTCACCTTCGTGTGCCCGACCGAGATCGCCGCGTTCGGCAAGCTGAACGACGAGTTCGCCGACCGCGACGCGCAGATCCTCGGCTTCTCCGGTGACTCCGAGTTCGTGCACCACGCCTGGCGCAAGGACCACCCGGACCTCACCGACCTGCCGTTCCCGATGCTGGCCGACTCCAAGCACGAGCTGATGCGCGACCTCGGCATCGAGGGCGAGGACGGCTTCGCGCAGCGCGCCGTCTTCATCGTCGACCCCAACCGCGAGATCCAGTTCACGATGGTCACCGCGGGCTCCGTCGGCCGTAACCCCAAGGAGGTCCTGCGGGTCCTCGACGCCCTCCAGACCGACGAGCTCTGCCCGTGCAACTGGAGCAAGGGCGAGGACACCCTGGACCCGGTCAAGCTGCTGGCCGGGGAGTGACCTGACGATGTCGCTCGACTCCCTGAAGTCCGCCGTACCGGACTACGCCAAGGACCTGAAGCTCAACCTGGGCTCGGTCATCGGCAACTCCGACCTGCCCGCGCAGCAGCTGTGGGGCACGGTGCTGGCCACCGCCATCGCCTCGCGCTCCCCGATCGTGCTGCGTGAGCTGGAGCCGGAGGCGAAGGCGAACCTGACGCCGGAGGCGTACACCGCCGCCAAGGCGGCCGCCGCGATCATGGCGATGAACAACGTCTTCTACCGCACCCGCCATCTGCTGTCGGACCACGAGTACGGCACCATGCGCGCGGGTCTGCGGATGAACGTCATCGGCAACCCCGGTGTCGACAAGGTCGACTTCGAGCTGTGGTCCTTCGCGGTCTCCGCCATCAACGGCTGCGGCATGTGCCTCGACTCCCACGAGCAGGTGCTGCGCAAGGCGGGCATCGAACGCGAGGTCGTCCAGGAGGCGTTCAAGATCGCCTCGGTGATCCAGGCGGTCGGGGTCACGCTGGAGACGGAAGCGGTGCTCTCCGCGTAAGCCGGTTGCCCCGGGCCCCGTTCACCCCTGGTGAGCGGGGCTCTCGGCGTTCACGGCCTCGTCCTCGATCGCCGGCCGGGCCGGGGGTTGGTTGTACGCCCGCAGGTAACCCACCACCGTGTTCGTCACCGCCACCAGCGGTACGGCGACCACCGCACCCCCGATGCCCGCGATCATGCCGCCCGCCGCAACGGACAGCACCACCGCCAGCGGATGCACCCGGACCGCCCGCCCGAGGATGAACGGCTGGAGGATGTGCCCCTCGATCTGCTGCACCGCGAGCACGACCGCCAGTGTCATCACCGCCGTGAACACGCCCTGGGTCACCAGCGCGACGACGACCGCCAGCGCGCCGGAGGCCACCGCGCCCACCAGCGGGATGAACGAGAACAGGAAGATGAACACCGCGAGCGGGACGGCCATCGGCACGTCGAGGAAGTAGATGCCGATGCCGATGAAGACGGCGTCGATGAGGGCCACTATCACCGTGCCGCGCACATACGCGGTGAGCGTCCGCCAAGCGGCCGGACCGGCGCCCGCGACACCCGGGCGGGCGGCGGCGGGGACCAGCTTCAGCGACCACTCCCAGATCCGCTTGCCGTCGTAGAGCAGGAAGAGCGTGGAGAAGGCGGCCAGCAGGATGCCGGTCAGCGCCTCGACGATGACCGTGACGCCCTCGAGGCCCGCCGAGGTGATCTCGTCGGTGTTGGCGCCGATCGTGTCGCGCAGGTTCTCGGCGATGTCGTTGATCTGCTTGTCGGTGACGTGGAAGGGGCTGTCCAGCAGCCAGTTGCGCAGTTCGTCGATGCCGTCCTGGACCTGGTCGGAGAGGTTGTCGATGTTCTCCATGACCTGCCAGGTGACGAACCAGCCCATCAGGCCCATCACCACGAAGCCCAGGATCGCGGTGAGCGCGGTCGCGAGGCCGCGCGGGACGCCGTAGCGGCGCAGGCGGGCCACCGTGGGCTCCAGCAGCGCGGTGATCAGCAGCGCCGCCACGAAGGCCAGCACCACGAGTTGTACGGCGCTGATGACCCGCATCAGCACCCAGACGGTGCCGGCGAGCACCAGCAGCCGCCATCCGGCCTCGGCGGCGACCCGCACGCCCCACGGCACGGCCAGCGCGGGATCGGGGCGCTCGGGTGCGGGGGCCATGGGCTCGGCGTGTGCCGGGACCCGGATGGTGGGCGTGGCCTTCTGGGCCGGCGCGGGCACGGCGTCCTCGCTCTCGCGCTCCACCTCCGCGCGGCGCTCGTCCAACCGCTTTCCCACCCGCGTCAGTCCGGCCCCCAACCCGCCGAGCCACCCTGGCACTCGCGACATGATCCGCCCTCTTCCCCCGTCTTTCCCCACCACTCCCCCCTGGAGTCGTCGGCTCCGACCGTACATGGCGAAGCCCCCCACCGTAGGACGGTGAGGGGCTGCCAAGGGTTGAGAGGTACTGCGGAGCGCCTAGTACCAGTGGTTGGCCTGCCAGAACGACCAGGCGTCGCACGGGCTGCCGTAGCGCTCGTTCATGTAGTTGAGGCCCCACTTGATCTGCGTGGCCGGGTTGGTCTGCCAGTCGGAGCCGGCGGAGGCGTACTTGCCGGCCGGCAGTGCCTGGAAGAGACCGTAGGCGCCGGAGGACGGGTTCACGGCCTGGTAGTTCCAGCTGGACTCGTGGTCCACGATGTTGCTGAAGCACTGGTACTGGCCGGACGGCACCATCTGCTGCGCCATCGCCTGGATCTGCGCGACGGTGTACGAGCTCTGCACCGGGAAGCTGGAGGAGGACCGGGAGGCCTTGGCCTCGGCCTCTTCGCGCTCCTTGGCTTCCTCGGCGGCCTTCGCCTCGGCAGCCGCCTTCTTGGCGGCTTCCTTCTTGTCGATGGCAGTCTGGGCGGCAGCCTTGCGGGCCGCTGCCTCCGCTTCCTTCTTGGCGCTCGTGTCCGCCGCGATGGCCTGGACGTTCGCCTGCTGCGTCAGGGACGCGGTCTGTACCTGGGCCTGCTGTCCCGAGGGTATGTCCGCGAGGAGCGTCGCGTCGGCTGCCGTCGCTTCGGCGTCGTTGTTCTGCGCGGTGCTGCCCGAGGCAACGCCGACGACGCTTCCGACAGCGGTGACCGCGGTGGCCGAGACCACTGCGAATCCCCGGACCGAGATCCGGCTCACACGGTTTCCTTCCAGCATCGTCCGCTTCGGTGACCCTGGCGGACGCAATCGTGCCCCTGACACTGGCCTCCCAACTGCGCGGTCACGGGAGGCGCGGGCCCGGTGGGCAACTCCCCTGCGGGGAGTGCCGCGTGGTGCACGGGCGGCATACGACGACGCTATGGAGTTAGCGGTGCTTCTCAAGTTGTGCCGTACCGCTGGGGGTACAGATGTGTCGTATGCGGGGCCTGACAGGAGTGAGACTCTGCCGTAACCACACGCCGCAAGGCAATTCTGTGTCGGGTGTGAAAGCTCACATCTCGTTTGGCCCAGGGAGTTCTGAGAATCAGCAACATGCGGAAGCGCCGCCCGACTAGGCTCTGAGCCTTTGTCGGACGGCGCCAACCGGTACCTATGACCTCAGATTTGGCCGTCTTCCAGCATTTCGGTCACAAGGGCGGCGATCTGGGACCTCTCGGACCGGTTCAGGGTGACATGCGCGAAGAGCGGATGCCCCTTCAGCTTCTCCACGACAGCCACGACACCGTCGTAGCGCCCGACCCGCAAATTGTCCCTCTGCGCGACATCGTGGGTCAGAACCACTCGTGAATTGGCCCCGATTCGGGACAGAACCGTCAGAAGTACATTCCGCTCCAGCGACTGCGCCTCGTCCACGATCACGAACGCGTCATGCAGGGAACGGCCGCGGATGTGGGTGAGCGGGAGGACCTCCAGCATCCCGCGCGCGGTGACCTCCTCGATGACCTCACGGCTGGTGACCGCGGACAGCGTGTCGAAGACCGCCTGCGCCCAAGGGCTCATCTTCTCGGCCTCGCTGCCCGGCAGATAGCCGAGCTCCTGCCCGCCGACGGCGTACAGCGGCCGGAAGACCATCACCTTCTGGTGCTGGCGGCGCTCCAGGACCGCCTCCAGACCCGCACACAGCGCCAGCGCCGACTTGCCGGTGCCGGCCCGGCCGCCCATCGACACGATCCCGACGTCCGGGTCGAGCAGCAGATCGAGCGCGATGCGCTGTTCGGCGCTGCGCCCCTTGATCCCGAACGCCTCCCGGTCGCCGCGCACCAGCCGGACGTTGCCCTCGGCCGTCACCCGGCCCAGCGCCTTGCCTCGCTCGGACTGGATGGTGAGACCGGTGTGCACGGGCAGGTCCGTCACCTCGGGCACATAGACGTGCCCCTCCTCGAAGAGGATGTCCACCTGCTCGCCGGAAAGCGTCAGTTCGGACATTCCGGTCCAGCCGGAGGAGTCGGTGATGGCGAGTTCGGCGCGGTACTCCTCGGCGAGGAGCCCGACGGACGAGGCCTTGATCCTGAGCGGGAGGTCCTTCGACACGACGGTGACGTCGAACCCCTCGGCCTGAAGATTGCGGGCGACCGCGAGGATGCGGGAGTCGTTGTCCCCCAGGCGGTAGCCGGTCGGCAGAACGCTGGGGTCCGAGTGGTTGAGCTCGACACGCACCGTCCCGCCCAGGTCCCCGATCGGGATCGGGGCATCGAGACGGCCGAACCGCACCCGGAACTCGTCCAGCAGACGCAGCGCCTGCCGGGCGAAATAGCCGAGTTCGGGATGGTGCCGCTTGGCCTCCAGCTCCGTGACCACGACGATGGGGAGCACGACCTCGTGCTCGTCGAAGCGGCTCAGGGCGTTGGGGTCGGCCAGCAGGACGCTGGTGTCGAGAACATAGGTGCGCCGGTCGGGCTTGCGGCGCTTTGTGCTGGTCACCACGGAAGGACGTACCCCCTCGGAAGAGGTCGGGGAGCGACGGAGAGGAGCTGGACCGGTCGACGGCCCCAGTGCACGGGCCGAGAACCGGCCCTCCGCTGCTTCGTCCGTACGGTGACCGCACGTTCGGGCTGGTGCAAAGGGCCTCCCGGGCGGACGGCCCCGTGCCGTCCGCTGAGATCCGACACCCGTGGTTCGGGCGTCGACCTGCTTGGCTTATGCCCTCGAACATGCGGTGCCATGCCACGGCATATGACGGCGCGCTGGTGAACTCCTCATTACTTCCGCCCCAAACGGGGTACTCCGGGAGCCCAACGGCTCCCTTGTGCTCCTGTGCGCTCGGGTGGGCTCAGCCGCCGTAACGGCGGTGCCGGGCCTCGTAGTCGCGCAGCGCGCGCAGGAAGTCGACCTTGCGGAAGGCCGGCCAGAACACATCACAGAAGTAGTACTCGGAGTGCGCCGTCTGCCACAGCATGAATCCGGACAACCGCTGTTCTCCGCTGGTGCGGATGACCAGATCGGGGTCGGGCTGGTCGCCGGTGTAGAGGTGGCGGCCGATCATCTCGATGTCGACGGTGTCGGCGAGCTTCTCCAACGAGGTGCCCTTGTCCGCCGCGTCGAGCAGCAGCGAGCGCATCGCGTCGGCGATCTCCTGGCGTCCGCCGTAGCCGATGGCGACGTTGACCAGTATTCCGTCGACGTGCTCGGTGGTGTCCTCGGCCTCTTTGAGGGTGGTCTGCATCTGCTGCGGCAGCAGATCACGGGTGCCGACGTGATGGACGCGCCAACGGCCGTCGGCGGCGAGGGTGCGGACGACGTCCTCGATGATGCCGAGCAGAGGGACCAGTTCGTCCTGCGGCCGCTCGAAGTTGTCCGTCGACAGCAGCCAGAGCGTGACGACCTTCACGTCCGTCTCGGAGCACCAGCCGAGGAACTCCTCGATCTTCTCGGCCCCGGCCCGGTGGCCGTGCACGGTGGTGGAGCCGGCCGCCTTCGCCCAGCGGCGGTTGCCGTCCATGATGACGCCGATGTGCTGGGGCACCTGAGCGTGGTCCAGGTGGCCTTCCACCCGGCGCGCGTACAGCCTGACCAGCAGGCCGCGCAGCTTGTCGCGCAGGTTCACGTGATTGTCAGCCCCTCCGTACTGATCGGGCGGCCGTCGCCTCGGCAGGCGTGCCGAGGGCGGTCCCAGCCCGGTGGCGGTCCCCGGGCCCTGCCCGGCGGTGGTCCCCCAGGGCCGAAGCCTACCCCCGTAAGAAGAAGGGCCGGGCGGGGCTTTGCCGAGCGGGGCTTGCGGGCTTTGCCGAGCGGAGCCCCGCGCAAAGAAAAACGGGCCGGTCCGTGGGGGGGGAGACGGACCGGCCCGAGGGGGGGTTTCCACCATAACCCTTTGTAAGTGATGCTGCGCGCATCGGCGTGCCACAACTACTCTCCGAAGTCGGACGGCGACGCGGCGAGAGGTCCGGCGGGGGTGTTTCGCAGGGTGTTCATGGCCGGAACACAGCGGATTCCCAGGAGAATCGGGCGGAACATGGGCAGGACATGAGGGGGAGCGCCCGGCTTTGGCGGCGATTGCGCCACACGGGGCGAGTTGTCCACCCTTCCCCCTCCCGGGTGACCCCGGGCAGCGAACGTCGGCTTGACGTCCGGACGGGGCCGTACGACGACCCCCGCGCCGCAGGTGAGCACGGCACCGCGCAGCCCCCTCCTCTGCGCGGTACCGCCCGCGCAGCTTTGCTGACGCGAATTACCTTGGTCTGAACCTACGCGAGATGCACGTGGGGCGCGAGTGACAAGCGATAACAATGTGGATAAGGCATGAATCCTTGGATACGGAGGTGATCACCCCCCAGCGCCCTGTTTGCCGGTTTTACTCCATTACAAGAGGACACCCCCTGACCTACCTCGCCCCTACCGTCGCCCTATGACGGTGACGATCTCCTGGCACGAGGCGAGCGCGCGACGACTCGAACGGCAGTTCCTGGCCATTCCGGCGAGGGAGGGCACTCCGATCCCCGACATCGTCTCGGCGATGCTCGGCGCGCACGCCCAGGTGCTGTCCGCGGCCGAGCTGTCGATCGGCGTCCGGACCACCGGCCTGACCCGGGCGGACGTACGCGCCGCGCTCTGGGAGGACCGCTCCCTGGTGAAGACCCACGGCCCGCGCGGCACGGTCCATCTGCTCCCCGCCCATGAACTCCCCCTGTGGACCGCCGCGCTGCCCGCGATCCCGTCCGGCGCGAACCGCTCCCTGCTCACCGAGGAGCAGGCGCGCCAGATCGTGGCGGCGATCGAGGACGCGCTGGACGGCGTGTGCCTGACGGCCGACGAGCTGAACGAGGAGGTCGTGGCCCGGACCGGCCCCTGGGCGGGCGAACTGGTCATGCCCGCCTTCCAGGGCATGTGGCCGCGCTGGCGCCAGGTCATGCACCGCGCGGGCCAGTCGGGCGCGCTGTGCTTCGGCCCCGACCGCGGCCGCAAGGTGACGTACACCCGTCCCCCGCACTTCGACCCCCTCCCCGCAACCGAGGCGGTGCCCCGACTCCTACGCCGCTATTTGCACGAGTACGGCCCCTCGACCCCGGCGTTCTTCGCCAAGTGGCTCGCGGCACCGGATGGTTGGGCCGCGCGGCTCTTCAGCAAGCTGGCCGCCGACGGCGTGATCGAGGAGGTCGGCTTCGAGGGGGCGCCGGCGTGGGTGGTCGCGGGCGACACGGAGTTCTCGTCGCGGGGGTGGCGAGGGGTGCGGTTGCTGCCGTACTTCGACGCGTACGGCATCGCCGCGCAACCCCGGGAGTCGCTGTTCCCCGGTGAGGCGTACCGGAGGGCGCTGGCGGGTGGGCAGGCCGGGAACTTTCCGGTGCTGCTGGTGGACGGGGTGGTGGCGGGGGTGTGGCACCAGCGGCGGCAGGGTCGTCGTACGACGGTGACGGTGGAGGTCCTGGGCGGCGGCGGCCGACTGACGGCTCGGCAGGGGCGGGAGTTGGAGGAGCAGGTGGAGCGGGTCGGCGAAGTGCTGGAGGCACGGCCGGAGTTGGTGCTGGGTGAGGTGAAGGTGGGCCCGCATGCCTGAATCGGAATGGGGATCGGGGTCGGAACAGGGACCGGAATCGGATCAGCGCGGCTTGCGGGCCTCGATGAGGTGGCGGGTGCTGTGGGCGACGAAGGGCCCCTCGTCCTGGATCCGCCGATGCAGGGACCGGAGTTGAGGCTCGTACGCCTCGACGGTGAAGCCGGGGACCATCCAGATCACCTTGCGCAGGAAGTGGACGACGGCGGCGATGTCGTGGAACTCGATGCGCAGCTCCTCGGCGCGCAGGTCGACGACCTCCAGCCCGGCGGCCTCGGCGTCGGCGCGCTCTCTTTTCGGATCACGGCCGTTGCGGACGTCGTCGGGCTGCGGCCCGAGGAAGTATTCGACGAGCTCGACGACGCTGTGGGGCCCGACGTGTTGGGCGAAGTAGCTGCCGCCGGGTTCGAGCACCCGGGCGATCTCGGTCCAGTGCGCCTGGACCGGGTGCCGGCTGCTGACGAGGTCGAAGGCGCCGTCGGCGAACGGGAGCGGGTCCGGCTCGGGCGAGGCGACGACGGCGACGCCGCGCGGCCGGAGGAGAGCGGCGGCCTTGGCGACGTTCGGCGCCCACCCCTCGGTGGCTACGGTGAGAGCGGGGGCCTTGGGCGCGTGTCCGAGGGCGAAGTCGAGTACTTCCCCTCCCCCGGTCTGGAGGTCGAGGGCGGCGGTGGCGCCCGCGAGCTTCTGGGCGAGGGAGACGGCGTATCCCCAGCTGGGCCGCGCCTCGGTGGCCCGTCCCTCGAACCAGGAGAAGTCCCAGCCGTCGGTGGGTACGGCGGCGCCCTCGGCGACGAGGTCCTCAAAGCTGCGGTGGCTGCGCGGGTGGCCCATGTTCCGATGATCGCAGGGGAGGGCGGGAGGCCGCCGCCGAATTTCGGTGTCATACCCCGCTGCTAGCTTCAGCGCTATGACGAACCCCGAGATGACAGATGCGAGCACGCAGTACACGGCCGGAGACAAGGAGACGCTGCACGCGAGCCTCGACCGGATGCGGGACGCGGTGCTGTGGAAGCTGGAGGGGTTGAACGACGCGGACCTCCGCCGCCCGCTGACCCCCTCGGGCACGAGCCTCCTGGGCCTGGTCAAGCACCTGGGCTCGGTGGAGTACGGCTGGTTCGTCTCGACCTTCGGCGGCGAGGCCGAGCCGCTGTGGTTCGACCCGTACAGCGACGAGGACATGCGCGCGGACCAGGGCGAGACGACGCAACAGATCATCGACTTCTACGGCCGCGCCCGCGCCGCGGCGGACCGCACGATCAACGAACGGAACCTGGACGACCTGGGCCGGCCGGACTGGCGGGGCGAAGACGTGTCGCTGCGGTGGGTGTTGGTCCACATGATCGAGGAGACGGCGAGGCACGCGGGCCACATGGACATCGTGCGGGAGTTGATCGACGGGGCGACGGGGGACAGGCGGCCCGCGACGTCCTCATGACGTACCCGCGGGAAGCATGAGCAGGATGTGCTCGCCCTCGCCGTGGGTCAGGGTCCCGACACGCTGGAATCCGTGCTTCTCCAGGAGCCGGACGGAGGCGGTGTTGTCCTTGAACGGGTCGGCGTACAGGGGCCGTGCAGCCTCCCGCCGCAGAAAGAGCCCGAGGGCCGAACTACCGACCCCGCGCCCCCAGTAGGCCCGCCCGAGCCAGTACCCGATGAACCGACGATCACCGTCTGTCCAAGCGCAAAAATTCCCGGCGACCTCTCCGTCCACGACGACGGTCTGCACGAGGTTGTCGGGATCCCCGAGCACGCGCTCCTTCCAGTGCCGCATAAACCGTTCCCGAGGCCGCGGCACGAACCGAGACCGCCGGACGGCCTCGGGGTCGTGTTCGAAGTCGAGGAAGATGTCGAGGTCGGCCTCGACGACGTCACGCAGCTCAACGATGTGGTCGCTCATGCCGGGAGTGTGGCACCAGGCACTGACAACGCCGCTGATAAAGCCGGTGACAACGCAGGTGGCTACGCCGGTGACTACGGGACGAGCGGCCGCACGTCCTCGGCGACGAACCGCACGAACCCCTCCGGGTCGGGCTCGTCCCCGGTCGGCTGGAGCACGACGGTGTCGGCCCCGGCCTCCGCCAGCCGCTGTACGGCCTTGGCGACGGTACCGGCGTCTCCGGCGACACCGAGGCCGGGGACGTCGGCGAGTCCTTCCTCGGTCAGCTCCTTGCGCAGCCGTTCGGCGGCGTCGGCTCCGGTGGCGGCGAGGAGATAGACGACGAGGCGATGAGGACCGGTGCGCCCGGCGGCGGCCCGCCCTTCATCGATGAGCTGCCGAGCCCGCCGTACGCCGTCCGGCGGGGTGGACGCGGTGAGCAGGGTACCGTCGGCGCATTCACCGGAGAGCCGCAGCGAACGGGGGCCGGTGACACCGGCGATGACGGGAACGGCGGGCCCAATGGGCGGCCAGTCAAGAGCGACATCATCAAGCCGCACATACCGCCCATCGGTGGTGAGCCGCTCCCCACGCAACAGCGCCCGCAAGGCAACGAGATGCTCCCGCAACAAGGTCACCGGCGACTCGACCCGAGCCCCCACCTGCCCCATCCACTCCTGCACCCCATGCCCGACCGCGATGACGGCCCGCCCGGGAAACATCCGCTCAAGAGTGGCGGCCTCCATGGCCGTGACAGCGACATTCCGCAACGGCACGGGAAGCAGCCCGATCCCGACCCGCACCCGCTCGGTCCACGCCAACGCCGCCGCAGCAGCGGAAACCCCACCTTCCCGAAAGCAGTCCTCCCACAGCCACAACTCCTCAAGCCCGGTCTCATCGGCGAGCCGGGCGATGGAGCGGAGGTCTTCTGGGGGGAGTTGGGGACGGAAGATTGCGCCTAGTTGGGTCATGGGGGTGTTCCTACCCGGGTGAGGCATGGCGAACAGCACCGCCGAAGGGCTGAGGCCGCCGCCGTTCAGAACGGCGGCGGCCTGTGTGTCAGCGGTTGATGGACTGGATTTCCTGGACGACGACGTCCTGGGTGGCGCCGAAAGCACCGTCGGGCATGTCGCCACCGGCTCCGCCGGTGCCGGTCCAGGTGATCTCCCACGTGACGGTGGCCTGGAGGGGGAAGGTGTCGTCGCCGGAGGAGCGCAGGTACTTCACGCCGCAGGGCGGAGTCTGGTCAGCCTTGCCCTTGGCGTACGGCTCACCGATGCGGTTGTTGGCGTTGTTGAGCTCGCACACGCCGGACGCGGGGTAGGTGACCGCGTCCGCCGTACCCGGCTCGATCTTGAGGGACTTCGGCACCGCGGTTGCGGTCGCCTCCAGATTCAGCACTGGTACGGACGCGGTGACTGACACCGGCTTGAACTCCGCGCCGTCCAGCCAGGCCCACGTCGGGAGGTTGACCTTCGTGGCGTTCTCGGGGGCGAGGGTGACCTCGGTGCCGGGGACGCGGATCTCGGCGTAGGCGAGTTCGGCGAGGATCTCGGGGGTTATCGCGTTCTCGATGTCGGCGGGAGGAGCATCACCGGTGTCCACCCAGAAGTACTCGTCCTCGTAACAGGAGTCCCAACCTGCGGGAAAGTCCTTGTCATTGACGTACGCGCCCCACCAGTAGCCCTTGCCGGCCTTGTCCTTGTTGAAGCCCTTCTTCTCATCGTTGGCGTTGTACTTCTCGCGCTGCTCGGCGTCCCAGGTATGACCCGTGGAGCCAGCCTCCCAGATCGGCTCCAGGTAGTTCTGGAGCCCTTCGGGGGTGTACTTCGGGGCGTGCCAACAAGGCGGCGGCGTCCAGGACGTGGTCGAGGTCAGGGCGCCGGTTGATTCGCCGGTGCCGTTCTTGGAGCGGTCGAACACGACGCCCCCGACGGTTACGGAAACCTTGTCGCCGTTGGTGTCGGCGCCCTGTTCCGTGTTGCCGTTGTTGTCGTAGCCCCCTCGGGCGAAGGCTGTCTGGGCAGCGAAGAGTGACGCGCATACGAGCGTCAGGGCCGTTGCGGTCCTCGCTGAGTTCCTTACGGTTGGCACGCCTTGTCTCCCCCGTTCGACGCAATGTTGGTGGTCTGCCAGACTCCCTGGTCGTTCTTGGTCAGGGTGGTGTTGTACAGCACGTAGGAGTCCGCGGTGGCAGGCGACCTGTCGACCTTCCCGGTCTTCCGGTCCTTGACGTAGGACTTGCTCTCGTCGGAGCAGTAGGTGACATATGCCTTGTCAGCTCCGGACAGGGTCACCTTGTAGTCGTAGTAGCGGGTCACGCCGGTCCACGTGTCGCCACCGTCGATGTACTGCTGCGCGAAAGTGATCGACGACTCCAGGGCTTTGCCCGTGTTGTAGAAGCCGAGCGCCTTCGTGTCCGTGTTCCCCTCGAAGATCGCTTCGTCGACGGAGTTCACGCTCAGGGCACTGTCAGCGAGCACCGCGTCCTTCGCCGCGTCGCCCGTCTTCTGGTCCTCGAAGACGTTCTTGGCGTCGGACGGGAAGGTGATCTTCGGCCGGTCACCGGAGTCGGATGCGGCGGCCGTGGGCGACGGGGACTTCTTGCCCCCCGTCTCGGCTCCCGCGATCTTGTCGTTGTCCTTGTCCTTGGAGCTGTCGTCGCTCCCGCACGCGGACAGCGTCAGGGCCGCTGCGGCGGTCAGCGTGAGCGCTGCGAGGAGGGTGGGGCGGCGGTTCACGGTCGGCTCCCAGTGAGACGAGACTTCTCTTGAGCGAAGCAACGCTATCCAGCGTCTCGCGGTGACACCAGGGCGATGCTCGTCAACTGACGGGATCTATGAGTCCAAATCAACCAATGAGACGTCGATTCGGCCCGTAACGGTTCCGTAACACGGTGCCGGATGTACCGCGCAACTCGGCGAGCGAGCCATTCCACTTATGAACATGCAAAGGAGAGCCACCGTCAGCAGTGATGCGTAGCACTGTCCGGATCGGGGAGATCCTCGTCATGAGGCAGCAATGGCGCGACGGAGTCGGGAAGTTGGTCGTCCAGGGGGCGGCAGGGGACGTCGGTCTGCCTCTGGAGATCGCCTCGTCCTATCGCGCCCGGACTCGGGGACTCCTCGGGCGGGACGCCGTGGACGGGGTTCTCCTGCTCTCCCCCGCCAACAGCATCCACACGATCGGCATGCGGATCCCCATCGATGTCGCGTACCTCGATCGGCGGTTGAACGTCCTCGCCGTGCGCACCATGAAGCCCGGGCGCCTTGGGCTGCCCAGGCTGCGCGCTCGGCATGTGCTGGAGGCCGAGGCCGGGGCCATGGTGGGGTGGGGGCTGCGCGTGGGCGTGCGGGTGGTGGTCGAGGTCGACGGCGACGTGGGGTGAGCGGCCATCGGGTTACCGCGGTGGCGTTTCTCCGGCGCCGGACATCTACATCCCCGGTCGGAAGTTCACGGTCGAGACCTACTGCGGGGCTACTTCATCGACGTACAGTTCCGGCCGACCGTGTCGCTGTTCAGCTCGTATCAGGGCCGCCCCACGCCCCCCTTGGGAGAACACATGAAGCGCACCCTCACGGTGCTGGTCGCTCTCGCCGCGCTCACCGTGCCGCTGGCTGGTTGCAGTGACAGCAAGGACGTCACCGGAACCGTCGTCGACAAGGAGACGGACCAGGAGTGCTCGAAGTCGAAGAAAAAGAAGAAGAGAAGCTGCCACACCGAGTATGAGCTGACCGTCCGCACCAAGAACGGAGACCGTACCGAAGTCGACGTCGACAGCGACGACTACAACGCCTGCTCCACTGGTGCGCAGTACCCAAAGTGCACGAAGAGTTGAAAACCCCGGTCAACCGCCACACGATTACGGCCCTCGCCCCGGAACTCCTTGCACCGCGGACCCACGGCGGGTCTATCGGGCGCTGGACTTGAGGCTTGTGATGAGGGTGGTGAAGGCGTCAGCGGGAACGGAGAGTTGGGCGCGGGTCATCCCGGAGATCGAGGGGGAGGGGGGAAGGCGCCGCGTGTGACGGTGACCGCTGCCGCGTGGTTGCCTTCCTCGGCGCTATCAAGTGACCGTTGGGCCGCCCGCTCCCTTGCCAGGGTCGTGCCTCCACGGCCCGGCCTCAAGGGCGCTACGCGTCGCCTACGGCGATGGACCTCCGGCCCACCCTTGACCCCGGTCCGCTCCAGCACAGGGAAGAAGCGAGCGGCCCACTCCAGGAGTACGGCACCGCCCTTCTTCCATTCAGTTCTGCAACTCCAAGGGTTCCAGGCAGACCGGGATTCATAGACGATCTAGCGAGGCAAGCAGTTCTTGTAGGTCTCGGGTGAGCAGCAAGTCGTAACGGCCCAAGGCGGTCAGGTTCTCGAAGATTTGGCGGGCCGTCGTCTCCTGGCGCTCCAGGTTCGTGTCGAAGTCCCTGATGGTGACCAGGGAGTCGTAGCGCTCCAACGGCATGCCGTGGTCGCCCTCGTACTCGTGGGTGAACTCGACCTCGACCGCCGCGTATCCGAGATTTCCCGCACGGTCGACGAACTCGTCGTCGGCCGGCCTCAGCTCCACACCGCATGCCGTGGAGACGTCCTGGACCAGCCGTTCCCGCGGAAATCCAGGGCGAGCAAAGATGTAGTGGTACTCACTCATGCCTAACCCCCGCGCACACCCTGGGACAGCGTCGCGTCCTCGTCAGCTCTCTGAGCGCGGGAAGCTGACCTCCACCCTTCGGTTCTTCTTGCGGCTGGCCTCTGTTGTGTTGGAGGCGATGGGGTACTGCTCGCCGTAGCCGCGGACCTCGTAGGTGATGTTGGGGTCGTTCAGTTCGGATTTGAGGATGTCTTCTACGGCGTTGGCTCGCTGTTTGGAAAGGACGTCGCCGTGGGCCGATGAGCCCAGGTCGTCCGTGAAGCCGAAGACTCGGATCTTCGTCGCGTTCTGAGTTTTGATTTCCTCCGCGATCGCTGCGATTCGAGCCTTTGCCTCGCCGTTCAGTTTTGCGCTGTCCTTCGGGAACAGGACCTCCGCCTGGAGCGCGAACTTCACGTCCGCGTTCGTGTCCTCGCGGCGTTCGTCGCCGCTCTGGTCTTCGACGACCTGCTTGATGTCCAGCACCTTGGCTTCGGCGAGCGTGGCGCCCTCGGGGAGCTTCAGGTCCGGGTCGTTGGGATCGACTTCGACCGGGGCGGTGGCGGTGGCTTCGGTGCCTGGGGGGACGCTGGGGTTGTCGTCGGCGTAGGCAGGCACAGCGCCGATGAGATTCGTGACTGTCATCACCGAGGTGGCAGCCAGGATCAGAGGCAGGCGGGGCGAGGTATGTGTCATGTAGGGCGTCACCCAGAGATCGTGATGTCTGCGGGGGCGAACATCGGCAACTGGAAGGCAACTTCGGCCACGTCATTCGGCGGCGCGGGGAACTGCATGAACACGGGGATGGTTTCACCAGACTTGATGGACGTTATGCCCGTGGTCGTGAGAGGGCGGCCGTCCGTGTCTCGCAGCACGTAGTAGCGCTTCTTCCCCTTGGAATCGACCAGAGTGGCCCCGCCGAGAGAGCGACCGTTTCTAATGATCTCAGTTTCATTGCCGCTCAACTGGGCTGGCAGCGCCAAGGTCTTGTCACCATCGTTCTTCAGGGTGCCGCTCACCGTGACAAACCCACCCGAGTCACGCTGAGCGGTGGTGAGCTGCAGGAGTAGTCCGTCCGGCCCCTTCAGCTCAGCCAAGGGCTCGCCCGCGTCGCCTTCCTGGGGACTGGGCGCGGATCCACCATTCTCTGGGGCCGACGCTGAAGGCTTGGCCTTCGGGTCGTCGTCCCCGCCGCCGCAGCCGGCCACACCGAGGGCCAGACCGGTCGCGAGAGTCAGTGCGACCATCCCCCTACGGGCCTCCGTAGTGAACCGAATGCTCATGCCTATGCTTCCTTCATCGCTCGTTGTTCGCTTATCAGTCAGCCAAGTGGACATCGAAGAGATCCTCGGGCTCTGGCAGTTCCGCCAAGTCCTCCGGATCCAGAACCCAATCCTTGTCCTTGCAGGTCAACTGCGGCAGCACGTCGTCTCCGGCATCCTCGTCCGGCAGCTTGAACGTGCAGCGGGGCTCGATCACGGCGATGGCGGACGCCTTTGAGTACACGTCTTCCGTGCCAGGGACGATGGACTCGCCGACGGACTTGTCCGTCTCAACTGCGACCTCGTACTCCAATAGCCCGGGATCACATCCTGTTATGTGGGCGTCGTTCTGCACCGCTAGTTGATCCGCTCGCCAGCACGAAGGCTCAAGTCCGGGCGCGTAGCCGTCAAAGATGTCTTGCCACTGCGGCGGGTCGAGTACGGCTTCCACCCACTTGCCGGCAAGTTGATCCCGGGTGTCCTGCGCTGCCGCCAGTGCCGCAGCGTCAGCGGCGGTCTGGGCGCCGTTCCGATTCGCGCCAGCCTGACCGACCGCAAGGTAAGCGAACGCGAGAAAGAGCAGACCTCCCACCACCGTGATGTAGATGGGGAACGCCTGCCCTGTGTCGCCGTACCTACGCGGCCGCATCAGCCCCCGGTAACTTCGATGATCTTTTCGGTAATCGCGTTGTAAATCGTCTGCCCGATGTCCGTCCCCGTAATAGCCAAAACAATCGCAACCACCACCGCAATGATCCCCAGGTACTCCACCGCAGTCTGGCCCTTGTCGTTCAGGTTGGGGCGGTAGTTCATGGCGGTTCCCTTCGGTTGCGGGTGTGGTGGCCGCACCGTAGGGCGGGGTGGGGTGGGAGGGGGAGGGTCCGGGGGCCCACAAGCGGGCCCAAAGGCGGGGCATGTCAGGTCACCCCCAGCCATTTGGCGGTGGCCTGGGCCCTGGTGGTGCTGTGGAGCTTGGCGAAGATGCGGTTGATGTGGTTCTTGACCGTCTTCTCGCTGATGAAGCACGTGGCGGCGATCTGATGGTTCGTCATGCCGGACGCGATGAGGTCCATGATCTCCGCCTCCCTCGTGCTCAGTTGGAATCTCTTCCTACCGGAGGACTGTCCCATACTTGGTTGCACTTGCGAAAGGGGGGAGGCTTTATTTGGGGTTGGAGCGGGTGGTTCCATATGCGGATGCGAATCCGTCGATCTGCGTAGTTGCGTCAGCAGTGCCTCCGCCGCCGTTGCCGTGAAGTGCGGCTTGCCCTCGTTCAGGCCCCGTACCGCCTCCACCAGTTCCGCCGCCGTGAACTCGCCGTGGACCAAGTAGCCGTTGGCTCCTCGCCGCAGAGCCTCCTCCACCGTTTCCGATTCCCTGCTGTACGTCAGCATCATCACGGGGGCCAGCTTCACCAGGTACGGGAGCGCCGCTATGCCGTCCACTCCTGGCATCTGGACGTCCAGGAGGACCACGTCCGGGCGGTGGCGCCGGGCCGCCTCGTAGGCCTCGCGGCCGTCCGCCGCCTCCGCTACTACCTTGATGTCCTCTCGGCCGGAAAGCAGCGCTGTCAGGCCCGCTCGCACTACCGGGTTGTCGTCCGCGACCACTACCCGTAGGGGCTTGGTCGCGGATTCGGGCGTGGGGAAGTCGGGGTGTGTCATGCCGTCATGTCCTTCGCGCCGCCGATGGGAGTTCCAATGGGAGTTCCAATGGGAGTTCCAGGAGGACTTCCGTGCCTTTTGCGTGGTCGCCGCGGCCCATGCGGATACGGGCGCCCACCGACGCGGCTCGTTCGACCATGCCGATCAGGCCGAAGTGACCTGCACTGCGAAGCTGTTCGAGGGTGGTGTCCGAGGGGAGGCCCCGGCCGTCGTCGTACACGCTGATGCGGAGTAGGCCGCCGTGGACTCCCGCTCGGACGTTCACCTTCGTCGGGGTCGCATGGCGGTGGGCGTTCTCCATCGCCTCCGCTGCGATCGAGAGGACGTGGCGGGTCACCGCCGGGGGCAGGGGCGGGGGTGCCTCCTTGGGACTTGTGGGGTGGTACGTCGCCAGGACTCCCGTACGGGTTGCGAAGGCCCTTGTACGTGACTCCAGTTCCTCGAAGACGTCCCTCGTCGCGACACAATCGCGCCTCAAGTCCGTCAGCAGCTCTCGCGATTCCGTTGCCGCCCTGCGCGTGGCCCTTGCCACCAGCTCCGCCTGTTCCTTGATCAGGGTGGGGTTCAGGGTCGCCTTCGTCGCGGATGCCGATGCCGCCAGGCCGTCCGCCGCCAAGGCCACTCCGTGCAAGGTCTTCGCCACCGAGTCGTGCATCTCCCTTGCCAGGCGGGCCCGTTCTGCTGCCACTGCCTCTGCTGCCGCCAAGCGGGCCCTTGTTGTCGTCAGGGCCTGGGTCGCCTCGCCGAAGCGGAGCATCAGGTTGCGGAGTGCTGAGCCTGCCGCGCCTGTGATCACGCAGAAGCCGGGGAGCAGGAGCTTCTCCGCGAGGGTTGAATGCGCCTCCGCTGTTGTGGCGTAGACGAGGAGGAGGATCAGGGACTGGAGGCTGGCGAACACCGCCGCCGCTCGGTAGCCGTACGCGATGCCTGCCAGCAGCGGCGTGCAGACACTTACGTACGCCAGGGGGGTGTCCGGGCCCGCCGAGATCAATAGCAGGGCGCCGAACAGAGTGTCCGCTGCCAGGAGGGTGGGGTGGCGGAGGAGGAGGGGGCCGAAGCGTTCCCAGTCTCTGAAGAGGACGTAGCTGGCCATGAAGGTCGCTACCGTCGCCGCGCCTACCAGGCGCGTCCCCAGGCCGGGGGCGGCGTTCAGCAGGGCCGCGGGGGCGGAGAGGGCGAGCATGGCCAGGCGGAAGGCGAAGACCATGCGGGTGGTTGCCTGCAAAGCGTTTATCTGGAGGGTGATCGTCGGGTCCTTGGACGGTCCAACCGACGCCGCCGGAAGCGCCTCCTCCAACCCCTGCGGCGCGTTCAGATCCCTCGGTGTCGTCAGGGTCACCCTCAACCCCCTCACGGGCATTCCGATTCCCATCCCTACTCCCCCGTGATGGAGCCGAAGTCCGTGCCCGAGCCCAGGAGCAGGCCTGCGCCCAGCAGGATCATCGTCGCCGGGACCATGAACGTCGTGATCATCATCGTGGCCTTGGGGACGGCCCTTGCCGCCTTGCGGCGGGCGTTCTGGGCGTCTGTTCGGCGCATGTCCTTCGCCAGGGCGACCAGGGTGTCGACGATCGGGGCGCCCAACTCCTCGCCCTGCTGGAGTGCCGTCACGAACATCGCCACCTGCTCCGAGTCGTTGCGGCGGCGGAGTTCCGCGAAGGCCTGGCGGCGGCTCATGCCCAGGTCCATCTGGCGGAGCGTGATGCGGAGTTCGTCCGCCCACGGGCCCTCGTAGCGCGAGGCCACCCGGTCCAGGGCCTGGCGGAAGCCCAGGCCCGCGCTCACCACCACCGCCAACACGTCCAGGAAGTCGGGCAGCGTCCGCTCGATCACGTCCTTGCGGATGCGGATCGCCGACCAGATGCCGACCTCCGTCCAGAAGGCTCCGAAGGCCAGCAGGAGCAAGGTCACCAGGTACTGGCCTCGCATGAGGAAGACCAGGCCGCCCACCGCGCCCAGGAAGCCGTACACCGCGCGGCGGGCCGCGTAGCGGTCGATCGTCAGGCCGCCGGGGTTGCCCGCCAGGTCGATCTTGCGGCGGTACTTCGCCACCTGCTTCGGGCCCATCAGGCGCAGCACCGCCGGTGCGTACCGCATGCCCATGCGGTCGATCAGCGAGTCCACCGCGCCGGTGCGGGTGGCGCCGACCTCCAGTGCCAGCTGTAGGTCACCGGGGAGTTTCGCGTCCGCCCGGTACATGCGGATGCCCGCGAAGAAGCCCCAGACGCTCAGGCCCATCGCCAGGGCGAGAATCCATGCCATCGTCCCCGCCCTCCTATACGTCGATCCGGGACAGGCGCCGGATCATCACGAAGCCGATCGCGTACAGCACGAACGCCACGATCACCGCGACCTGGCCCGCCGGTGAGCCCGTCATACGGTCCAGGGCGCCGTCCTTCACCCCGTTCATCAGGAAGAGGGAGCCGATGCCCAGCGCCGGGACCGCGTACGACGTCATGCTCACCTGGGAGAGCTGGGTGCGGATCTCCCGGCGGGTCTCCTTGCGCTCCTCCAGGGTCTCCGTCAGGTTGCGCAGGGCGCTCACCACCTGGCCGCCCGCTCGGTTCGACAGGACCAATGTCGTGACCAGGACCACCAGTTCGCGGGAGGGGAGGCGGTCCGCCAGTTCGCCGAGGGCGTCGTCCATGGACGCGCCCAGCGCCAGCTGGTTGGCCACCTTTGCCAGTTCTTCCCCTGCGGGTGCCTCCAGCTCCTCCGCCGCCATGCCGATCGCCGTGCGCAGAGCCAGGCCCGCCTGGGTCGCGTTCGCCAGGATGCGGGCCAGCTCGGGGAGTTGGTTGATGAAGCGTTCGATGCGCTTCTGGCGTTGCCAGTTCAGGAACTGGACGGCCGCCCAGATGCCCAGCATGCCCGCTATCGGGCCGAAGAAGGGGGCCAGCGTCGCCTGGCCCACCAGCCACAGGCCCGCCACCGCGGTCAGCATGTAGACGAAGAACTCGCCCGGCGTCACGTCCAAGCCCGTTGCCAGCAGGCGCAGTTCCAGTTTCCGGCCCAGTTTCGTACGGCGCAGGCGGCGGTCCAGGTCGCCGAAGCGGCGCCGGCGGCCGACGGGGGCTATCTGGCCCGTGGCCGCCAGGCGGTCCACCAGGGCCTGGCGCTGGGCCCGGCCGGCGGCGTACGCGTGGAGGCCGGCCACGGCGAGCCCGCAGGTCAGCACCGTGATGCCGGTGGTCAGCGTGATCAGCGTCTCGAAGTCCATCGGTTCCTGCCTCCCTCTACCTCGCCGCTCGGATGGCCAGCTGCTCCATGGAGCCCGCCACTCCGAACGCCTGCGGTACCGGCTGGTTGGCCATGTAGAGGCGGTCCGCGGTGCGGCGTGGGAGCGGGAAGTACTCGAAGTTGCCGTAGACCCGGCCGTCCGCGGCCATCGGGCGGGCGTGGAAGCGGGCGGCCGTGGCCAGCCGGTACGGCTCCGCTCCGTGGCTGTCGAGGATCGCGATCTCGGTGATCCGGCGGGCGCCGTCGGCGAAGCGGGTGAGCTGGATGATGACGTCGACCGCGCTGTTGATCTGGTCGTGCAGCGCCTCGAAGGGGACCTCCACGTCGGACATGGAGGCCAGGGTCTTCAGGCGCATCAACGCGTCCTCCGTGCTGTTGGCGTGCACGGTGGCCAGGGAGCCGTCGTGGCCCGTGGACATCGCCTGGAGCATGTCCAGGGACTCGCCGCCGCGGACCTCGCCGACGACGATGCGGTCGGGACGCATCCGCAGGGAGTTGCGGACCAGGTCGCGGATGGTGACCCGGCCCTGGCCCTCCACGTTCGGCGGGCGTGACTCCAGGCGGATCACGTGGTTCTGCTGGAGCTGGAGTTCGGCCGAGTCCTCGATCGTGATGATGCGCTCGACCTCGGGGATCAGGCCGGAGAGGGCGTTGAGAAGTGTCGTCTTCCCGGTGCCCGTCGCGCCCGACACGATGATGTTGAACTTCGCCTGCACCAGGCCCGCCAGGAGATACACCATGGGCTCGTCCAGCGAGCCGAGGCCGATCATCTCGTGCAGGGTGAAGGAGCGGGGGAAGCGGCGGATCGTGAGCGTCGCGCCGGTCAGCGACAGCGGGGGGATGATGACGTTCACGCGCTCGCCCGAGGGCAGGCGGGCGTCGACCATCGGGTTCGACTCGTCCACCCTGCGGTTCACCGTCGAGACGATCCGTTCGATCGTCTGCATCAGCTGGTCGTGGGAGGGGAAGCGGAGCGGCAACTGCTCCACCCGGCCCGCTCGTTCCACGAAGATCGCGTCGGGGCCGTTCACCATGATCTCGGTGATCGACGCGTCCTCCAGCAGGGGTTCCAGGATGCCCAGGCCGAGGGCCTCGTCGACGACCCGGCGGATCAGCTGGGAGCGCTCCACCGTCGAGAGCACCGGGCCCTCGCGGCTGATGATGTGGCCCAGGACGCGTTCCAGCCGCGCCCGGCGTTCGGCCGCGGCCAGCGAGCTCATCTCCGCGAGGTCGATCTCCTCCAGGAGCTTGGCCCGGTAGGAGGCGACCAGGTGGCCGTCCTCGCCCCTGCTTCCGTTCTCCTCGGGGGAGTTGATGCGTGCCCGCAGGCTCATGGCTTCCGGTGCTCCTCAGTGGTCGAGCGGCATGGTGGCGGACTTGGTGGCGTCGCCGAAGTCCCAGCCGGGGACCACGGACGGGATGTCCACGGTGGCGGTGACCCGTACCTCGTCGCCGAGCCCGGCGCTGGTGCAGCCGGTCCCGTCGGCCAGCCAGCCGCTCACGGCGGCCTGGCAGTCCGCCGCGAACGGCCCGTCCAGCGAGGCGCTGCGCGCGCCGGCGCGGGCGGCGGTGCCCGCCTGCTGGGCGGTGTAGGCGATGAGGCCGATCTGTATGGCGGCCATGGCGACGAGGATCAGGATCGGGATGAAGCCGAGGTATTCGATGGCCACCTGGCCGCGGTCACGGGCACCCTCACGGTCACGGGCACAGTTACGGCTACGGCGCGCCTTCTCGTACGCCATCTCAGTCCCCCTCCTCCACGACCGCCCCCGCGTGCCCGTCGACCTCGAACGGGAACGCGATCGTGCCCGGGAAGAGGATCGGAACGTCCAGATGGACGTCCGCCGTGACCAGGCCCCCGCTCTCGCCGCAGGTCACCTCGGCACCGCCCTCCCACGCGCCCGGCAGATGCTTCAGCCCCGCCTCCTGGCAGGCGCCCTGCCGGTCCTCGGCCGCCGTGCCCGCCCGTGCCGCCTCGTCCGCGGCGTTCGCGGCCAGCGTGAAGGTGTACCCGAGCAGCGCGCACTGCCACAGCAGCACCAGCGTCACCAGGATCAGCGGGGTCATGCCGAGGAACTCGATGGTGACCTGGCCCCGGTCGGCCCCGCGCCGGAACAGGCCCGCGCGGCCGCTCATCCCCCACCGTCCTTCCGCCTGCGGAAGGACCCCCGGCCCGCCCGTCGGTCGACCTCAACCGCCTTCACCAGGCCGAGTTCCCCGGCGAGAGTCCACAACGCCTGCTTCACCGTGCTCTTGGAGTCCAGTTCGTGCAGGCGGCCCGCGTCCACCACGCCCTGGAGTTCCTTGTAGTTGGCGGGGACCGCGGTGGCCGCGAGTGCCGTGCCGGTGATCTTCTGGATCAGCGGGGGCTGGATCTCGGTGCCCCGGGTGTGGCGGTTGACGACGACCGTGGTCTCCTCGGCCTTGCGGATCTGGAGCCGGTCCCACATGCGGACGACGCGCTTGGCGCCCCGGACGGCGACCACGTCCGGGGTGGTGACCAGCAGCGCCGTGTCGGCCATCTCCACGGCGGCCGCGCCGGCGCCACTGAGCTGGGCGCCGCAGTCGACGATCACGATCTCGTAGCGGGAGCGCAGGGCGCTGACGATCTGGCGGGCGGCGCGGTCGGTGACCTCCTCGCCGCGTTCGCCGTCGCCGGGGGCGAGCAGGAGGGCGACCCCGGTGTCGTGGCGGAAGACGGCGTCGGCCAGGACACGCGGGGTGATGTCGGTGATGGCGGCGAGGTCGACGACGGAGCGGCGGAACTGGACGTCCAGGTAGGCGGCGAGGTCGCCGGTCTGGAGGTCCATGTCGAGCAGGGCGGTGGAGCGGCCGGAGGCCTGTGCGGCGAGGGCGAGTTGGATGGACACGAGCGTCGTGCCGACGCCGCCCTTGGCGCCGCTCACCGTGACGACGGTGCCGCCGACGCCGGTGAACACCTCCAGGGCGCCGCCGAGATGGCGTCGTACGCCTGCCGACCAGGAGGCCACGGCCTGGACTCGGCTGGCGAGTTCCTCGTACGACAGGGGCAGCGCCACCAGGCCCCGGGCGCCGTAGTCCATGGCGGCCTGGAAGAGGCCGGGGGACGCGTCGGAGGTGACGAGGATGACGCCCACCGCGGGGAAGCGGAGGGCGACTTCGCGGATCAGCTCCAGGGCCGGGACCGGGCCGATACGCTCGTGCACGACCACGACCTCGGGCAGCTCGTCGACGGACTCGGCGGCCAGCCGGGCGAGGGTGTCGATGAGCTGGGTGGAGTCGGTCACGGGGGCGACCGGCTCGGCGTCCGGGAGCTGGGAGAGCAGGGTCGTGATCGCACGGACCGCGTCCGCGTCGCCGACCGCCGGGAGGATCCTCGTGGGCATACGGGCCTCTCACTTGTCCTTCGCGAGTTCGTACGTCCGGTCCGACTCGGGGACCGTGGAGTCGTCGCCGGGGGCCACCAGCGCGAGCCGGACCCGCTGGGCGAACGACTCGGCGTAGGTGAGGCGCTGGGCGTCGAGGGTGGACAGTGCGAAGGTGATCGGGACGGCGTCGGTGGGCTGCCGGTCGCGGTCGTCGGCGTCGGGTTCCAGGGGGGTCAGCTCGCCCACGTCCAGGACCTTGGCGTTGGTCACGATGATCTTGGACTGGGCGGGATCGCCCTCCCGTGCGCCCTCGAAGGTGGCGTACACGTTCACGGTGGAGTTGGGCGTGATCTTGCCGGCCACCCCGGTCGCCGCGTCGATCATGATGGCGACCTCCTGCTGCCCGGGCTGGAGGGCGGGCTGGGCCACGATCATGTCGCTCTGGAGCAGGGAACCCTTCCGCAGCGCGGTGACCGCGATCTTGCCCTCGATCTCCCTCAGATCGGTGACCGCGTTGTCGGACAGCCAGCGCTCCGGCATCGAGATCTTCTCGAACTGGGCCGAAGCCAGCGGCTTGTACGGCTCCACGTTCGTCTTCAGCCGGTAGGCGGTGACCTCGGGGCCGACCTTGGACTCGGCGTCGTTGATGACGGACAGCACGCCGGCGAAGGCGCCGAGGGCGCAGACGACCGACAGGATCAGGAGTATCACGCCGCGGCGCTGACGGGAGTTCATGAACCGTGCAACCTCATTGGGGGAATCGGTCGGGATCGGTCGGATACGGCTTGCGGGTCGGGCACCCCTCGCGGGCGTCGATCACCCCGCGCGGGCGTCGGGGACGGGCACGGGCGGGGTCGCGGAACAGAACACACAGCGGTCGCCGATGACGTCGATGCCGCACCAGTGGCAGGTGCTGCGGCGTACCGAGGTGACGAGCTGGTACAGCACCGACAGGTCGGAGAGGTGGGCGCAGAACTCGATCAGCCGCCCCGTCCCCCACCACCGCGCCGACTCGGCGGGCAGCGGGACCTCGCGCAGGCCCTGGACGTTCCAGGACTTGGCGAGGGTGTCGGTGACCCAGTCGGACTGGAGCTGGCCCCGGGCGACGAGCATCCGGGTGCCGAACTCCGGGCCGGTCAGGGCGGCTTCGGGGCCGATGCGCACGAGCTGGGGCTCGGGGTGGGCGAGGACGCCGAAGTGGCTGCCCGGGACCCAGGACTTGGCGTGCGACTTCAGGCCGACGGGGACGCGGTCGAGCTTGGCGACGGAGCCGAGGAGCGCCCCGGCGTGGATGTAGTGGGTGAGGAGTCTGCCCGCCGAGGCGAGCACGCCGGGTCCGAGGTCGCAGGAGGCGAGCTGGCGCAACTGGCGGGCCAGGACGGCGAGTCCGAGCGGGGGCAGTTCGGGGCGGAACAGGGCGATCCGGTCGCTCTCCAGCAGCGAGCGGAGGGTGTGGAGACGGCGCTCGACGGCGGGGTCGGCGGCCTGGGAGCAGACGACGACCAGATGGCCGTGGCTCTCGACGATCGCTTGAAGCGCGCTCAAGGCCCGGTCGAGGGGCTGGCGGTCCAGGTCCTGGAGCACGATGGCGGGGACGGTGCGCTCGTCCTGCGGCGGCAGCGCCAGGTCGGCACTGGTCACGGCGATGGCAGTTGGCACGCGCGGCTCCCCACTCCCCACCCAGGACACACGGTCGACTTCACTGTGTGACTACCCGAGCACTGTATCCACGGGTCGATGACCGGAGAACAGCGTTTCTGTAGCTATGAAGGAACTGCCGTTTCACAAGTTGCGTCAAATCGGGGCAGGTTGAGCATCTTGGCGGCATCTCTTGACAGGAAGATTGGTCTGGACCAACGTCTTCAGCATGTCCCCCATTGGCATGTCCACACGCAGAAGATCCACTCGTCTCTGGACGGGTGCCGTCCTCGCGGCGCTCGCCCTCACCTTCGCCGGCACCGGCCAGGCGTCCGCCGCCGATGTCAACAACGCCAAGAACGCCGGTTTTGAGAACGGCCTGACCAACTGGACCTGTTCCGCCAACAGCGGTACGACCGTCTCGTCGCCCTCGCACGGAGGCTCAGCCGCGCTGAAGGCGACCCCGGCCGGACAGGACAACGCCCGCTGCACCCAGGCCGTCGCGGTCCAGCCCAACTCGACGTACACGCTCAGCGCCTGGGTCCAGGGTGGCTACACCTACCTGGGCGTGACCGGCACCGGCACGACCGACGTGTCGACCTGGACGCCCGACTCCAGCAGCTGGAAGCAGCTGACCACCACCTTCACCACCGGCTCGTCGACCCGCTCGGTGAACGTGTACACGCACGGCTGGTACGGCCAGGCCGCCTACTACGCCGACGACGTCTCGGTGTTCGGCCCGGACGGCGGCGGTGGCGGTGACCCGGAGCCGACGATCCCGGGCTCCCCGAGCGGCGTGACGGTGTCGGGGCGGTCCTCGTCGTCGATCTCGCTGGCCTGGAACACGGTCTCGGGCGCGACCGGCTACAACGTCTACCGCGACGGCACCAAGGTGACCGCGGTGACCGGCACGTCGGCGACCGTGACCGGGCTCGCGGCCTCCACCTCGTACTCCTTCCAGGTCACGGCGACCAACTCGGCCGGTGAGTCGCCGAAGTCGGCGTCCGTGACGGGGACGACGACGCAGACCCCGACGGGTCCGGGGCTGCCGAAGCACGCGGTGACCGGGTACTGGCAGAACTTCAACAACGGCGCCACCGTGCAGAAGCTGTCGGACGTGCAGGCGCAGTACGACATCATCGCCGTCGCCTTCGCGGACGCCACCGGGACTCCGGGCGCGGTGACCTTCAACCTGGACTCGGCCGGGCTCGGCGGCTACACCGTCGACCAGTTCAAGGCGGACGTCCGGGCGAAGCAGGCGGCCGGGAAGAAGGTCATCATCTCGGTCGGCGGTGAGCGCGGCACGGTGTCGGTGAACGACGCCACCTCGGCCACGAACTTCGCCAACTCGGTGTACGCGCTGATGCAGGAGTACGGCTTCGACGGCGTCGACATCGACCTGGAGAACGGGCTGAACGCGACGTACATGACGCAGGCGCTCCGGTCGCTGTCGTCGAAGGCGGGGTCGTCACTGATCCTGACCATGGCGCCGCAGACCATCGACATGCAGTCGACGTCGAACACGTACTTCCAGACGGCGCTGAACGTGAAGGACATCCTCACGGTCGTCAACATGCAGTACTACAACAGCGGTTCGATGCTGGGCTGCGACGGCAAGGTGTACAGCCAGGGCTCGGTGGACTTCCTCACCGCGCTCGCCTGCATCCAGCTGGAGGGCGGCCTCGCCCCGTCCCAGGTCGGCCTCGGTCTTCCTGCCTCGACCCGGGGCGCGGGCAGCGGGTATGTGTCGCCGTCGATCGTGAACAACGCGCTCGACTGTCTGGCCAAGGGCACCAACTGTGGTTCCTTCAAGCCGTCCAGGACGTACCCCGACCTGCGGGGCGCGATGACCTGGTCGACCAACTGGGACGCCACGGCGGGCAACGCCTGGTCGAACGCCGTGGGTCCGCACGTGCACGCACTGCCGTAGCGGCGCCCGGTCGTGGTCGGGGTTCGTCAGAAGAACTCCGACCACGGCTGGTCCCAGATCTGCTTCACGCACAGCACCAGGAACAGCAGGCCCGCGATCACCAGCATGGTGTTGCTGAGCGCGCCGTTGCGCCAAGGCGCCGGGGTGCGGGCGGAGTTCAGCAGCCAGAGCAGGGTGCCGGCCAGGAACGGCAGGAAGGCCGCGCCGAGGACGCCGTAGATGATGATCAGGCGGAACGGCTCGTCCTGGAAGAGCAGGACGATCGGCGGGAAGGTCAGCCACAGCAGGTAGAGGCGGAAGGGCAGACTGCGTTCGCGGCTGCCGGTGGCGATCTCCTCGCCGCGGACCGTCTCGCCGGCCGAGCGGTAGCGGGCCACGAAGTCCGCGAACATCAGGCTCACGCCGTGCCAGACGCCGATCAGCGAGGTGAACGACGTGGCGAAGAAGCCGACCAGGAAGAACTTCGCGGTCGCCGAGCCGTACTCGTCCTCCAGGATGTCGGTCAGCTGGAGCAGGCCCTTGTCGCCGCTCGCGATGGCCACGTTCGCCGAGTGCAGCAGCTCCGCGCCGACGAACAGCATCGCCACGACGAAGATGCCGGTGGTGACGTAGGCGACCCGGTTGTCCAGCCGCATCACCTTCATCCAGCCGGTGTTCGTCCAGCCCTTGGCGTTGACCCAGTAGCCGTACGCGGCCAGGGTGATGGTGCCGCCGACGCCGCCGATCAGGCCGAGGGTGTTGAGGACCGAGTCCTCCTCGTCGGGCAGCACCGGCAGCAGGCCCGCGAAGGCCTCGCCGAGGTTCGGGGTGACCCGGATCGCCAGGTACACCGTCACCACGAACATGACGCCGACCAGGACCGTCATGACCTTCTCGAAGACGGCGTACTTGTTGAACCAGACGAAGACCAGGCCCACCAGACCGCAGGCGATCCCCCACCACTCCAGGTCCATCGCATCGGGGAACAGCGCCTGGAGCGGCAGCGCGCTGGACGACATCGCCGCCGCGCCGTAGACGAAGCCCCAGATCACGACGTAGACGACGAAGAACCAGGTGGTCCAGCGGCCGAGGCTCGCCCAGCCGTCGAAGAGGGTGCGGCCGGTGGACAGGTGCCAGCGGCCGGCCGCCTCGGCGAGGGAGATCTTCACCAGGCAGCCGATGACCGCGGCCCACAGCAGGGTGTACCCGAAGCTGCTTCCGGCGATCAGCGTGGCCACCAGGTCCCCGGCGCCGACGCCGGTCGCGGCGACAACGATGCCAGGGCCGATGTACTTCCAGCTGGACCTGCGAGGAGAGAAGTCGGGGGAGGAGTCGGTTCCGTCAACTTGCGTTGCCTGAGTGTTTTCCGAGCTGTCCGCCATGCAGATCAAGAAACCGCAGCGGGACGGGGCCGACAAGAGGGCGCGTCAGAGTTCGAACCACACGGTCTTGCGCTGACCGTCCTGGTGACAGCCCCATCTCCGGGCCAGCGCGTCCACCAGGAACATGCCCCGCCCGCTCTCCGAACTGCCCGCGTCCAGCACCTGCGGGGTGCGGCGCCCGGCGTCCTCCACCTCGCAGCGCAGCACGCCCCGCGCGGCGGACAGCGTGACCCGGAACCGGCTCGCCGAGTGCAGCAGCGCGTTCGTCGCCAGCTCGCTGACCAGCAGCTCGGCCGTGTCCAACAGCTCGTCCTGACCCGCGAGCCCCCACCCCTCCAGCTGCCTGCGCACCTCCGCCCGGGCCTCACGGACCGCCGAGGGGCGCGGGTCGTACTCCACGGTCAGATGACCGGCTCCGACGGGCGGTTGACGGAAGGGGCCGTTCCGGAGTTGCAGCATGATGTCCATGGTGGTCCGGCCATCCACGCCGCGCACGGGTAGATATACCTGCATACCTACCTGCATACGGTGCGCACTACCCGTACTGCACCCGTACGGTCGTCCCCTCGGCGTCGTCCCGGACGTCGACGTAGGCGCACACCTGACGGGCGTACCACAGGCCCTGTCCCGGTTCCAGTTCGCCGGCGTCCGGCGGGACGAACCCGGCCAGCGGATCGGCGATCCGGCGCGTGCCGCGCAGCTCGCACACGCACTCGGGCGGCCGACCCCACAGCCGGACCCCGGTGACCTGGCCGAGCGCGGCCGCCGCCTCGGTCACGGCCAGCGCGAACAGCTCCGCGTCCGCCGCGCCGAGCCCCCGGGCGCGTGCCCACGCCCGTACGGAGTAGGCGTCCGGCCGGTCGAGTGGGCACGCGTCTTCGGGGGGTGACGGCAGGGGTACGGCGTCCAGCTCGGCGGCGATCCGGACGGGGTCCTCGTACACGCCCGTGGCGGGGTGGGTGCGGCGGGCCTCGGCGATGACGGCGGGGCCCGCGGTGCGGGCGTCGTAGACGCACAGAGCGGTGGTGGCGAGCGGGGCGAACAGGAGGTTGGCGAGGGCCTCGTAGCGGATCCACTCGGCGCTCTCCCGCGGCGAGCGCCCGGCCCGGCCGCTCCAGACGGGCTCCATGAGCAGATGGATACGGCCGCCGGGGCCGGCCTGCGCGGCGAGGAAACCGGCGGCTCTCGCCACGGCGTTGGCGGCGGAGCCGGTGTACCAGTCGGTGTGCGGCATGAGCACCGCGCTCTTCGCGTCGGCTCCGAGGGCGTCCCGGAGGAGGGTCAGTTTGCCGGGGGCGGCGATCGCCACGGGCGGGGGTTCGGCGGGGGTGCCCAGGGCTTCGGCGAGGAAGGGGAGGGCGGCGGCGACGAATTCCTCGTCGGTGCCGAGTACGGCCATGCGGTGGTCGAACGCCGCGGGGGTGGAGGTGGGTTGGCTGATCACGCGATCCCCTGTCTGTGCCGGGTCCGATGGGTCGGGGGGGGGTCAGCGCCGGGCCGTCACCCAGGCGGCGAGCTGGCTGCGATTGCTCAGCCCGAGCTTGCCGAGGATGCGTTCCACATGGCCTTCGGCCGTACGCCGGGCGATGACCAGCCGCTCGGCGATCTGCTGGTTGGCGAGCCCTTGAGCCACGAGTTCGGCCACTTCGGACTCGCGGGGGGTGAGGCCGAGGTCCGGGGCGGTTCGGAGGCTGTCCCGGTCGGCTCGCCGGCGGGTGGTGGTGTCGCAGGCGTGTTCGCCGGTGTCGGCCTGGCGTTGGGTCCGGTCCCGGTGGCGGCGGCGGGTGGCCGCCTCCTCTTCGGGCAGGGCGCGGAGTCGGTCGAGGCCGTAGTGGCGAAGGGTGTCGAGGAGGCGGTAGCGGACGCCGCCCGCGGTCGCTTCCCTGATCAGTACCGACTTGTCCACCAGACCGGAGACCGCCTCCAGGACCTCGCCGCGCCGCAGCCGTACCCCGTCCGCGCACACCGCCTCCGCCGTCTCCAGGTCGAAGGCTCCCGCGAGCACCGAGGCCCGCGCCCAGGTCAGCCGCTCCTGTTCGGTGCAGAGTCGGTGGCTGCGGTCGATCGTCGCCCGCAGTGAGTGGAGTCGGCCGTCCGCGAGCCGGTCGAGGCCGACGTCCCGCAGTCGTCCCGCCGCGAGTTCGATGGCCAGCGGGAGTCCGTCCAGGCTCCGGCAGAGGCGGGCCACGGCGGCCCGGTTGGCCTGCGTCAGCCGGAAGCCGGGCAGCACGGCCGCCGCCCGGTCGGCGAAGAGGGCGAGCGCCGGATGGCGGTCCGCGTCGGACAGGTCGCCGTCCGCGTCGGGGACGGGCAACGGCCGTAGCTCCAGGAGGTGTTCGCCCGTCAGGCCAAGGCGGTGCCGACTGGTCGCCAGGACCCGGGTGTTCGGGGTGCCGTGCAGCAGAGCCGCGGTCAGTTCCGCGCAGGCGGTCACCAGGTGCTCGCAGTCGTCGAGGACCAGGAGCAGGTGGCGCTCCCCCACCTGCTCCGTGAGCGCGTCCGGCGGGGGTCGGTCGGTGTGGCCGTGCAGGCCGAGTGCGTCGGCGGCGGCGAGCGGGACCAGGGCCGGGTCGTCGAGGCCGGACAGGTGCACGAAGTGGATGCCGTCCGGGAAGGTGCGGTGGATCCGGTCCGCGAGGTGCAGGGCGAGCCGGGTCTTGCCAACCCCGCCGGGACCGGTCAGTGTGACCAGTCGCGATCTCGCCAACAGCTGTCGCCCGCCGAGCAGTTCGGCGCGCCGGCCGACGAAGCCGGCCGACTCGGCCGAGCGGCGCTCGTCCCGTCGTGGCGCTGATCCGCCCATGATCGGCCAGTCCAGTCCTGAGGGGATGTGGTCCGAGGAGCAGGCCGGAAGGTCGGGCTCCTCTTGTTCGCGGACCCCTCACTGTCCCCCGCCCCGCCCGGACACGCACACGAACCTCACACCCCCGGGTGCAACTTCGCCCAGGCCCGGGTCACATGACACGTGCGCGCGTACACTGCCCGCCCCTCGCCGCCGGATCGGTTCACGCCATCGCGGCCGTTTTCGCCCTTGACCGGGTCATGCCACGCACGGACGATGAGCGCCACCCGCACAGCACGTCGCTGAGAGCCGGTGTCACGTCCCCGGTCGGATCAGCGCACGTCGTCTGGTGCGTGCGATCGCAAGGCGCCGAGGCGCCCTCGTGGCGGAGCCACGTGGGCGGTTCGGCAACGCGGCGAGCGTGCGTGCCAGGCGGCGGGCGCCCGGGGACGTGACACCGGCTCTGACCACCCCCCGCTCCACTCCCCACTTCCGGAGATCCCGGAATTCCTGGAGAACCAAGGAGAATTCATGCGACTTCGCATCCGAGGCTCCGGCGCCCGCAGCGGAAGACGAACCGCCGCGCTCGCCGCCCTCCTCGCCCTGGCCCTCGCGGCACCCCTTTCCGCGACCGTCACGGCGAGCGCCGACAGCGGCACCCGGGCGGCGCCCTCCGCCGACGACATCCGCCAGTACGAGATCCACACCCACTCCACCGCCAAGGACCGCACCGCGATCCAGCGGACCGGCGTGAGCGTGGACGAGGTCGACGACCACGGTCTTGTGGTCTCCGGCCGCGCCGACCAGATCCGCAAGCTGCGCGGACTCGGCTACGAGGTCACGCCGTTGGCCGCCGTACCCGACCGTTCGAACGGCGCGGACGACATCCGGCTGCTCGACTTCCCGTCGGCGGACTCGCGCTATCACAACTACGCGGAGATGACGAGCGAGATCAACTCGATCGTCTCGGCCAACCCGAGCATCGCCAGCACCCGGGTGATCGGCACGTCGTACCAGGGCCGGAACATCACCGCCATCAAGATCAGCGACAACGTCGGCACCGACGAGTCCGAGCCCGAGGTGCTGTTCACCCATCACCAGCACGCCCGTGAACACCTCACCGTCGAGATGGCGTTGTACCTGCTGCGCGAGCTGACCTCCGACTACGGCACCGACTCCCGGGTCACCAGCATGGTGAACAACCGCGAGATCTGGATCGTCCCGGACCTCAACCCGGACGGCGGCGAGTACGACATCGCGACCGGTTCGTACCGCTCCTGGCGCAAGAACCGGCAGCCCAACTCCGGTTCCTCCTACGTCGGTACCGACCTCAACCGCAACTGGAACTACCGCTGGGGCTGCTGCGGCGGCTCCTCCGGGTCCACGTCCTCGGAGACCTACCGGGGTACGGCGCCCGAGTCCGCACCCGAGGTGCGGGTGGTCGCGAACTTCGTGCGCAGCCGGGTCGTCGGCGGGGTGCAGCAGATCAAGGCCGCGATCGACTTCCACACCTACAGCGAACTGGTGCTGTGGCCCTTCGGGTACACCTACTCCGACACCACCACCGGTATGACGGCGGACGACCGCAACGCCTTCGCCACCGTGGGCGGGAAGATGGCCGCCAGCAACGGCTACACGCCCGAGCAGTCCAGCGACCTGTACATCACCGACGGGACGATCGACGACTACCTCTGGGGCTCCCAGAAGATCTTCGGATACACCTTCGAGATGTACCCGCGCTCCGGCGGTGGCGGCTTCTACCCGCCCGACGAGGTGATCGAGCGGGAGACGTCCCGGAACCGGGACGCCGTCCTTCAGCTGCTGGAGAACGCGGACTGCATGTACCGGTCGATCGGGAAGGAAGCCCAGTACTGCTAGCCCGGTTCTCCGCTACTCCGACTTCGCTACTGCTTCCGATTCCTCGAAGTAGGCGTCCAGCACCTCGTCGAGCTGTGACTCCCACTCGCTGAAGCGGCTCCTGGCCGGCGCCTCGATCTCGATCGGGTACCAGCGGCGGTCAGGAGTGTGCACCGTGATGGTGAACCGCTTGCCGAAGCGCGCGGTCTCCGTCTCCACGGCGCCGATCTCGTCCCAACGGAACTCGCACTCCTGGTCGTCCAGGGTGAGCCGGACCCCGCGACGGTCGGCGACGATCCGTGCCCGGCGGTCGGCGGCGTCGAAGACGGGACCGTCGGAGTCCGCCTCTTCGGAGTCCGTCTCCTCCGGGAACTCGGCCTCGGTGGTCTCCTGCTCAGCCTTGTCCTCGGCCTCGACCTCGCCCTGAACCTCGGCCTCTTCCTCTTCTCTGGCCTCGGACTCGGGCTCCGCCTCCTTGGACAGGGGCGAGGTGAGCCCGGGGACGAAGGCCGGGTCGAATCCGGCGCCCTCCAGGGGCTTGCTGCCTGAACCTATGCGCTGCTCCACAGCGGGCAGTATGGTCGACGATCCTGTGCCGCACACAGCCAGCCCCTGCATCGTTATACGAAGATGCTCAACGCGGCGGCCACCACGAACCCGACGACGGACAGCACCGTCTCCAGCACGGTCCAGGTCTTGAGGGTGTCCCGCTCGCTGATGCCGAAGTACTTGGCGACCATCCAGCTGCATCCATCAGCGCGCTCCGCGCGCGGGCCCCGTCGTTGACGTGCGAGGCGAAGATCGAGCCGGCCGAGATCGCCATGATGACCAGCGCGGTGAAGGCCTGGGAGTGGTCCCCCTCGGCGAGCAGCGGCGCCACGATGCCGGCCGTGGTGACGATGGCGACCGTCGCCGAGCCCTGTGCCATCAGCAGCACGACGGAGATCAGATAGGACAGCGCGATCACCGGCAGGCCCACGTCGTTGAAGGTGTCCGACAGCGCCTGCGCCACCCCGCTCGCCTTCAGCACGGCGCCGAAGACCCCGCCCGCGCCGACCACCAGCAGGATGTTGCCGACCGGCTTGAGGGAGGAATTGACATCCTCCCCCTCTTAGAAGAGGGGGATTCCAACCCAGGTGGGTTGAGGTTCACGGGCGCTCGAACGGCTGGTGGCCGTTGTCACCCCTCCGGCACCGGCTGCTCGCCGGGGGCGAGGGATCCCGCCCTGTCCTGCCGCGACATTGATACTTGCGTTCTCATCCGCGTTGCAGGTGAACCCGCAGGACACACAGACGAAGTCGGCTTGGCTCTTGCGCGACTTCTTCTCGATCCAACCACAGGCACTGCACCGCAGAGAGGTGTAGGGCGCGGGAACGTCTTCGACCCGGCCGGGCGCCTTGTCCTCGGTCCGGCGTCGGAGCAGGCCCCAGCCCTGAGCGAGGATCGCCCGGTTCAGTCCGGCCTTCTGCCGGACCTTCTTGCCCGGCTCTGCCTGAGTGCCCTTCGCCGAGCGGGTCATGTTCTTGATCTTCAGCTTCTCGAACCGCACCAGCCCGTACGTGCGGGCGAGCATCGTGCTGGTCTTCTCGCACCAGTCCTTACGCCGGTTCACCTCCCGCGCCTTGAGCCGGGCGACCTTCGCATACGCGGCCGTCTTCCGCGCGCTGCCCTTCGTCGCCCGTGCCGCACGCCGCTCATGCTTGCGGATCTGCGCCGCGAAACCCGGCGCGGACTTCCGGCCCGGCCTCCAGTGTGCGTGCTGCTCGACGGCAAGATTCCACACATACCTCGCGTGCGCACAGTGCGTGAGCATCCGCTCCGCCTGTGCGGGCGTCGGGTACATCCGGAAACGTGCCATGCCGCGAACCTAGATCACACGTTCCCCGACCGTGCACACCACCGATCAACTTCACCCGCCCGAGTGACCTCTCCCGGCCACGCCCTCGCCCGGCCACCGCTCCTCAACTCCCAGTCGCCAACCCCGCCTGAGGCCGGCCCCAGCACTGTCTGACCCGACACGCCGCAAACGGTGTGGCCCGGCGAGGGGCCACACCGTTTGCGGCGTGCGGGAGTTGCCGGTCCGTCAGCTCAGGACGGCGAGGGCGTCGATCTCGATGAGCAGGCCCGCGGGGAGGCCGACGTAGACGGTGGTGCGCGCGGCGGGCGGGGCGGTGAGCTGCTGGTCCTCGAAGTACTGGTTGTAGATCTCGTTCAACTCGGCGAAGTGCGCCACGTCGGTGAGGTAGACGCGGATCATCATCACGTCGTCCCAGGTCGCGCCGCCCTCCTCCAGGATCGACCGCACGTTGGCGAAGGTCTGGAGGGTCTGCTCGCGCAGGGTGGGGCCTGCGGGCGTGGGCGGCTTGCCCTCCTCGGCGGGCAGAAAGCCGACCTGGCCGGCGACCTGGAGGATGTTGCCCTTCTTGACGCCGTGCGAGAACTTCGCGGGCGGCGTGGTGTGGGTCTTCGGGGTGAGCGCGATCTTGTCCTGCTTGTTTGCCTGGCTCGTCATTCGGGGTCCTTTGCTGGGGTCTTGCCGGAGTACTCGCCGGTGATGCCGTCCGCGGTACGGCGGACCAGCGGGAGCAGGGTGAGGAGTTCGTCGGCGGTGACGACGACGTTCGGCGCGGAGACCGACATCGCGGCGACGACCCGGCCGTCCGCGCCGCGGATGGGGGCGGCGACGCAGTTGATGGACTCCTCGTGGCCGCCGAGGTCGGTGGCCCAACCCTGTTCGCGCACCTTGTCCAGCTCGCGCAGGAAGGCGGGGGCGTTGGGTGTCGAACGGGACGTGTACATGGGGTAGTCGAGCTTGTCGGCGAGGACCCGGCGCTCGTGCTCGGGCAGGTCGGCGAGCAGCAGCTTGGCGACGGCGGCGACGGTGATGGCGACGGGCTTGCCGATCCGGGAGTACATCCGCACCGGGTAGCGGCTCTCGACCTTGTCGATGTACAGCACCTCGTCCTCCTCGTAGACGGCGAGGTGGACGGTGTGGCCGCACTGCTCGTTGAGGCGTACGAGGTGGGGGTGGGCGATCTCGCGGATGTCGAGGTTCTCCATCGCCTCCTGGGCGAGGGCGATGAGGCGGGCGCCGAGGCGGTAGCGCTGGTCCGACTGGCGGTAGACCATGCCGTGCTCGTGCAGGGTGCGCAGCAGGCGCAGGGCGGTGGATTTGTGCACCCCCAGGCGGTCGGCGACGGTGCCCAGGTCGGCGGGGCCCTCGGCGAGCAGCGGCAGGATGCTGAGCGCGCGGTCGACGGTCTGGCTCATGGGGTGCGTACCTCCTCCTCGGCCCGCTGATCGGCCTGTGTCCAGCCGGGGCCGAGTCGAAGTGTGCCCCAGGTTTCGTCTGTGACGGCTGCGAGGCGGTCGGTGATGTCGTGGGTGGGGGGTGTGGCCAGGTCGGCGTTGGTGGTGAGGGCGGCGGCTGCCCAGAGGTGGGCGTGGCGGAGGCGCTGCTTCGAGGGGAGGCCTCGGAGGGTGGCGGAGAGGTATCCGGCCGCGAAGGCGTCTCCGGCGCCGGTGGTGGCTACGGGGGTTACGTGGAGGGCGGGTTCGAAGGTGACGTGGGCGGGGGTTGGTGAGCGGTACTCGATCGCCCCTCTCGCTCCTTGCTTCACCACCAACACTCCCGGCTCCGGCAGTGCCGCTCTGATGGACTCAGGGCCGCCCGTGATGCCCCAGGCCTCCGCTGCCTCGTCCTCCCCCACGAACACGATGTCGGCGCCCCGGGCCAGTTCCAGCAGTACCCGGGGGCCCTCCGCGTCGCGCCACAGCGCGGGGCGGTGGTTGACGTCGAAGGAGATGAGAGGGCGGTCCGGCCGAGGCGCTGTCAGCTCCCTCAGCAGGGTCAGGCACTGGTCCGACAGGGCCGCCGTGATGCCGGAGAGGTGCAGCACGCGGCCCGGCCCCGGTTCCACGTTCTCCACGGACATCGCCGACGCCGCCGAACCCGCCCGGTAGTACGCCACCTCATGCGCGTCCGTCCCCCGGTCCCCCGCCGTGCGGAAGTACACCCCTGTCGGTCGCGAAGGGTCCCGGCTCACGGACGAGACGTCGACGCCGTACGAACCGATCGTCTCCACCAGATGGTCACCGAAGCCGTCCGCGCCGACTCGGCTGACCCAGCGAACGGAGTGTCCCGCGGCAGCAAGCGCGCAGGCGACGTTCGACTCCGCGCCGCCGATCGAACGGTCGAAGGACGGGACATCGGCCAGGGGGCCCGGTCGGCTGGGGAGGAACGCGACCATGGACTCGCCCAGCGCGACCACATCGACGACATCGACGACGTCACGCGCTCCGGTACTGGTCACGATCCTCGTAGCTCCCCACCCTTGTACTCGTCCTTGTGCTCGTGTTGGCCGAGATGTTAGACAGCAGTTAGCGACATACGCAATGAACGTTGCAAGAAATGCAACGCTCCTGATCAGGGAGGCCCCATGGCCGCTGAAGCCCTCGCCCGTCTGGCCGAGGAACGCATCGACCACCGCTTCAAGGGCCTCCCGCCGGACGCCACGGGCCGCACGGTCGGCGAACTGGCGGCCGAGCGGCGGAACCTGTTCGACGGCGGCTTTGCCACCCCCGTCCTCGCCCTCTCCGCCGAGCGCCTCGACCACAACCTCCGTCTCATGGAGACCTACGCCGAACGCCACGGCCTCGCGTTCGCCCCGCACGGCAAGACCTCCATGGCCCCGCAGCTCTTCCAGCGGCAGATCGAGCACGGCGCCTGGGGCATCACGCTCGCGGTGCCGCATCAGGTGTGGGTGGCAAGGGAGTTCGGCATCGAGCGGGTCTTCCTCGCCAATGAACTCGTGGACTCCGCCGCCCTGCGCCGTATCGCCGCGGAACTGGCCGCCGACCCTTCGTTCCGGTTCGTCTGTTACGTCGACTCCGTGCGGGGGGTCGAGTTGATGGACGCGGCACTCGCCGGCGCCGCCCGGCCCGTGGACGTCGTCGTCGAACTCGCCGCGGGCGACGGCGCGCGGACCGGGGTCCGTACCGAGGCCGAGTGCCTGGCGGTCGCCGACGCCGTGGCCGCCGCGCGCGGGCTGCGGCTGGTCGGTGTCGCGGGGTACGAGGGTGAGGTCCCGCAGGCGACCCCCGAGCGCGTGGGCGCCTATCTGCGCCGGCTGGTCGCCCTGGCCGTCGACTTCGACAAGGCGGGCCGCTTCGCGGACACGGACGAGATCGTCGTCAGCGCGGGCGGCAGCGCCTGGTTCGACGCGGTGGCGGAGGTGTTCGCGGAGATCCCCGAACTCTCCCTTCCCGTGCTGAAGTTGCTGCGCTCCGGCGCGTACGTCTCGCACGACGACGGCCACTATCGCAAGCTGACCCCGTTCAACCGGGTACCCGAGGAGGGCGCCCTGGAGCCCGCGTTCCGGCTGTGGGCGCAGGTCGTGTCCCGGCCCACGGGCGAGCAGGCCTTCCTCAACGCGGGCAAGCGGGATGCGGCGTACGACCTGGATCTGCCCTTCGCCCAGGTGATCCGCCGGGACGGCACCGAACGCCCGGCCACCGGCGTCTCGGTGACCGGCCTGTCCGACCAGCACGCCTGGCTGCGGACGACTCCCGAGGCGGATCTGGAGGTCGGCGACTGGGTCGGGCTCGGCCTGTCCCACCCGTGCACGTCCTTCGACAAGTGGCCGCTGATCCCCCTCGCCGAGGCGGACGGCACGGTCGTCGACTACATCCGTACGTTCTTCTAGGACAGGGAGGCCCGCTGTGCTGGACCTGGTCATCCGGGACGCCGACGTCGTGGACGGCTCCGGTGCCGACTCCTACCGCGCCGACGTGGTCGTCGACGACGGACGGATCGTCGCGATCGTGCGGGAGGCCGCGGCGGCGGGCTGCCAACGGCCCACCGCGATGCGGGAGCTGGACGCCGAGGGGCTCGTCCTGGCCCCCGGTTTCATCGACATGCACGCGCACAGCGATCTGGCCCTGCTGCGGGACCCGGACCACAGCGCGAAGGCCGCGCAGGGCGTGACGCTGGAGGTGATCGGCCAGGACGGGCTGTCGTACGCGCCGGTCGACGACCGTACGCTCGCCGAGGTGCGCCGCGCGATCACCGGCTGGAACGGCTCCGGCGACGACATCGACTTCGACTGGCGGTCGGTGGGCGAGTACCTCGACCGACTGGACCGCGGTATCGCCGTGAACGCGGCCTGTCTCATCCCCCAGGGCACGGTCCGGGCGCTCGCCGTCGGCTGGGAGGACCGCGAGGCGACGCCCGAAGAGCTGGACCGGATGCGGCAGTTGGTCGCCGAGGGCCTGGAACAGGGCGCCGTCGGCCTGTCCTCGGGCCTCACCTACACCCCCGGCATGTACGCCAAGGACGCCGAACTGACCGAACTGTGCCGGGTGGTGGCCTCGTACGGCGGCTACTACTGCCCGCACCACCGCTCGTACGGCGCGGGCGCGCTGGAGGCGTACGCGGAGATGGTGGCGCTGACGCGGGACGCCGGGTGCGCCCTGCACCTGGCCCACGCGACGATGAACTTCGGCGTGAACAAGGGCCGGGCGCCGGAGTTGCTCGCCCTGCTGGACGAGGCGCTGGCGTCCGGCGCGGACATCAGCCTCGACACCTACCCGTACACGCCCGGCTGTACGACCCTGGCCGCGCTGCTGCCGAGCTGGGCGAGCGAGGGCGGGCCCGAGGCGGTGCTGGCGAGGCTCCGGGACGACGCGACGGCCGAGCGGATCCGCCACGGCCTGGAGGTCATCGGCTCGGACGGCTGTCACGGGGTGCCGATGGAGTGGGAGACGATCGAGATCTCGGGCGTGAACGACCCGGGGCTGTCGGAGTACGTCGGCCGCCGCCTGACCGACTGGCCGACCGCCCGGAGCCTGCTGCTCGCGGACCGTCTCGGCACGACGATCCTCCAGCACGTCGGCCATGAGGAGAACGTCCAGGAGATCATGCGCCACCCGGCCCACACCGGCGGCTCGGACGGCATCCTCCAGGGCACCAAGCCGCATCCACGGGCCTACGGCACCTTCCCGCAGTATCTCGGCCGGTATGTGCGGGAGTTGGGTGTGCTGTCGCTGGAGGAGTGCGTGGCGCATCTGACGTCCCGCCCGGCGGCCCGGCTGCGGCTGCCGGACCGGGGCCTGGTCCGCGAGGGCTACCGGGCGGACCTGGTGCTGTTCGACCCGCGGACGGTGGCGGCGGGCTCGACGTACGAGGAACCGCGGAAGCTTCCGACGGGCATCCCGCACGTCCTGGTCGACGGCCGTTTCGTGATCGAGGACGGCCGCCGGACGGATGTGCTGGCGGGGCGGGCGATCCGTAGAACGCCCACCCCGTGACAAGGACGACTACGGCTTGGGAAGCACGCACCCGGTGGCGCTGAGGTCGAGCTTGTTGTCGATGCCGAAGCAGGCGGGGATCTGGTAGGTCTCCTGGGCGTAGTTGATGCCCTGGCGGACGGTCACGTTGCCGCTCTGGTCGACCTCGCAGGGGTTGTTGACGGTGCAGCTCTGGCCGTCCTCGTTGCCGGTGTTGTTCACGGCGACGACCTTGCCGGTGGCCTGGTCGAGGACGGGCGAACCGGACGTACCGCCGATGGTGTTGCAGGCGGAGGTGTACCGGAGGGAGTCCTTCCAGGTCCAGTCGCCCTCCTTCAGCCGGTAGACGAAGCCGTCGACGGAGCAGTTGTAGATGCGCTTCCAGTAGCCGGATACGACGCTGATGGCGGTGCCGGCGACCGGGTGGGTGTCGTTGAGCGTGAGCGCGTCTATGCCGTACGAGGACTTGATCTGCGCGTAGGTGCGGGTGAGCTGGTAGATCGCGGCGTCGGTGTCGGTCATCGTCGCGTAGGCGATCTTGCTGGCGCGCAGGGTGCCGACGCGGGTGCCGGCGGAGTTGAGCAGCCCGAAGGAGCGGGAGGACGCCTGGTCGACGACGACCTCGCCGGGGCCGGGGAATCCGCTCTCCAGGCAGTGCCCGTTGGTGAGCACGAGGGCGGGGTCGTTGGCCTCGGAGTCGGGCATCCGGATCACGGAGCCGGAGCAGTTGCTGAGCGACACGGTCCCGGCGAAGTTGACGGCCTGGATCGCGGGTGCGGCGCTGTCGCTCTCCGCCGGAGCGGCGACCGCGGGTGCCACGCCGGCCCCGGTGATCACCAGGGTGAAGAGCGCGGCGACGAGAGGCTTGCTCATGTGGGGGTCCCCTCTTGCAACAAAGGCAGCCGGAGATCTTCCGGCCGCCCGCTGATTTGTCATGCGCATTGTTGTTTGAGGGGGCGGTGAGAACAAGCGGTGATTTCCGGCCACACCCGAGGGAGCGCCGGCACTCCGGGACCTACCTCGGCTTCTTGGTGCCCCCCGTGCCGTTGCCCGGATTGCTGCCGGAGTTGCCCGGGCCCGAGTCGCCCGAGGTGGCGGTGGGGGCGGCGGTCGAAGCGTCCGCCGTAGGAGAGGCGGACTTGTCGTCGCGCTCGCTCGCGTCCTTCGACGCGCTCGCGTCCGGGGACGTCGTCGCGCTCGGTCCGGCCGGGGAATCGGTGGACGTGGCGGCCGGGTCGGTCGCCGTGTCCTCGCCCGAGGGTGCGCCGGAGTCGTCGGTCACCGAGCTCACCGGGCTCTTCCCGCCGTCCGAGCCGTCCGGGGCGGAATCGGAGGAGAAGGCGAAACCGGCGACCAGGGCCGCGACCGAGACCGCGCCCAGCGCACCGGCGCCCACCAGCGCGCGGCGCTTGTTGGCACGGCTGCGGCGCGCACGGCGGGCGGCCCGCCCTTCGGGCGTGTGCGGCAGCTCGGTCGTGTCGTCGTACGCGCTCTGCCAGCCGTGCGCGGCGGCCGGGTCGGTGTACTCGTCGTAGTCGGGAGTCGACGCGGCCCGCGGGACGTATACGTGGGGCGGATCGTCGGGATGCGGAGGCCTGGACATGGCCGCGCATTGTAGAGACGGGAGGGGTCCCTGGGACAGCCGTCGGCGATAACCGCCCAAACCGCCCGTCTCATGTGGTGGGAAACACGGCCCAAGCGGCGTTACCGGGCCGTAAGCTCACCGACATGCAGGTGATCCAGTCGACCAAGCTCGCCAACGTCTGTTACGAGATCCGGGGTCCGGTTCTCGAGGAGGCCATGCGGCTTGAGGCGGCGGGCCACCGCATCCTCAAGCTGAACACCGGCAATCCGGCCGCCTTCGGGTTCGAGTGCCCGCCGGAGATCCTGGAGGACATCCTCCGCAACGTGTCGTCGGCCCACGGGTACGGCGACGCCAAGGGCCTGCTCGCCGCCCGCCGCGCCGTCGTGATGCACAACCAGACCCTCGGCATCGAGACCGACGTCGAGCACGTCTTCATCGGCAACGGCGCCTCCGAGCTGATCGTGATGGCGATGCAGGGGCTGCTGGACGACGGGGACGAGGTGCTGATCCCCTCGCCGGACTACCCGCTGTGGACGGCCGCGGTGTCGCTGTCCGGCGGCACGGCGGTGCACTACCGCTGCGACGAGCAGTCCGACTGGATGCCGGACCTCGCCGACGTGGAGCGGAAGATCACCGACCGCACCAAGGCGCTCGTGATCATCAACCCGAACAACCCCACGGGCGCCGTCTACGACGAGGCGATGATCAAGGGGCTCACCGACATCGCGCGCCGGCACAATCTGCTGGTCTGCTCCGACGAGATCTACGACAAGATCCTCTACGACGGGGCCACGCACACCGCGACCGCCAAGATCGCCCCCGATCTGCTGACGCTCACCTTCAACGGCATGTCCAAGGCGTACCGGGTCGCCGGGTACCGCGTCGGCTGGATGTCGATCTCCGGGCCGCGCGCCCACGCCGACTCCTACATCGAGGGTCTGACGATCCTCGCCAACATGCGGCTGTGCGCCAACATGCCCGGTCAGCACGGTGTCGTCGCCGCGCTGAGCGGCCGGCAGACCATCAATGACCTGGTGCTGCCCGGCGGGCGGCTGAAGGAGCAGATGGACGTCGCCTACGAGCTGCTCACCCAGATCCCCGGGGTGAGCTGTGTACGGCCCAAGGGCGCCCTCTATCTCTTCCCCCGCCTCGACCCCAAGGTCTACAAGATCAAGGACGACCGGCAGCTCGTCCTGGACCTGCTGCGGCGCGAGAAGATCATGGTCGTCCAGGGGACCGGGTTCAACTGGAGCGAACCCGACCACTTCCGGGTCGTGACCCTGCCGAACGTCGGCGACCTCCGGGACGCGGTGACCCGGATCGGGAACTTCCTCGACGGCTACAGCCAGCTCTGACGAGCAGTTCTAAGAACGACTCAACTTTAGACGGAATCTAAGCTAGGATGGCTTCCTGTCAGAGCACAGGAGGCCATCCCCATGTACGAACCGATCCGCACCAAGTCGGTCCACAGCACGATGGCCGGCACCACCTCCGACTTCCCCCACCGGACACGCGAGGAGGAGCTGGACATCCAGCTGGCTGGCCATCTCGCCGCGCTGCTGGCGGTGACCGACGAACTGCGCGCCCAGACCCCGTCCGCCGACCTGGACACCGCCGCCGACCGACTCGCGGCACAGGTGACCCGCCTGCGCGGCGGCCTGGTACGAGCGGTCCCCGCGACCAACCCGCGCGCGCCCCAGGCCCTCCACCAGCGGGCCCACACCCTCGCCGGCCGAGCCCTGGTCGTCGCGGCCTCCCGCGCCGACACGGCCTCCGCCATCCTCTCCGCCGAGCGCATGGACGCCCACGCCGAGGCCCTGGACCCCCAGGAACTCGCGTCCCACTGAGCCCCGGGCTCCCCCATACGGCCCCGGTCCGCGCGCACCCGCAGCGACGCGCGGACCGGGCGCCACAGCACTGCGTCGGCTTGAGCCGCGGCGCCTGTTCGCCGTAGGGGTTCCTGTTGTGCGGCGGCTGCGGGCTGCCTGTGGCTGGTCGCGCCCGCGCGGCGGAGCCGCAAATTGATGCAGCCCCGCGCCCCCGAGCGTGTTGCCGGTTCCCGTGTTGTAACGGGACCGGTACGACACCTCCCGTTCACCCCTTTCGGCCAGGAACGTTGGATTCCGCGAGCACGCTCAGCGCGTGAGACGAATCACAGGAATCGTCCTCGCGGTGTTGCTGATCGGCGGCGTGGTGGCTGCTGTCGTGGCGGGCCGGGACAACGGGGACACGGGCACGGCAACGAAGACCGTGCGGGCAGTGATCGGATCGGAGAAGGCGGAGTTCTTCGCCGATCCCGACGTGGTGAAGGCCCTCGCCGCCAAGGGCTACACCGTGCGGACGGAGACGTCCGGGTCCTGGGCGATGGAGGGGCTCGACCTCAAGGGGTACGACCTCGCCTTCCCCTCCAGCCAGGCACCCGCCGACGAGCTGGCCGACAAGTACCGGGCACGCCAGCCGTTGCCGCGGCCCTTCTACTCGCCCCTCGTCGTCGTGGCGCACCGAAGCGCCGCCGAGGTGCTGGTGGCCAATGGGCTCGCCGAGCTGGACGGGGAGCATCGCGGCACCCTGAAGATGGGTGCCTATCTCGGCGCCGCCCGCGCCGACCGGACCTGGCAGCAGCTCAAGGGCGCGGAGAAGTACGGGGAGTTGACGGGCACCCTCTTCATCGCCTCCACCGACCCGGAGACCTCCAACTCCGGCGCGCTCTACCTCGCCGCGGCCTCCTACGTCGAGGGCGGCGGCCGGGTCGCCGCGAGCGACAAGGACGTCGCCGCCACCGCGCCGCTGATGCGCAAGCTGGTCAGCGTGCAGGGCGCCCAGCAGCCCAGTACCGACGCGGCGTTCCGGGACTTCGTCTCCGGCGCCGGGAACCCGCTGGTGCTCGTGTACGAGTCGCAGGTCGCCGCGCTGCTCGGGCAGGGCACCGGCCAGGGCCTGGACGACCTGACCGTCCTCTACCCGGACACCACCGCCAACAGCGACCACACCGTCGTCCCCCTCACCGAAGAGGGCCGGGCGCTCGGGGAACTGCTCAGCACCGACCCGGAGTTGCGCGGGCTCGCGGTGCGGTACGGGTTCCGGCCGCAGGGCGCCACCGCCGAGTTCACCTCGGCCACCGCCGCACACACGGCGTATCTCAATCAGAAGCTCACCGGTGTCCGGCAGGCGCCCGTGCCCACCTCCGCGGTGCTGCACGACATGGCGCGCCGGGCACGCGGCTGAACCGGGGGGACCGATCCCATGAGCAGCTTCAACAACACCAATCAGGGCAGTTACGAACCCACCCTCAGCGGTGACGACATCTTCACGCTGACCCCGCCCGAGCCGGTCGCCGCCGTGCCGAAGGAGCGGGCCGGCGGTCTTGTGCCTGTCGAGGAGAGCGTTCGCGCGGGCATCGCGCAGAAGGCGTCCGACTACGTCCAGTCGCTGGCCGCGCTCGACGCCCGCTCGCCCGAGTTCGCGGGCAAGGTCGGCGAGATCACCGCGCTCGGCTCGGGCGAGATGCGCAGCGCGGCCGCGCAGTCCAACCGCATGCTGGAGCGGACCGTGCGCTCCCTGCCGGACAAGGGCGGGGACGCGTCGGCGAAGGTCGCCGGCTCGCTCGTCGAGCTGCGCCGGGTCGTCGAGGACCTGGACCCGCGTGACCTGCCCTCCTCCAAGGGGCGCAAGTTTCTCTCCAAGCTGCCCGGCGGCAACAAGCTGCGCGACCACGTCGCCAAGTACACCTCCGCGCAAGGGACGCTGAACAAGATCGTGGGCTCGCTGCGCGGCGGCCAGGACGAACTGCGCCGGGACAACGCCGCGCTCCAGACCGAGCGGGTGCGCCTGTGGGAGACCATGGGCAAGCTCCAGGAGTACGTCGTCCTCACCGAGGCCCTCGACAACGCCGTGGAGCGGCACATCACCGGCGTCCCCGACCCGGACACCGCCGACTCGCTCCGCGCCGACGTGCTCTTCCCGGTCCGTCAGAAGCACCAGGACCTGCTCACCCAACTCGCCGTGTGCGCACAGGGCTACCTGGCCATGGACGTCGTACGGCGCAACAACGACGAGCTGATCAAGGGCGTCGACCGGGCCGCGACCACGACCGTGTCCGCGCTGCGGATCTCCGTCATGCTGGCCTCCGCCCTCGACAACCAGAAGAAGGTCATCGAGCAGGTCAACGCGTTGCGCGGGACCACCGAGGACCTGATCCGGGGCAATGCGGAGATGCTCGCGACGCAGAGCGGTGAGATCCAGCGGATCGCCGCCGACCCGGCCGTCGGCGCGGAGACCCTGCGCGGCGCCTTCCAGCAGATCTACCGCACCCTGGACGCGATCGACAGCTACAAGGTCCAGGCGACCGAGGTGATGGCCACGACGGTGGAGAACCTGACGGCCGAACTCCAGAGCGCCTCCGCCTACTTGGAGCGCAGCCGGAACCGGGGCGCGCTGGACGGGGGCCTCGGATGAGAGCCCGCGCCGCAACGCTCCTGGCCGCCGCCCTCACGCTGCTGGCCACCGCCTGCACCAGCGAGAGCAACAAGCAGCCCGACTCCCCGGCGACCGGCACCCTGCGCATCCTCGCCTCCAGCGAACTGGACGACATGAAGCCGGTCCTGGACCTCGTCGAGCAGGACACCGGCATCACGGTCGAGCCGACCTACATCGGCACCCTGGACGCGGTGGAGCTGCTGGCCAAGGGCGATGTGGACGGGAAGTACGACGCCCTGTGGCTGTCCTCCAACGACTATCTGCGGCTGCGCCCCGAGGCGGCGAATAAGGTCGTCTCCGAGACCCCGGTGATGAGCAGCCCGGTCGCCATCGGCGTGAAGCCGGCCACCGTGGAGAAGCTCGGCTGGAAGCCGGAGGACGTCACCTGGTCCCAGGTCGAACAGGCCGTGCGGGACGGGAAACTGACGTACGGCATGACCGATCCCGCGCGGTCCAACTCCGGTTTCGCCACGCTGGTCTCGGTGGCCTCCGCGCTCTCCGACGCCCAGTCGGCACTCACCGACGCGGACGTGCGGAAGGCGAGCCCTCGCCTGAGGGAGTTCTTCCGGGGGCAGCGGCTGACGTCCGGGTCGTCGGGCTGGCTGGCCACGGCCTACGAGCGGCGCGGGGACGTCGACGCGATGCTCAACTACGAGTCCGTGCTCCAGGGCATCCCCGGCCTGACCGTGATCCGCCCGAGCGACGGTGTCGTCACCGCCGACTACCCGCTGTCCACGCTCGCCTCGACCGACGCCGACACCCGGGAGAAGGTGCGCCTGCTGACCGAGTCGCTGCGCGGCCCGGACCTCCAGAAGGAGATCACCGACCTCACGCACCGCCGCCCGGTCGTCGCCTCGGTGGCGCCGGGAGAGGGCCTGGACACCGGCCGTCGGCGCGAACTGCCCTTCCCGGGCAGCCGTTCCGTCGCCGACGGGCTGGTCGACTCCTACGAGAACGAGCTGCGCCGCCCCTCGCGGACCGTGTACGTGCTGGACACCTCCGGCTCCATGGAGGGCGACCGCCTGTCCGGCCTGAAGTCCGCGCTCACCGGTCTGACCAGCGACTTCCGGGAACGCGAGGAGGTGACGCTGATGCCGTTCGGCTCCGCCGTGAAGAGCGTGCGCACCCATGTCGTGGACCCCGCCGACCCGGATGCGGGCCTGGAGGGGATCCGCAAGGACACCGAGGCGCTGACCGCCGAGGGCGACACCGCGATCTACACGTCCCTGGAGAAGGCCTACGACCATCTCGGCGCCGACCAGGAGGCGTTCACCTCGATCGTGCTGATGACGGACGGCGAGAACACCGCGGGCGCCGAGGCGGGCGAGTTCGACGTCTTCTATGCCGGTCTCGACCGCGAGCAGCGCACCACCCCTGTCTTCCCCATCGTCTTCGGCGACTCCGACCGGTCCGAGCTGGAGCACATCGCCGACCTGACCGGTGGCCGTCTCTTCGACGCCCAACAGGGCTCGCTGGACGGCGCCTTCGAGGAGATCCGTGGCTATCAGTAAGTACCTGGAGTCACGCAAGAACATCGCGGGCAGCGTGTGCGGGCTGGCCGGGGTCGGGCTGACCTTCGCCGGGGTGGCGGGCGCGTACTGGCCGGTCGTCGTGGCGGGGCTGTACGGCGCGGGCGCGCTGATCGCCCCGCCGGAGCGGCCCGCGCCGCCCGACTTCCCGGATCCGTCGGCCCAACTCGACGAGCTGCGCGGCGACTTCGAGAAGCTGAGCGGGTATCTGATGGAGGTGGAGCTGTCCCCGGCCGCCGCCGGCCGGCTCACCGAGCTGACGAACCTGCTGACCGCGCTGCTCGCCCCCGGCTGGTCCACCCAGTTGCTCGCCCAGGACCCGGAGGGCCTGCACGCCCTGTCCCGGACGGTGCGGCAGGACCTCCCCGAGGCAGTCGACAGCTATGTGCGGGCGCGCTGGTGGACCCGTCTGACTCCGGGCCAGGAACCGCCGGAACGCCATCTGGAGCGCCAGCTCGGCCTGCTCCAGCAGGAGGCCGAGTCCCTGGCGGCGACCCTCCGGGACACGGAGGCCCGCCGCCAGGAGACCCACACCCGGTACCTGGAGGACCGGGGCGGGGGCTAGGGCCTGTCGTCAGATCCCCGTCGTCCGCCCGAAGGGCGGGCCCGGCGGCGCCTGGTGCGTGCGATCGCAAGGCGCCGGAGTGCCCTCGTGGCGGAGCCACGTGGGCGGTCCGGCAACGCGGCGAGCGTGCGTGCCAGGCGTCGCCGGGCAGGCGGGGATCTGACGACAGGCCCTGGGGGGTCAGCGCGTGACGTAGACCTCCGCCGAGGCGGTCGAGGACGTGTGCAGGTCGTCGCCCGGCCAGGTCACCTTGTACGTCGTCTCCCGCCGGGTGCGGGGGATGTCGTTGATGGTGAAGGTGCCGTCCGCGGCGACCGTCACCGAGGACAGGGTGCCGGTGCCGAGCCGGTCGGTGCGCTCGACCTTCAGCACCGCGCGCTCGGGGAGCGCCTTGCCCTGGGCGGTGAAGGTGCCGGTGATCTCGACACCGCCGCTGATCGAGGCCTCCGCCGGGGCGGTGAGCGCGATCGAGCTGGCCGCCTTGCCGACGGACACCGTGTGGGTGACGTCGGTGGCGGGACGGTGGGTGAGGTCTCCGAGGTAGGAGACGGTGTAGGTGGCGTCCCCGACCAGGTCGGGCTCGTCGAGGACGGTGTAGGAGCCGTCCTCCTTGACGGTGAACGTGCCGAGGTCGTGGGTGCCGTTGGCGTCCGTACGGGTCGCCTTGACCCTCATCGGCTCCGCGGGCGCGGGTCCGTCGTACTCCAGACGCCCGCGCACGGACAGCGGCTCGCCCGCGACGGCCTGGGCGGGGCTGTGCGTGAACGTTTCGCCCAGGCGTACGTCGTACTGGACGGCCGGGGGCTGGATGATGTGCAGCCAGTACTGGCTGCCCGCGGTGTTGGTGGTGACCGTGAACAGGCGGGAGCCGTCCGCGGACCACTCCGTGCCGCGCGGCACGACCCGGTCACCGTCCATGCTGCCCTCGAAGACGAACTCCAGCGGGGCCGTGGAGTCGCCCGGGTCGGCGGGCTGCACCAGCAGGTCGGGGGTGGCGCCGGTCGCCGAGGCGCCGCGCGCGATGTACCTGCCGTCCCCGCTGAAGGCGACCGAGCTGGCGGCGGCGCCCGACGGGAGCGGCTGGTAGCCGGCCGGGGCGTCGGACAGGTCGTCGGTGTTCAGCAGCCGGGTGCCGAAGGCGGCGTCGGCCACGGCGACCTTGCTGCCGTCCGGGGAGAACGCCATGTCCTTGAAGTCCATGGCGCCCTTGCCCTCGCTGTCGGCGAAGCGGCGGGCGGCGTTGCGGACGAGGCTGTCGCCGCTGGTGTCGAACACCGCGACGAACGGGTTGGGCGCACCCGAGTTGCGCGGCTGGCCCATGAGCATCCGGTCGCCGGGACCGGACTCCAGCTGGAGGTCGCCGTAGTCGTTCCAGTTGGTGCGCTGATGAACGCCGTTGATCAGGGAGTCCACGTAGGTCCCGGAGCTGTGGCACTCTCCGGTGTACTGCGCGTACGGCGTGGTGAAGTACAACTGGCCGCCGGAGTGGGCGAGATCGCGGCCGCAGGTGTCGGTGTACGTGCCGGCGACGACCGTCGTGGCGTACGTGGTGGTGTCGACGGCGTCGATGCGGTCGCGCAGTCCGATGTACAGCTTGCTGCTGTCGTCGTTGAGCGCCAGCCCCGAGACGTGCTTCTGGTTGGTGGTGATCGTCGTCAGCCGCTCGCCCGCGAAGTTGTAGACGGCGATGGTGCCGGAGTTGGTGTAGTAGCTCGTGTTGCTGTCGGCGACGAAGACTTGCTGGTGGACGTTGTCCACGGCCAGCGCCGAGAAGGAGTAGATCGGCAGCTTGATCACGGCGTCGGAGGCCGCGGCGTGCGCCGCGGGCGCGGCGGCGACGGTGAGACCGGTCCCGGCGAGTGCGGCGGCGAGAGCCGTGGCCGCGAGGCGTCTGGGACGGTGTGCGGTATTCAACTGTGCCCCCCACAGGCATGGTTGGGCCTCACCGGGAGCGGTGAGGCCCGTGTGTCTCCCATGTAACAGTGGTGAAGATCCCGTGATCAAGTGGGCGCGTGGAGAGACCTTGAATCAGGGACAACTGATACGGATGTCTCCCGGATCCGTGGTGCAGGCGTCCGTGTTCGGGCCGCCGTTGGCGGTGTCGTTGCCGGAGACGCTGTCGACGGTGTTGAGGTTGTCGGAGCCGTAGTTGCCGATCAGGTTGTCGTTGCCCGCGCCGCCGTTGAGGGTGTCGTTGCCGGAGCCGCCGTCGAGCCGGTCGTTGCCGAAGCCGCCGTGGACGGTGTCGTTGCCGCCGCCCGCGTTGACGCTGTCGTCGCCGCCGAGGGAGCAGATGACGTCGGTGCCGAAGGTGCCGGTGATGCTGTCGTTGCCGCTGGTGCCGATGCGGGTGCAGCCGCGGGCGTTGTTGACGGTGGTGGTGATCGTGGCCGTGTCGTTGCCGCCGACCGGGTCGGACTGGGTGCCGGTGACGGTGGCGCGCTGGGTGAGGGTGCCGGTGGCGCGGGGCTCGGCGACGACGGTCACGACGGCCTGGGCGCCCGCGGCGAGGCTGCCGAGGGTGCAGGTCACGGCGGTGGTGCAGGTGCCCTGGGTGGCCGTCGCCGAGATGACGGTGCGGGCGGGGCCGGTGAGGGTGTCGGTGAGGGAGACTCCGGTCGCCGTGGTCGAGCCGTTGTTGGTGACGGTCACCGTGTAGGTGGCCCGGTCGCCGATGCTGACCGTGCCGGGGCCGGACTTCGACACCGCCAGGTCCACGCCGGTCGGCGGCGGGGGCGTGCTGCCGCCGCCCTCGAAGCGGGCCAGCGCGAAGTCGCCTTCGTCCCCGCCCCGTCCGGCGGCGACGATCTTCCCGTCGGACTGGACGACCACGCCCCGGGCGGTGTCGCCGCCGCCGAAGTCCGCGGTGGCGACGCCCCCGGTGCCGAAGCCGGTGTCCTGGCTGCCGTCGGTGTTGTAGCGCAGGACGGCGAAGTTGCCGCCGGCGCCGTTGCTCCCGGCGAGGACGATCCGGCCGTCGGCCGGCTGGAGCGCCATGTCCCAGGCCGCGCCTCCGGAGACGACGACCTTGCCGTCGCCGTCGAAGCCGGTGTCCAGGGAGCCGTTGGTGGTGTAGCGGGCCAGGCTGTCGCCCCCGGCGGCCACGATCTTCCCGTCGGACTGGAGCGCGAGCCCCTCCACGGTCTCGTAGTCGCCGAAGTCGGTGCGGACCATGCCGTCGCCGTCGAAGCTCGTGTCCAGGCTGCCGTCGGTGTTGAAGCGCATCAGCGAGAAGTCGAAGCGGGTCGAGCCGACATCGCCTCCGACGACGATCTTCCCGTCGGACTGGAGGACCATGGCGCGGGCCCCGCCGCCTGCCTCGCCGGGCTCCGGTGACGGGTCGGCGGTCACCGTGCCGTCACCGCCGAACGAGGTGTCCGGGGTGCCGTCCCCGTTGAGGCGCAGCACCGCCACCTCGCCCCCGGTGTAACCGGCCGCGACGATCCGGCCGGCCGAGTCGATCGCCACGTCGCGGGCCTCGGTGGGACCGTCGATGTCGGCGAAGTACCGGCCGTCACCGCTGAAGGTGTCGTCCAGGCTGCCGTCGCCGTTGTACCGGGCCACCGTGAACCAGCAGCAGTTCTCGTAGCCGCGCCAGCTGTAGCCCGCCACGACGATCCGGCCGTCGGGCTGCACCGCCACGGCGTTGGCCTCGCTCCACTGGAGGTCCGGCTCCATGTTGTTGATGGCGGTCGTCACCGTGCCGCCGTCGCCGAAGCCGGTGTCCGGGGTGCCGTCGGCGTTGTGCCGGGTCAGCGCCCAGCGGCCCTCCAGCACCGAGTAGTCGGTGGAGGCGCCGACGGAGAGGATCTTCCCGTCGGACTGCACCGCGACGTCGTAGGCCTGATCGTCGTCGGCGAAGTCGGTGAGGACCCGGCCGTCGCCGCTGAAGGTGGGATCGAGGTCGCCGGGGGCCGCGGTCGCGGTGCCGGGAAGGGTCAGGACGAGGGCCAGTACGGTCGCCGCGACGGTCCCGGCGCGGGCCAGGACGGTTCGGCCACGGCGCCATGCCCGTCGTGCATGAGGTGTGCGCATGGGCGCCAGCCTTCCGCCGGCCGACCGCCCACCGGCGCTCGCCACGAGCGGCGTTGCCCTCACCGGACGCAGGAATTCCATCCCCGCGGGGGAGCGCGCAGCACGGCCCCGCACGCCGTTGTGCGGGGCCGGGTTCGTGACTTCGTGCCGCCGCCCGCGACCGACCTGTGACGATCACTGGTCAGGGCTCCCATCGGAGGCCGGCCGCGGGGGTTCGTGAGGGGACTAGCCCAGGCGCTTCACCAGCGCGTGGTACTCGTCCCACAGCTCCTTCGGGGTGTGGTCGCCGAAGGTGTTGAGGTGGTCGGGGACCAGGGCGGCCTCCTCGCGCCAGATCTCCTTGTCGACGGTGAGCAGGAAGTCGAGGTCGGAGTCGGCCAGTTCGAGGCCGTCGGTGTCGAGCGCGTCCTTGGTCGGCAGGATGCCGATCGGGGTCTCGACGCCCGCCGCCTTGCCGTCCAGGCGCTCCACGATCCACTTCAGGACGCGGCTGTTCTCGCCGAACCCGGGCCAGACGAACTTGCCCTCGTCGTTCTTGCGGAACCAGTTGACGTAGTAGATCTTCGGGAGCTTCGTGGCGTCCTTGTCCTTGGCGACCTCGACCCAGTGGCCCATGTAGTCGCCCATGTTGTAGCCGCAGAACGGCAGCATGGCGAACGGGTCGCGACGCAGCTCGCCGACCTTGCCCTCGGCGGCGGCGGTCTTCTCGGAGGCGACGTTGGCGCCGAGGAAGACACCGTGGTTCCAGTCGAAGGACTCCGTCACCAGCGGTACGGCGGTGGCGCGGCGCCCGCCGAAGAGGATCGCGGAGATCGGCACGCCCTTGGGGTCCTCCCACTCGGGCGCGATGATCGGGCACTGCGAGGCGGGGGTGGTGAAGCGGGCGTTGGGGTGGGCGGCGGGCGTCTCCGACGCGGGCGTCCACTCCTTGCCCTTCCAGTCCGTCAGGTGCGCCGGGGTCTCCTCCGTCATGCCCTCCCACCACACGTCGCCGTCGTCGGTGAGCGCCACGTTGGTGAAGACCGAGTTGCCCCACAGCGTCTTCATCGCGTTGGCGTTGGTGTGCTCACCGGTGCCGGGCGCGACGCCGAAGAAGCCGGCCTCGGGGTTGATGGCGTACAGGCGGCCGTCCTCGCCGAAGCGCATCCAGGCGATGTCGTCGCCGATGGTCTCCACCGTCCAGCCGGAGACCGTGGGCTCCAGCATGGCGAGGTTGGTCTTGCCACAGGCGGACGGGAAGGCGGCGGCGACGTACTTGGACTCGCCCTGCGGGGGCGTGAGCTTGAGGATCAGCATGTGCTCGGCCAGCCAGCCCTCGTCGCGCGCCATCACCGACGCGATGCGCAGGGCGTAGCACTTCTTGCCGAGCAGGGCGTTGCCGCCGTAGCCGGAGCCGTAGGACCAGATCTCGCGGGACTCCGGGAAGTGGGAGATGTACTTGGTCTGGTTGCACGGCCACGGGACGTCCGCCTCGCCGGCCTCCAGGGGCGCGCCGACACTGTGCACGGCCTTCACGAAGAAGCCGTCGTCACCGAGTTCGTCGAGGACGGTCTGTCCCATGCGGGTCATGGTGCGCATGGAGACGGCGACATAGGCGGAGTCGGTGATCTCCACGCCGATCGCGGACAGCTTGGAGCCGAGCGGGCCCATGCAGAACGGGACGACGTACATGGTCCGGCCGCGCATCGAGCCGCGGAAGACGCCCTGCTCGCCGGAGAAGACCTCACGCATCTCCGCAGGGGCCATCCAGTGGTTGGTGGGGCCCGCGTCCTCCTCCTTCTCGGAGCAGATGAAGGTGCGGTCCTCGACGCGCGCGACGTCGGTCGGGTCGGAGGCCGCGTAGTAGGAGTTGGGGCGCTTGATCGGGTCGAGCTTCTTGAAGGTGCCCTTCGCCACGAGCTCCCCGCACAGGCGCTCGTACTCGGCCTCGGAACCGTCGCACCAGACCACGTTGTCCGGCTGGGTCAGTTCGGCGATCTCGTTCACCCACGAGATCAGTTCCTGGTGGTTGGTGGGAACGACGGAGGGAGCCGCGTTGTCGCGCGCCACGATTGCTCCTAAATGAGGGATTTTTTGTTGGAGGCCCCGTGGGGGCTGCGACCCGGATGCTTGCCAGAGGGGTACCTGGCGCTCATCCGGTGCCGACCGCACTCATTTGATCATCCGACGGGAGTGCGCATATGTCCAGAGGGCGTCACAGGTGAGCGAGCGTGAGACCGGCCACGTCCGCTTCAGCCGGAAGCCGTTCAGGCGTCAACTCCCGTGAGATGATGGCCACTCTTGCTGTCCGGACTGATACGTAACCTACGGTTCCGTAGGTACGATTCGGCCTATGACTGCGTCCGTCCCCGACGCGCCCACGGACCTCGCGGCATCCGGCCGCGGTCCCGTCGCGCTCTCCCTGCCGCATCCGGTCAAGCCCAAGCTCCGGGGCTGGCTGCATCTCGGCATGTTTCCGGCCGTACTCGTCGCGGGTCTGGTGCTGACCGCCCTCGCGGACTCCTCCAGAGGACGCATGGCCTGCGGGATCTACGTCCTCACGGCCTGCCTGCTGTTCGGCGTGAGCGCGCTGTACCACCGGGGCAACTGGAGCCCGCGCATGGACGGCATCCTGCGCCGGCTCGATCACGCCAACATCTTCCTGATCATCGCGGGCACCTACACCCCGCTGACCCTGCTGCTCCTGCCGGGCGCGAAGGGGCAGTGGCTGCTGTGGGGGATCTGGGCGGCCGCGGCGGCGGGCATCGTCTTCCGGGTCTTCTGGGTCGGCGCCCCGCGCTGGCTCTACACCCCCTGCTACATCGCCATGGGCTGGGCGGCCGTCTTCTTCCTGCCCGACTTCATGCGCACGGGCGGCATCGCGGTGCTGGTCCTGGTGATCGTCGGCGGTCTCCTCTACAGCGCGGGCGGCGTGATCTACGGCATCAAGCGCCCGAACCCGTCACCGCGTTGGTTCGGCTTCCACGAGGTCTTCCACTCCTTCACCCTGGCTGCCTTCGTCGTGCACTACGTCGGCATCTCCCTGGTGGCGTACCAGCACGGCTGACCCGCCTCCGGCAGAGCGAGGGCCACGGTTCGAGCGACCGTGGCCCTTTTTCATGCCCACACACGTTTGACAGTGAGCACCTTTTGAGAGTTACTCTCATTTCATGGCTACTGTCACTCCGGACCCCCGCCGCTGGTGGGCCCTCTCCGCCCTGGTCGCGAGCATGCTGACCCTGGGCTTCGACATGACGATCCTCAACGTGGCGCTGCCGACCATGGCCGCCGACCTCGGCGCCACCACCGGTCAGCAGCAATGGATGGCGGACGCGTACGTCGTCGTCTTCGCGGCGCTGATGCTCCCCGCCGGACTGCTCGGCGACCGGTTCGGCCGGCGCCGGATGCTGATCACCGGACTCGGGATCTTCCTGGCCGGTTCCGCCGCGGGCGCCCTCGCCGGGGACGTGGACACGGTGATCGCCGCCCGCGCGGTCATGGGCGTCGGCGCCGCCCTGGTCACCCCGCTAGCGCTGTCCGTGCTGCCCTCGCTGTTCGCCCCCGAGGAGCGCACCAAGGCCGTCGGCGTGATGTCCGCCGCCTCCGCGCTCGGCCTGCCGCTCGGCCCGATCATCGGCGGCTGGCTGCTGGACCACTTCTGGTGGGGCTCGGTCTTCCTGGTCAACGTCCCGATGGCCGCGCTCGGCATCACCGCCTGCGTGTTCCTGCTGCCGGAGACCCGGGACCCCGCCTCTCCCAAGGTCGACACCGTCTCCACCGCGCTGACGGCGACCGGTCTCGGAGCCCTGGTCTACGCGATCATCGAGGCCCCGGTGCGCGGCTGGGCCGACCCTCTGGTGCTGGGCATGCTCGCCGGGGCCGTCCTGCTGATCACCGCGCTGGTGCTGCGCGAGCGGCGGGCCGCGCGCCCCATGCTCGACATGACGCTCCTCGCCCACCGCGGCTTCCTGTTCAACACCCTCGCCGCGACGCTGGTGATGTTCGTGCTGTCCGGCCTGCTGTTCGTGCTGCCGCCCTACCTCCAGGCCGTCCTCGGCCACGACGCCCTCGGCACCGGCGTACGCCTGCTGCCGATGATGGGCGGACTGCTGGTCGCCGCGCGGGCCGCCCAGCCGGTCGTGGCCCGGTTCGGGGCGCGCACGGTGGTGAGCGCGGGACTTGCGGTGCTGGCCTTCGCCGCGCTGCTGGGCAGCCGTACGACGGTGGAGTCCGGCTACGGCTTCACCGCGCTGTGGCTGTCGGTCGCCGGGCTCGGGTTCGGGCTCGCGGTGGTCCCGGCCATGGACGCGGCCCTCGGCACCCTGCCCGCGGACCGGGCCGGATCCGGCTCCGGGCTGCTGATGACGCTCCGCCAGGTCGGCGGCGCCGTCGGCATCGCCCTGCTCGGCAGCCTGCTAGCCGGGGTCTTCCGCGACCGGCTCGACGTCACCGGGCTGCCCGCGGGCGCCGCCGACACCGCCGGGGAGTCCGTGGTCACCGCCCACATCGTCGCCGAACGCACCGGCGCCGCCGATCTGGTGGCCTCCGCGAACAGCGCCTATGTACACGGCATGGGCGTGGTGCTGCTGGTCTGCGCCGTCGCCTCCCTGGTGGCCGCGCTGCTGGCCGCGGTGTTCCTGACCGACGCCAGGACCGACACCAAGACCGACACCGGGGAGTTGGTCCCCGACTCGGCCGATGCCCGACAATGACCTGCATGACGGCCGCACGCACCACCTCCGCCGACCTCTCCCACCTGGGACTGCGGGAGCGGAAGAAGATCAGGACCCGGACGGCGATCCGGAGCGCGACGTACGCGCTGATCCGGGAACAGGGCTACGACGCCACCACCGTCGAGCAGATCGCCGAGCGGGCCGAGGTGTCGCCGTCCACGGTCTTCCGCTACTTCCCGACCAAGGAGGACATCGTCCTCACCGACGAGTTCGACCCGCTGCTGATGGAGGAGATCCGCAAGCGGCCGGCCGACGAGCCGTGGATGGAGACGCTGCGGCATGTGATGACCAAGGCCGTCGGCATCGGGCTCGCGGAGGACCTGGACGTCCTGAAGCTGCGGTCCCATCTGATGGTCCAGGTGCCCGCGGTGCGCTCCCGGATGCTGGAGACCATGTCGGTCACCGGGAAGATGCTCACCCAGGCCATCGCCGAGCGCACCGGCCGGGACCCGGAGAGCCTGGAGGTCCGTATCTACACGATGTCCCTCATCGGCGGCCTCTCGGAGATCACCCAGTACTGGGCGGAGCACGACTTCCGCGACGACCTCGGCGAGCTGCTGAACCGCGCGCTGGCTGTCATGGAGCACGGCCTGCCCCCGGAAAAGCCCTGAACCCGGGCCGCTCCCCCATGGCATCCTGACCGCGTGACCGGACCGGAGATCCACCTCGAAGTAGCCCCCGAACTGGCCCTGTTCGTCCCGCACGGACGCCGCGTGGGCGCCACCGCGCTGACCACCGACGGAGTCTCCTCCCTCGGCCATGTCGTGGAGTCCCTCGGCGTGCCCCTCACCGAGGTCGGGACGCTGGAGGTGAACGGCCGCGAGGTGCCCGCGTCGTACGTCGCAGGAGCGGGCGACGCGGTGCGGGTGCGGGCCGTCGAACGACCCCAGCGGGTGCCCGGCGCTCCCCTGTCCTTCCTGCTCGACGTCCACCTGGGCACGTTGGCGCGGCGCCTGCGGCTGCTCGGGGTGGACACGGCGTACGAGTCCATGGACATCGGGGATCCGGCTCTTGCCGCGCGCTCGGCCGCCGAGAAGCGGGTCATGCTCAGCCGGGATCGGGGGTTGTTGCGGCGGCGTGAGCTGTTCGCCGGTGCCTATGTCTACAGCACGCGGCCGGAGGACCAACTCCGGGACGTCCTGGAGCGGTTCCGTCCGGAGCTGCGGCCCTGGACTCGCTGCACCGCCTGCAACGGGCTGCTCAGGGAGGCCACGAAGGAGGAGGTCGCGGACCAGCTCCATGGGGGCACGCAGCGGTCGTACGACGTGTTCGCGCAGTGTCAGGAGTGCGGGCGGGCGTACTGGAAGGGCGCGCACCACGAGCAGCTGGTGGCCATCGTGGAACGCGCCCTCACAGAATTCGCCTAACGCAACTTGAGGTCACGCTTCCCGCAGGCCGTTCCGTCCCTGTTCGGGTCCAGCTTCAGCGGGTCGTCCGTGCCGTTGAGCTTCAGGCGGCCGTAATCGTTCTTCTTGAGCCAGTCGCAGCGGGACTTTGTTGTCGCCTTGACGGTGGGCGGGAAGTTCGTCGGGACGCAGATGTTGGCCGAGCCGTAGTGGCGGTCGCAGCCGGAGACGGTCGGGCTGACCGCCTGCCTGGTGCGCTTCTTGCCGGGGCCCGTGACCTTGCCGGAGAGGTCGTCGGCGAAGGAGTGGACGTGGGCCGAGGCGTCCGTGGCCTTCAGGGCCGCGGGTCCTGAGAGGTGGACCCACTTGGCCACCGACGGGACTCCGTTGGCGTCGACCGCGAAGAGCATGTACCAGCCGGGCGGGGCCAGGTTGGGGTTGCTCGTCACGTTCAGGTCGATGTTGTTGCCGTCGACGGAGAGCGGCAGGTCTAGGAAGCGCTGGTTCGGGTCCGAGGAGTGCGTCACCGCCGCCGGACGGATCAGCTCCGCCTTGGCGATGGGACGGTCCACCGTGATCCGCTGCGTGTCGCCGTAGTTCCACTCGGTGTCGATCACCGAAGTGATCGCCGGACGCTCGCCCTTGAGGAGATAGGGCGGGGTGTAGATCGACACGTTGTGGTTCCAGGAGCCGTTGCCCGGGTTGTCACCGGTCGTCATGACCCGGCCGTCGGGGAGCAGGAACGCCGAGGAGTGGTAGCCGCGGGCCTCGGGGTCGGCGGCGACCTGGTCGAAGGTCTCCGTCGCCGGGTCGAAGATCGACGACTCGTAGACCGGGTTGGCCCGGTTGTGCAGGGCGCCGCCCGTCTCCAGCACCTTGCCGTCGGGCAGCAGGACCGCGGAGACGTACATCTTGCCCTGGTTGCCGGTCTCCGGCACGGGGCCGTTGCCGAGGTCGACCGTGCCCTGCGGGATCGGCGGCCCGGCCACGTAGGTCGGGTTCGGCTGCTTGAGGTCGATGATGTCGGTCAGCCGGTTGCCGTCCGGGTTGGAGTCGATGTTGCCGCCGCCCAGGGTCAGCACCTTCTGGTCCTGGGCCGGAGGCAGCAGCACGCTCGCCGACTGGTCCCGCTCGTCCTTGTTCTGGAGCCCCGGCACCTGGGTGACGGAGTTGGCGGCGTAGTCGTAGATCGCCGAACCGGTGCCCGGGATGTTGTTGCCGAAGACATGGCTGCCGGAGTAGAAGAGGCGGCCGTCCTGCATGAGGATCATCGACGGGTACAGACCCCAGTACGACCAGGTCTGGTTGACCTTCCAGAGCTCCAGCCACTTCTGCTCGGCGTCCGACCAGAGTTCGGCGGTCACCGAACCGGTCGAGTCCTCCTTCAGCCCGCCGAAGGAGATCACGTCACCGTTGCCGAGGACGGTCGCCGACGGGTACCAGTGCCCGTCGTTCATGTCGTTGGTCTTGGTGTACGTCTCGGTCTCGGGGTCGAAGATGTACGAGTCCTTGTACCCCTGGTAGCCGATCGTGCCGTCCGCCGAGGGGTAGCCCTTGTTGCCGCTCATCACCAGCACCCGGCCGTCCTGGAGCTGGACATGACCGGCGCAGAACATGTCCTTCGGCGTCGGGACGATCTTGTAGGTGCCGTTGGCCGGGTCGTACACCGCGGAGGTGAAGGTGCCCGCCTCGAACAGCTCCTCGCTGTTGCCGGAGCCCGCGATCAGCAGCACCTTGCCGTTGTGCAGCACGACGGAGTGCATGGAGCGCACCGGGTTCTGCACCGGCAGCACGTCCCAGCGGCCGTTGGCGCACTCCTCGGCGGTGCCCGTGCAGTCCGGCGGCGGGGTGACGTCGGCGACCTGTTCCATCGTGTAGTCGTCGGTGGTCGCCGAGCCGGTGCCGTAGACCGAGACGCCCCAGCTGATGCGGTCGGTGCCGGCCGGGACCTCGGGGGTGCGGACCGTGGCCTCGGTCCAACTGCCCGCCATGTCCAGTGTCTTGAGGTCGGTCCAGTACTGCCAGCCGGCCGTGGTGTCGTGCCGGAACAGGGTGAGGTTGGCGTCCGGTGTGGTCGTCTTGTACCAGAGGCCGAGGTCGTACTGCTTGCCCGCCGACACCACCGGCGCGCAGTCGGTGGACTCGGTGATCAGCGCCTTGCGGTCGCCCGAGGCACGGCGGGTCAGCTCGACCTTCATGGCCTTGGAGCCGGAGTGGGCGTCACCGACGGTCTCGAAGGTGAAGTCGTTGTCGCCCCAGCCGGACTTGGACCAGCAGTACGGCATGTCGCCGCTGCCCGCGGTCTCGAAGCCGGGGTTCTTGATCAGGTTGGCGGCTGCGGCTGACTGAGGTGTGGTCAGGAGAAGCCCGGCGGTGAGGGTGCCCACCGCGATCAGGGCCGTTCTCCGTCGGTGTCTCATGCGGTGCTCCTTGCTGTGCGGCTCCTGTGCTGCTCCCCGCCGGACTTCCTGCGGGGCAGGTAGACCAGCGCCTCGGTGGCGGCGAAGCGCAGGACGAAGGTGGTGACCAGGGCGACGGCGGTGGCGGTGAGCGCGTCCATGCCGAGCTGGTGCACGAACAGCGCGATCAGCGGGATGCGCAGCACCAGATCGGCGTTGGCGAGCAGCGCGAACCGTCCGGCGCGGTCCCACCAGCGCCGGTGCAGCCGCCGGTCGCGGAACAGCAGATGTTCGATGAGCAGGAAGTTCCAGGCCACACCGAACTGGTTGGCGACGATCTCGGCGGGCAGGTAGTGCATGCCGAGGCCGGTCAGGATCCACAGGGCGAGCAGGTTCGGCAGGAAGCCGGAGGCGCCGATCAGCCCGAAGCCGATCATGCGGGCGGCCGGGGTGGCGGTGCGCAGTCCGACCAGGTGGCGCAGGAAGCGCAGGCCCTCCTGGGCAGTCGACTTGGACTCGCCCGCGAACCGGTCCTGGAAGACGAACGGCACCTCGGCGACCTGGCGGGGGCGGCTGCGGACGGCGAGTTCGAGCAGGATCTTGTAGCCGAGGGGCTTGAGGACGTCGGCGGTGACGGCCTGGCGGCGGATCGCGAAGAAGCCGCTCATCGGGTCGCTGATGCCGTGCAGCCGGCGCGGGAAGAGGGACTTGGTCAGCCAGGTCGCCCCGCGGGAGACGGCGACCCGGTAGCTCCCGGCGAGCCCGGCCCGGCTGCCGCCCTTGATGTACCGGGAGGCGACGACGAGTTCGGCGCCCGCCCGCTCGCCGGTGGCGACCAACTCCGGTACCAGGGACGGCGGATGCTGGCAGTCGCCGTCCATCACCACGATCCAGTCGGAGGTGGCCGCCTTCAGCCCCTCCACGACCGCCCCGCCGAGCCCGCCGGCCGGTTCGTCCCGGTGGATCACGGCCACCGGGAAGGGGCAGTCCTGCGCCGCCTCCTTGATCACCTCGGGGGTGTCGTCGGTGGAGTCGTCCACGAAGACGACCTCGCAGGGCAGCCGCGCGGGCACCGACTCGGTGATCTGGTGCAGCAGTTCGCGGATGTTCGCCGACTCGTTGAAGGTCGGCACGACGATGGTGACGGCGCCCGGCTCAGGGACCTCGGAGGCCTCCAGATCCGGAACGGGGGTCGTGTATTCCTGGCTCATCGGGCGCCTCCCGCGGTCTGGATCTGCCGGATCTCGATGCGGTCCTCGCCCTTGCCGAAGACGGCGACGGGCTTCGAATGCTCCATGGCTGCCTTCACGTTCGGCAGGTCGTCCGCGTCACGCCGTACCGTCGGGGAGGCGACGACGTAGTCGATGTCCCGCCAGCCGCGCGGCATCGTCTTGGTCACCGCGGGGTCGAGGTCGGCCTTGTAGAACCAGATGACGCCGTTGCCGGGCCGGTATCCGGAGTGCACCAGGTCCAGCCAGAGCGCGTCGTCGACGAGCACCCGGGTCTTCTCGGGCTGCTCCACCTCGGTGCTGAGCCACTTCGACGCCGCCCGGTAGGGGGCGTTGGCGTCGGCGGTGACGGCGGTGCGGGCGCCGTCGTACCAGCGGGGCACGACATAGGCTCCGGCGCCGATCGCGAGGACGGCGGCGAGGGTGTACCGGCCCGCCTTGTGCACACGCCCCTTGCGCAGGACGGCATGGGCGACGGAGGCGGTGCCCCCGGCGAGGACCAGGGCGAGGAACGGAAGCGCCTGGATGATGTACATCGCCGGCAGATAGCCGCTGGGCCGCATGGCGACCAGGGCGAGGATGGCGACCGCCGCGCAGGGCCCGGCGAGGGCGCGGGCGGTGACCGACCAGCGCCAGGTGGCGAGCAGCAGCAGCGCGCCCGCGAGTCCGCCGAGGGGCAGCACCCGGTCGTAGTAGAGCCACGACTGGAGGACGCCGTAGGAGCCGGAGCCCTGGTCCAGGATGAAGCCCGAACCGGGCCTGGTCATCTGGTACTTGATGCCGTCCCACAGCGAGACGTGTCCGGCGCCGGGGAACAACTCGCCCTTGAGCAGGGCGAAGAGCGGGTACGACAGACCGATCAGGGCGCAGGCGGTGATCGCGCCGGTCACCGCGAACTTACGGGTGTCGCGGTGGCTGTGCCGCCACATGGTGACCAGGACCGCCGGGAGGACGAACAGCATCGTCTCCTTGGTCAGCACCGCGGTCGCGGCGGCGATGCCCGCGCCGAAGTGGTGCCACAGATGCCGGTTCGGGGAGGCGGCGAGGGTGAACGCCAGCAGCGTCCACATCACGGCGAGGTTGTCGAGGAAGATCTCCCGCTGGAGGACCACGGAGAGCGGGGAGAGCCCGAACAGGACCATGCCGAGTCCGGCGGCCCAGCGGGGCAGCGCCAGCCGGCGGCCGAGCACGTACACCAGGACCGCGCTGATGCCGCTGACCACCAGCATCGTGGCCCGCATCGAGCCGACGGTCATCGACTCGGGGCTGATCAGCGAGGGTATCCAGGTGAGCAGGGCTATCTGCATCCAGCCGAACGGCGGGTGGTCGTACCAGTACGTGTAGTGGGCCAGGCCCTTGCCCTCCTGGACCGCCCAGGCCTGCGCGAGGTAAGTGCCCTCGTCGTCGCTGAGGGTGGGGTAGTCGGCGATGTTCCAGCCCTGGACGACGAGGATCGCCACGAGCAGCACACCGCACAGCAGGAGGTCGGGCCGGGAGGTGCGCAGTCGCTTCGGCGGGGCGGGGCGCTCGGCCGGACCGGCTTCGGGCGCAGGCTGCCGCTGCGCGGGGACCTCGGAGGTCACCGCGGGGAGGGTGGAGGTCACGCGGGGACGTCCTCTCGGGTCACATCGGACTGGTTCAGGTGTGCGCCGACATGCGTGGTCAGCTCCCAGTCGTTACGGCCGCGCTGCTCGCGCCAGACGGCACGGATCGCGGCACCGGCGAGCAGCACCTGGTAGAAGGGACCGCCGACGATGAGCTTCAGGTAGTGCACGAAGCGGACGCGAAGTCCGTACTGCTTGCCGAAGTCGTGCAGTCCGACGAGCTCGAAGACGAAGGTGACGAGCGCGGTGACGGCCGGCAGGAAGGTGATGAAGGCGATGGACACCGGCACGTCGAGGAAGAGCGCGATGGCCACGTTGAGCGGGATGATCAGGCCGGTGAAGGCCTGGAGGAACGGCGTGGTGAGGGTGTAGCGGGCCAGCAACCGCTGCCCGAAGGTGGGCAGTTGCTTCCAGTCCTTCTTCCGGTAGACCTGGAGGAAGCCCTGGTTCCAGCGGGTGCGCTGCTTGAGCAGCGACATCAGGCTGCCGGGGGTCTCCTCCTTGGTCACCATGTCGGAGTCGTAGGCGACGACGACCTTCTTGCCGACGCTGGAGAGCCGGACACCCAGATCGCAGTCCTCCGCAAGGCAGTTGGGGTCCCAGCCGTCGGCCTCCCTGAGCACGTCCGTGCGCACGAAGACGGTGTTGCCGCCGAGCGGGATGAACCCCTTCTGCGCGTGCAGGTGGAGCCGGGAGCGGAACCAGAAGAAGTACTCCAGGCAGTTGCGCAGGCTGTACCAGCTGGAGTGGAAGTTGATCAGCTGCACGCCGCCCTGGACGACGTCGGCGCCGGTGGAGCGGAAGGCGTGGTCGACGTGGGCGAGCAGCTCCGGGTGGACCTGGTCCTCGGCGTCGAACACCCCGACGACGTCGCCGCGGCAGTGCGGCAGCGCCGTGTTCATGGCCTTCGGCTTGTTTTTCTTCTCGTGGGTGTCGACGACGACCCGCACGCGCGGGTCGCGGGCGGCGGCCCGCTCGGCGACCGCGGTGGTCTCCGGGTCGTCGTGGCCGACGATCACGATGATCTCGAAGTCGGTGTGGCTCGACTCCAGCAGCCGCTGGATGGTGTGGTCCAGCACGGCCTGTTCGTGCCGGGCCGGCAGCAGCAGTGAGAACGACAGATGCTCACCGCCGTCCGGTCTGCTGAACCGGGTGGAGGCGAGCACCTCGGGCGTGCGCCAGGCGTGCATCTGCCACCACAGCGTGAACGCGGCCATCCAGAACAACGCGAGTGAGACGACAGCAATGAAGACAGACGTCAGCAACAGATCCCCCCAGATCCCCAAGCCCCCTGTCGCGACGGGCAGTCACACGCGTCGCGTCACTGTGGAGAGATTAGGGGGGAAGTGTGAAGCGTGGGAGCTGTTCCGATAAATAGCTTGTTTCGGAACGGTGCGGGGGCTAGCGGGATCTTACCGAACACACGCGCAATTTGGGCAGCCCGAAAACGCCCCCGACCGTGTCCTGCCGCACGTCCTCAGCCGCTCAGCGCGGCCCGCAGCCGTTCCGGGTCGGTCGTCGGGGCGTCACAGGTGAAGTTACGGCAGACGTACGCGGCCGGTTCACCGCCGACCAGCGGCCGTCCGGCGAGCAGCGGAAGTTCGTCACTGTCCGGAGTCCCCGCCGCGACCACGGCACCCGGCGCGATACCGAGCAGTGCCGTGCGGTGCAGGGCGCGGGTGGCCGGGTCGTCCAGCGCGGGGCCCACGACCGCGACCTCCTTCGGCCCGTCGAGCCAGGCCTCCGCGGCGGCGAGCCCCCAGCCGATGAACCGGGGCACCCGCGGACCGAGCGCCTTCACGACCCCCAACGCCCGTTCCGCGGCGGCGCGATGAGGCTCGGCGCCGGTCTGAGCGGCATAGCTCAACAGGGCACCCGCGGCCGCCGTCCAACCGGAGGGGGCGGCGTTGTCGGTCGGGTCCTGGGGCCGGCGGATGAGCCGTTCGGCATCCACGGCCGTGTCGTACAGCGCCCCCGACCGCTCGTCCACGAACCGCGCGAGAACGTGGTCGAGCAGGAACCCGGCGAACTCCAGCCAGACCCCCTCGCCGGTGACGGACGCGAGGGCGAGGAACCCCTCGGCGACGTCGGCGTAGTCCTCCAGCACCCCCGCGTTCGCCCCGACCTGCCCGTCCTTGCTGGTACGGGCGATCTGGACGTGCTCGTCCAGATGCAGCCGTACGAGGAGATCGGCGGCGCACACCGCGGCCTCGACGAGGTCGGGGCGGTCGAAGTAGGCGCCGGTCTCGGCCAGCGCGGCGATGGCGAGCCCGTTCCAGGCGGCGACGACCTTGTCGTCCCGGCCGGGGGCCGGGCGCTCGGCGCGGGCGGCGAGCAGGCGCTCCCGCACGGAGGCGACCTTCTCGGCGACGAACAAGCCCTCGTGCTGCGGGAGTTGGAGGACGGAAGCGCCTTCCTCGAAGGTGCCCTCCTCGGTCACGCCGAAGTACTGGGCGGCGCGTTCCGCGTCGTCCCCGAGGACCTCACGAAACTGCTGCGGGGTCCAGACGTAGTAGGCGCCCTCGACATGCTTCCCCGTGCCGTCATCACTGTCGGCGTCGAGCGCCGAGGCGAACCCGCCCTCGTTCGTCCGCAGTTCCCGGACCATGAAGTCGGCGGTCTCCAGCGCGACGCGCCGGGCCAGCTCGGACCCGGTGGACCGCCACAGGTGGGCGTAGACCCGGCACAGCAGCGCGTTGTCGTAGAGCATCTTCTCGAAGTGCGGCACCACCCAGTCGCGGTCCACGGAGTACCGGGCGAAGCCGCCGCCGAGCTGGTCGTAGATACCGCCCCGGGCCATCCGCTCGCAGGTGTCGGCGGCCATCTGCAAGGCGCCCTCGGATCCGGTCCGCGCATGATGGCGCAGCAGGAACTCGATCACCATGGACGGCGGGAACTTCGGCGCGCCCCCGAACCCACCGCGCTGCGCGTCGTACTCCCGGGTGAGCCCGAGCAGCGCCCCCGCCAGCTCCTCCTCACCGGGCGCCTGCGAGTCGCCGTAGGAGATCTCCCGCTCGGCGAGATCCCGGACGATCTTCCCGGCGACCTCGGCAACCTCGTCCCGCCGCCCGGTCCAGGCCTGCTGAACGCCCTCCAGGACCTGCCGGAAGGAGGGCATGCCGTGGCGGGGGGCGGGCGGGAAGTAGGTGCCGAAGTAGAAGGGCTCGGCATCGGGGGTGAGGAAGACCGTCATGGGCCAGCCGCCCTGGCCGGTGGCCGCCTGTACGGCCTCCATGTAGACGGCGTCCACGTCGGGGCGTTCCTCGCGGTCGACCTTGACGTTGACGAAGTGCTCGTTGAGGTAGGCGGCGGTCGCCTCGTCCTCGAAGGATTCGTGAGCCATCACATGGCACCAGTGGCAGCTCGCGTACCCGACGCTGAGCAGCACGGGTTTGCCGCTGCCGCGCGCCTCCTCGAACGCCTCCTGCGACCAGGGCCACCAGTCGACCGGGTTGTCGGCGTGCTGGAGCAGGTACGGAGACGTCTCATGGGCCAGTCGGTTCGGCATGACCCCATCCTTGCGCACCCGCCCTCCCCCCGCCCATGCGCCACAGGGGCGGGGGACGAACGGGTGCGGCTCAGGGCCGGTACAGGGACTGGACTCTGGTCACCTGACCGGATCCGTCGAAGCTCAGGTCGTATCCGATGCCCGCGGAGACGGTGGGGTCCAGTCGCTTCAGCAGGGTGACGAACTCGGCCTGGGAGGCCGGCAGCGGCTCGGCCTTGCCGGCGCCGGCCGCGTCCTCGTCGCGCACCGGGGTGGTCAGCAGGATCCGGGCGTCCTCGGTCATGGTCACCGTGGTGAAGGGCCCCGTGCCGGGGGTGATCTCCCATGTGTCGAACTGGGTGTTGACCTCCTTCTGGGCGGGCCGCACCGACAGCCGGGTCACTCCGCCCTCGGTCCAGGCCTTGTCGATGGTGACGAACTGCTTGGTGGCGGCCCACGGGCTCTTGCTGGTCGACGCCTGCGGGTCCGGCGTGGTGGGGTCCGGCGTGGCGGCGACCGGTGTGGTGGGGTCCGCCGGCTCCTTGCCGCTCTCGCCGCACCCGGTCAGGACAAGGGCGCCGAGGGCGACAACGGTGAGCAGGCGCGTGGTGGCCCGGCGGCGTGCGGCAGACATGATCAACGTTCTCCTGGAAGCCGGTGTGGTCGGGTTACACGGTCTCTACGCCCCACACCGGCCCCGGGTTGCACCCCCGTCCAGGTTTTTCGGCGCCCTTCTAGCGGGCGCCCTGGATGTGGAAGTTGAAGTCGGCGTGGCCGAGGGCGCCCATCAGGCGGAGCCAGACGGGCAGCAGCATCTCGGTGCCCCGGGCGGTCTCGATGCCGCCGAGGTCGATGACACCGGGCTCGGGCCAGCCGAACGACACCAGCAATTCGGTGACCTGCTTCTTGGCGCCCACGTCCTCGCCGGAGACGAAGACGTTGTGCGCTCCGGCGACCCGGCTCGGTTCGACCATGACGAAACAGTTCATGGTGTTGAGGGTCTTGACGACCTTCGTGTCGGGGAAGGCGCGTTGGATCTGCTCGCCGAGGCTGTCGGTGTTGACCGGGTTCAGGGAGGGCGGCATGCCCTTGGAGAAGTCGAGCGGGTTGGAGATGTCGATGAGCACCTTGCCGGCCAGGTTCGCCTCATCGGCGGCGGTCAGGGCGTCGAGGGCGGCCGCGCCTGCGGTCGTGACGACGACCGTCTCACCGAAGGCGGCGGCCTCGGCGAAGGTCCGCAGCGCCACGGCGGAGTGGTCGGCGTGCCAGGTGGCGAACGGCGGGTTGCCCATGCCGTCGGGTTCCGTGCGGGCGAGGGTGGCCTGGGGGTCGCGGGTGCCGATGACGACCTCGTGCCCCAGGGAGGCGAGCTTGGTGGCGATGGTCCGGCCGACGATGCCGGTGCCGAGGACGGCGTAACGCATGCGTGTGGGTCCTTTCCGGGCTGGGCTGGGCGCGGGTCGTGCGCCCTGTCCTGAGTAATAACGAAACCGAGTCGCTCGGTATTCCAATACCCGCGCTCTCGCACCATGGCAAGCATGGGACCTGTGGAACGTTCAGGGACCTGTGGGACGCAGTCCGGCCAGGACGAGGTCCACGGCGTCCTCGGCCCAGCCGGCGCGACCGCCGCGGCCGGCCATGTAGTCGGCGTAGAAGGGGCCGAGCAAGACGGAGACGGCTGCGTCCAGGTCGGCGTCGGGGCGGATCTCGCCTCGGTCGCGGGCCTGTTCGAGGACGTGGCACAGCAGAGCGCGCCGGGGCAGGACGGTGCGCTCCCGCAGCAGGGCCAGGAGTTCGGGGGTGTGGGCCTCTTCGGCGAGGCAGGTGCCGATCAGCGCCATGCCGCGGACGCGCTCCACGGTGGCGGCGAAGTCGTCAAGGATCGCGGTCAGGTCGGCGCGGGTGTCGCCGCTCGGGGGCGGTGCGTCCACCATCCGCGCGGCGGCCAGGGCCGCGGTGAGCAGGTCGGCCTTGGTCTTCCAGCGCAGGTGAATGGTGGACTTGCTGACGCCCGCGGCCGCGGCGACCTGGGCCAGGCTCATCCGGGTGTAGCCGTGCGAGGCGAGCAGTTCCAGTGCCGCCCGGAGGATGGCGGCGTCCTTTCCGGCCGATCGCGGCCGTCCCGCGCTCTTGGTCTGCCTGGCACCCATCCGGACAGGATAGGCATCCCCGGTCGGCAGGCGCGTACCTCACTCGACGGTCAGCCAGGACGCCTCTCTCAGCGACTGGACCCGGCCCTCACCGTCGTAGTCGAGGGCGAACAGCCAACGCGGCTCGCCACTGAGCCGGTCCACCAGCTCCCCCAGCCGCATGTCCCCGGCCTTCCCACCGGCGACCTGCTCCACCTCGACCGGGAGCTCCGACGACAGGGTCAACGTGTGCACCACTCCGGTGGGTACGGCCGTTCCCCGCTCGGCCCGCACCTGCTCCACGGTGACCTGGACCGCGTCCTTCAGCACCGTCGCGTCGTACACGTAGCCGATCTCACTGGCGTACTCCTCACCCGGGGCCGGTGCCGGGGGTACGAAGGGGGACGCGCTCCGCGACGACGTCGGCTTCGTGGCGGCCGGTGCCGCCTCCGGACCGGGCACGACCAGCCACAGGCCCCCCACCGCGACGGCAACGGCCAGCAGCGCGCCACCCGACACCTGGGCCGCCCGCTTGCGACGCCGGCGCCGGTCGCCGCGTGCCCGGATCTGTTCCGCGGCCGGCGGCACGGCGAACCGTCTGCCCTCGGCGGCAAGCTCGGCGAGGCGGTCGTCCAGGCCGGTCTCGTCAGCCATGCTCCACCTCCGAAACTCGGCCCGCCCGTCGATCCAGCTCAGTATCGGCGAGAATCCTCGCCAGCGCGGCCCGGCCCCGGCTCAGCTGTGCCTTGACCGTACCGACGGGGCAGTTGGTCTCGGCGGCCACCTGCTTCACGTCCAGATCGCACAGGTGGTGGAGCACGATGGCCCGCCGCTGCGCCGCGGGGATCTGCCGCAGCGCCTGCACCAGCAGCACGTGGTGGGTGTCCGGCGGCGGCACGTTCGGCGGCGGGCCCTGGCGCCGTGCGAAGGAGAGCGAGGTACGCACCCGCCGCCACCGGCTGACCGCCAGCCGCCACGCGACGGTACGCACCCACGCCTCGGGCGCACCGTCCCTCTCCAGCCGGTCCCGGTGCTCCCAGGCCCGGACGAAGGCTTCCTGGACCACGTCCTGTGCCTCGGCACGGTCGCCGGTCATGGCGTACAGCTGGCCGATGAGCCGCCCCACGCTCCCGGCGTAAAAGGCGTCGAACGCCCCCTCGTCCATCCACCGCCCGCAGTTCCTGGTGACCGTACGTCTTTCAAGCATGCGAACAGTGCCACCCGGCACGCGGGCGGTGCAAGGAGCGTTACCTCACCGAGCCCCGCTGCGACGGTTCTTGACCGTTCTCCCGAGCCGCCGATCTTCCGGCCCCCTCCCCACGGCGCCCCGTCCGCAGGACACTTGACCAAGAAAGCCGTTGCCGCCGGAGGGGGAAGTGACATGCGGGACAGCCACCGGACAGAGGCCGAGCGGCTGTTGGCCCGGGCCGTGGAGGAAGAGGTGCGCCGCTCGGGCGGACGCACCGACGGGAACGTCCTGCTGTCCCGGGCGCGGGGCGCGCTGGACGCCATGGCGCAGACCGCGGCCGAGGAGTACGAGACCTACACCCGGGCGTTGGACGAGACGCAGGCCGGCCGGCTCACCTTCGGCCAGCGCTACGCCCGTGACGGCGGCGGCACTCCGCTGCTGGTGGCGGGTGTCGCGGGGATCACCGCCGCGGTCGCCGACCTGGCGCTGGGCACCGGTATGGGTACGGCGGTGGGCGCGGGCGTGACCGCCGGGGTGGTCGGCGCCGTGGCGACCGTGGTGAAGGTGGCCGGAACCCATCTGCCCGCCGCGCACCACCAGGCCGGGGCGGCCGGACAGCCCGGCGGGCCCGAGCAGTTGCGGCTGGCCTGGCTGACCGCGCTGGAGGTACGCGGCATCCGGCCCTTCCTCGATCAGCAGCGGGTGCTGAGCGCGTCGACGGGGTCGACGGCCCCTCCGTTGCGCGGCACCGACAAGAGCGCGGCGGCGCGCAGACGTACCGTCCTGGAGCAGTCGCTCGGCCAACTCCCGGAACCGGTCGGGGTGTTCGCGGGGCGGCGGCAGGAGCTGGGGCGGATCAGGCAGTGGGTGCAGGCGGCGCGCGCGAGCACCGAGACCCGGCCGACGGTGGTGGTGCTGCACGGGGCGCCCGGCAGCGGCCGTACGGCGCTCGCGGTGCGGGCGGCCCATGATCTGAAGGACCAGTTCCGCGGCGCCTGCGTGGTGGACCTGCGCGGCGACAGCGGGGACGAGCCGCCGCTGTCCACCCGGGACGCTCTGCTGCACCTGCTGAACCGGCTCGGCGCCCCGCGCGAGCAACTGCTCTTCCGCGAGCGCACCGCCCCCGACCAGCAGGTCAAGCGGCTCGGCGAGCTGTACCACCAGCATCTGACCGGACTGCCGGTCACCGTCGTCCTGGACGACGCCTGCGACCCGGAGCAGATCCGCACCCTGCTGCCGGAGCGCTCGGACAGCCTGGTCCTGGTCACCTCGCGCGAACCCCTCGCCCTGCCCGACGACCACGTGGCCTGGGTGCACCAGCTTCCGGTGGAGCCGCTGGACGAGGCGGGCGCGGAGGAACTGCTGGGCGCGGTGGCCCAGGACTCCTCGGGCCCCTACGACGCCGAATCCTCCGACGGCATCCGCCAGTTGTGCGGCGGACTCCCCCTCGCCCTGCGCATCGCGGGCTCCTCCCTCGGCCCGCGCTCACCCCGGCGCCTCGCCACCGACCTCGGCGCATACGGCCCCGTCGAACCGGTCGAGCGGGTGCTGTGGCTGCGCTACACCGACCAGTCCGAGCCGGCCCGGCGCCTGCTGCGCCGCCTCGCGCTGGCCGGACGGGCCTCACTGGGCGCGGCGGCGGCAGCCGCACTACTGGCGACGGACGAGTCGGAGGCCGGCCGCCACCTGACCGCCCTCTCCGAGGCGGGCCTGATCGACCACGTCCGCGGCAGCCGCTACCGGCTGCACGAACTGGTCCGCGCCTTCGCGCTGGCCCGCCTCCTCGACGAGGAGGAACCGGCCGAGCGCACCGCGGCGCAGGAACGCCTGATCGTCAACTACGCCGACCTCGCCGACTCCGTCCTGCGCCTGGTCGACGGCAACATGTCCACCCGCTCCGACCGCTTCAGCCCGCACGGCTTCACCTCCCTCGACGACGCGCTGCGCTGGCTGGACGACGAGTCCAGCTTCATCACCTCGGCGCTGCGGCACGCGGAGGGCGTCAATCAGTCGGCGGTACTGGAACTGCTCGGCGCCCTGTGCGACTACTGCCTGCTGCGCGGCGACCTGTACCGCCTGGGTGAGATCAGCGAACTGGCCCAGGCGGTGGACCAGGGCCTGCTGATGCGCTCGGTGCAGTGGCGCACCGGTATCGCGGCACGCCAGCTCGGCGAACTGGACAAGGCGCGGACGACGCTGGCGTCGGTGGTCGACCTCTACATGGAGGCCCACCAGGACGCGGGAGCGGCCCGCGCCCTGTGCTCCCTCGGCATCACCCTGCACCACCAGGGCCAGCTGACGGAGGCGGCGAGAAAGCTCCGCGAGGCGCTGGATCTGCAAGCCCCACCGCAATTGGCCACGGACCGCGCCTGGACGATGCACGCGCTGGCGGCGGTCGAACGCGACCGGGCCCACCTCTCCGAGGCGCTCGATCTGCTCACCCGCTCCCTGGAACTGCACCGCGCGGGCGAGTCCGTGCACGGCGAGGCCTGGGCCCACTTCCAGCTCGGCCAACTCGGCCTGCGCATGGGCGACGTACCGCGCGCGGAACGCGAACTGCGCACGGCCCTCGACCTGTACGGCCGCACCCGCGACGCCCGCGGCGAGGCCTGGGCCCTGACCCAACTGGCCCGCGCCCGCCTGGTCGACGGCGACCCGTCCCCCGCGGTCGACGGCCTGCGCCAGGCGGCGTCGCGCCACCGCGAGAACGAGGACGCACGAGGCGAGGCGTGGACGTTGTACTACCTGGGCCAAGCCCTGGAGGAGACCGGCAACCTGGACCAGTCGGTCCGCGAACTGGAACGCTCCCGCACGATGTTCTCCCGCATGCGGGACGTGTACGGCCTGGCGTGTGCCCGCCACCACTCGGCACGGGCGACGCGGGACCTCCGGGCCGCCCAGACGGGTTCCCTGCGCAACTCGGGCTTCGCCCGCCAGCTCCTGGTCGACGCGCGGGCGGACTTCCAGCGTATCGGCGTAGCCCACGGCGAAGCCTGGACGTGCCTGGAGCTGGCTGTGGTGGACGCGGGCAACGCCCGCACCCAGCAGGCCCTCGCCCTGTGCGACGAGGCAACGACCCTGTTCACGTCCTACGGCGACCAACGGGGCGAGGACTGGTCCCGCTTCCTGCGCTGCACGCTGCTGCCGTATGCGGCACCGGGGGGTGTCGAGGTCGGTACGGCGGTGGCCCAGGAGGAGCTGGCGCAGTTGGCGCGGGGTGGCCATGGGGCACGGGACGAGAAGCTGGAGGAGTACGTCGGCGCGTACCGGCTTCTGCTGGAACGGGGCGTCAATCTGGAGGCGGGCTGGCAGGCTTGGCGGTTGGGGATGGTGCCCAGCAGGCATGCTCGGGAGGTGATGGGGGTGGCGGTTTCGGTGGTTGGGAGGTCTGGTGGGGTTTGATTTGCGGGGGCCTACTCCGCCGCCCCGCGAGGAGGACCGCTTCGTGGGGCGGGCGGACGATCTGCGCGCGCTGCTCTACGACCTGTCCATCGGCGGCGTCAGCGGGCGGGCGCCGTTCGTGGCTGTCCTGCACGGCCCGCCCGGCGTCGGCAAGTCGGCCCTGGCCGCGGTGATGGCACGGTGGCACGGCGATGAGCAGCGGCGACAGTCGGGCGAGGATCCGCTCCCGGTGCACTGGCTCGGCCTCGGCGGCACCGTGGACGTGCAGGGCACACTGCTCCGGCTGCTCGCGGAGTGCGGGGCGCCGCGCGAGCCCATCGTGCACGCGGCCACAGCGCCTGAGCGGGTGTTCCGCCGATTACTGCGGTACCAGTGCGCCAAGCACATCCGTGAACGGGTCGTGGTCCTGGACGACGTGAGCCCGTCGGCCGCCCGGCCGTTGCTGAAGGTGTTGCGGGGCTGCGTCGGACTGACGGTGATCGTCACCTCGGACCAGAAGCGCGGGTGGCGGGGGGTCGACCTGCTGCACAGGGTGTGGCCTCTCAGTGGACGGGAGGCCACCGAGCTCTTCTCGCGGTACCCCGAGACGCACTCTGTTGCAGCCCCCTCGGCCGCACTCGGGCTGCCGTCGCTGGTCCGCATCGCCGGAGCGCTGGCGCACGAAGTTCCGCGCGAAGAGCTTCTTGGGGCGACGCGACCGGACGCTCTCGTTCAGCTCGCTCTGCACCGCTGCACCCCCGAGGAGCGCCTCCTTCTGGAGACGCTTGCCTCAAGACCGTCCCGCGCCCCCTTCACGACCTTGACGATCTGGCCGCTGGACCGACGGAACGCCATGGCCGGTCTGGTACAGCGAGGGCTGGTGCAGCAACCACGCGAAGCGGAGGACGTGTTCCTGCTGCCGGCCCCCGTGCGGGAAGCGGTGCTGGGCCGTCCGCCGGCGCACGTGACACCGCCTGACGAGTTGGTCCTGGAACTGGCCGGAGCCGCCACTCGGCTCGTCGACGATTCGGCCAGTCTGCTGGACGGACGGCCCCGGCTGCTGTCCGACGACAAGCCCCTGGAAGCGCTCTCTCCGCATGAATTCGCAGCACACATCGACGAGTTCATGCGCCTGCTGGCCGACACCCGTCGGCTGCGGGCCAAGTACTTGGAAGACCTGTTCATCAACGCGCTGGCGACAGTCCTCGCCTTCCTCGGTGACGCCCACCGACTGGTGGCCCTGCACCGAGGGTCGAGGAAGAACTCGGCGGTGCGCCGTGCTCTGTGTGCAGTCGCGAGGGGCGTGGGCCTGCCGGACGTGGCCCAGTCGCTGATCGACGGCGACACCACGCCGCACGCCATCCGCGAGAGGGCGGCGAACCATCACGCGGCCGGACACCTGGACTCCGCGCTGGCGGCGCTGGGTACGGCACCCGAGGCGGAGGACATCCACGCGGCCTGGAACCTCCTGGTGCGCGGGGCCGTGCTGTGCGACCAGGGCAAGGTGGAGGAGGCCGCCCGTCACCTGCGGTTCTCCGCGGATCTGCACCGGGCGTTCGACTGTCGGCGCGGCCATGGTCAGGCGCTGCTTCAGCTGGCTCGGGTGAGCCTGCTGCGCGGGCTGAACGCGGAAGCCGATGAGCTGCTCGGGCAGGCTGAAGTACTGCTGAGCGCTCTCGGAGACGTCCGCGGGCAGAACTGGATCGAGACCGAACGGGTCCGGCTCCAGGCACAGCGCGGTGACACCGAGGAGGCGTGCCTCACCGCTGAGCGCACCATCGCGGCGCACAAGGCCGCGGGGGACGTCCGGGGCGTCGGCTGGACCGAGTTCTGGCTGGGGCACGCGCTGTGGGGGGACGGCCATCACAGCGACGCTGAGTATGAATGGCAGGAAGCTCGCGAGTGCTTCTCACAGTGCTGGGACGCGCTCGGCCATGCCTGGGCACGGCACCGGGTGGCGCTGGTGCCACCCGACAGGCTGCCTTGGCGGGAAGACCCCGTGGCCGAGTGGCTCAGCGTCCACCAGGAATTCGTCGAAACCGGCTGCACACACGGGCGGGCCTGGGCAACCCTGGAGATCGCGGCCCGCGTCCCCGGCCCGGCGATGTCATCGGCGTTCCTGTCCACCGCGCAGTCCGACTTCCGGACGTTGGACGACGTGGCCGGGCTCTCTTGGGTGAGCGCGGTCCGGATCGCACGCGATCACACGCCTCCGCCACCGGACGCACGGGCCCGCCTCACAGAGTCCCTGCCCGATCGGCCGTGGGCGACGCAACTGATCCAGGACATCGAGAGGTTCTGGGACACCCCTTTCAACGGACTCCTCAACGAGATCCCGCCCCACGCCCGCGACCTCGTCCTCACCACCTCGACCCCCGACGTCACAGAAGAAGACCTCAGCCCGCACGGCCCCCGCTGCCGAGTCCGCATCACCCTCCTCGACGAATCCCCCACCACCGGAACCACCGCCCGCCTCCTCCTCCGCGTCTCCCCGGAGCCGGGCCACACCTGGGCGGCCGACCCGGAAGCCGCCCCCTGGCTCACCGCCACCGCCCTCCCCCTGACCCGGGCCTCCCTCGAACCGCCGTCCGCGCACCTGCGACCCTCCCACCAGGCAGGCCACGGCGCCGAGTTCGACTTCACCCCCCACCGCACCGGAACCCACCGCATCCGGTTCACCATCGCCCTCGAACGCACCGGGACGGTCCTGCAACAAGTGGAAACAGAGCTCGACATCCTCGACAACGACCAGCCGGGCAGCCACGCGGCACCGCACTCCGTCATCCCGCGCGGGCGGTAGCCCGGCATGCCCACCGAACTCCATGTGCACGTCGTACAGGACCCGAGCCGCGGCTTCACCGCCCTCCCCGACCGGCTGACCCGCGGCCCGGACGTCACCGTATGCCTGGACAGCCTGGGCGAGGACAAGGTCAGGGCCCGGCTGTACGGCCCCGCCGTGCCCTCGATCTACGGCACCGAGCACCGTGTCGACCTGGCGGTACGCCCTGCCGACGTACGCGCGGCTGCGGCCCGGTTGTGTCGGCAGTGGAAGGAGCACTTCGTCGACCATCAGCCGGACGACGGGCCCGAGAACGCGTACGCAACCCTCGTGGACCTGCGGGAACGCCCCACTGCCGAGGTCTACGACATCGTCAACGAACTCGCCCTGGTCGGCTCGGAGTTGCTCTACGGCACTCTCCTGGGCAGCGCCGACGACCGCGTCATACGCTTCCGCGACTACCTCACCGAGACCCTCGGGCTCCGCGACGGACTGCGCGTCCGCTTCGACTCGGATCTGTATGTGCCGTGGCCGATGGTGTGCCTGGAGCAGAAGAGCGTGCCGGCGTTTCTTCCGCGCAGCGAGGGACTGGATCCGCTGTTCCAACGCTTCCTCGGATACCGCCACCAGATCGAGCAGACCGGCGGCGCGTACCCCTGGCTCGGCGGACTGCACGAGGCCCCCGACATCCCCGCCGTCAGCCTCAACCACGACACCCGCGTCGACCGCAGGGGCCGTACCCGCGCCGCCGACGTCGCCGCCGTACTCGCCAAGGGCACCCGATTCGTGGAGCGCACGACGCACGGCGAACTGGTCAGGGCCCTCGGCGAGGCCGAACTGTGCGAGCAGCTCATGTACTTCTGGTGCCACGGCCACTTCATCCCCAACGGCTCCCAGCCCGCCTCCCTCGCCCTGAAGCTGACCGACAACAAGACCATCGACGCGCAGACCGTGAAGGACCGGCGGCGCCGTTTCGGCAGCGAAAGCCCCTTCCAACCCTTCGTCGTGCTCAACGCCTGCCACGCCGGCGTCCCCGAAGGCGGCGGTGACCACAAGTTCCTGAGCGGCGCGCTGATCGACGCGGGCGCCCGGGGCGTACTGGGCCCGCAGATAGAGATGCCGCAGGTGTTCGCGGCCGAGTACGCGCTGGAGTTCCTGACCCGCTACCTGCACGGCACCGGGACCGCGGGCGACATCGCCCACGCCGTCGCCCGCCACTTCGCCGACGTACTGCACAACCCCCTCGGCTTCGCCTACGCCCTCCACCACGGCATGGACACCCGCCTGGAACGCGCCCCCGACCAGGAGGCCGCCGTATGAACGAGGTCGTCACGGTCCGCCTCGGGCCCGACGGACGGCTGCTGGAGGAGACCGCCGACGGCCTGCGCCCCGTACCCACCGACCGGCTCCCCGACCACTTCGCCGAGGAGCTGACTCCGCCGGAATGGGCCACCGATCTGCTGGTCTACGCACACGGCTGGCGCACCCCGCCCGAGGACGCCCGCGCCATGGTCGACGGTCTGCTGGCGCACGCGGCCGAGCAGTACCGGCGCGGGGCGTATCCCGGGCTGCCCGAGTGGCGGCCGTGGACGGTCCTGCTGTGCTGGCCCTCGGGGAAGCGGCGGGGCATCGGTGAGTACCGGAAGATGCGCGCTCGGGCGCATGCCCTGAGCACGGGCAGCGGCCACGCGGGCCGGGTCCTCGGCCAGCTGCTCGGGTACGTCGACGCCCGCCGCGGTGATCCGGCGGCGCCACCCGTACTCGCCACTCGTGACGGCCAGTACCTGCACCTGATCGGGCACTCCTTCGGGTGCCGTGTCCTGTGCGAGGCCGTGCAGTGGGCGGCCGAGGGGCCTGTCACGCTGGGCTGGAGCATGCCGCGGCCGCCGGACCGGCCGTTCACCGCGGACTCGATGCTGCTGTTCCAGATGGCCGCGCCGCGGGATGCCTTCGCGACCCTGTTCGGCGCGCTCGACGAGGCCCCGCTGCACGGACCGGTCGTGGCGACCTACGCGCAGGCCGACCTCGCCACCGGGTTCTGGCATGAGCTTGCCGAGAAGCGGGCGGGGGTCGGCCACGCGGGCATCGGCACCGCGCCCGCGCCGGTCTCCGCGATCCGGATGCGCGGCACGGGCGAGCCGTATCCGCACGAGGTGCTCGACCACCGGTTCGTCAGCGTCGACGCCTCGGAGGTGTACGTCCGGCGGCGCGGCTGGTCCGGCGCCCACTCCGACCACGTACGGCCGGAGTCGGCACATCTGCTGCTGTCGCTGGCGGAACACGCCCGCTGAGGTCAGCCCTTGTCGGCGTCGCCGGAGGCGTCACGCGGCGCGTCCGCCTTCGGGTCCGGGGCCTCCGTGAAGGCGACCTTGCCCATGTGCTTGTTCATCGACTTCATCAGGCCCCACACGGCCAGGGCCATCACCGCGAAGACGATGAAGCCGAGGACACCGGGGGTGACCTTGTCCTCGTCGACCTCCTTGGCGAGGGTGGCCAGGTGCGTCATTGCCAGGCTTGCGCTTGCGCTCATGTCAGGCATTGTCGCGGACGCCCGCGAAGAGGTCGTCCTCGGGGAGGGAGGTATCGACGAGGGACTTCGCCAGCTCGTACTCCTCCGTCGGCCAGACCGCCTTCTGGAGCTCCATCGGCACCCGGAACCAGCCGCCGTCGGGGTCGATCTGCGTGGCGTGGGCGATCAGGGCCTTGTCGCGGATCTCGAAGAAGTCGGCGCACGGGATGTGCGTGGTCAGCGTGCGCTCGGCGCGCTCGAACTCGTCCCAGCGCTCGAGCCACTCCCCGTACGGCGACTCCAGGCCGCGGTCGAGCATCGCCTGGTGCAGCGCCTCGGTGCGGGGGCGGTTGAAGCCCTGGTTGTAGTAGAGCTTCTGCGGCTGGTACGCGGTGCCGAACTCGCTCTCCGGGTACTTCTCGGTGTCCGCCGCGCCCTCGAAGGCCACCATCGAGATCTTGTGGGTCATGATGTGGTCGGGGTGCGGGTAGCCGCCGTTCTCGTCGTAGGTGGTGATCACCTGAGGACGGAAGGCGCGGATCTTCCGCACCAGCTCACCGGCCGCCTTGTCGACGTCCTCCAGGGCGAAACAGCCCTCGGGGAGCGGCGGCAGCGGGTCGCCCTCGGGCAGGCCGGAGTCGACGAAGCCGAGCCACTCCTGCTTGACGCCGAGGATCTCGCGGGCCTCGTCCATCTCCTTCTTGCGTACCTCGTGGATGTGCTCCTCGATGTACTTGTCGTGCTGGAGCTTGGGGTTGAGGATGGAGCCGCGCTCCCCGCCCGTGCAGGTCACGACCAGCACGTCCACCCCCTCGGACACGTACTTCGCCATGGTGGCCGCGCCCTTGCTCGACTCGTCGTCGGGGTGGGCGTGGACGGCCATCAGTCGCAGCTGGTCAGTCAAGACTCAATCCTCGTCGGTAGGCGCCCCGGTGTGCATGGGCGCATAAGGCGGCTTCTATAGTGACCGAATCGGGGGCCGAATAATTCCAGGGCCCGGCCCTGCCGAGAGGACGATCATGACCACGGCGAGCACAGGACTGCCCGAGGGCCGTTACGGGCGCTCCTCGGACGCGCGTGCCGACCGTCGGCTCAAGCTCGCCGCCGTGGTCCTCGGCACGCTGCTCGTGGCGGTCGTGGGCTACTTCGGCTATCACTACGTCGGCCAGAACAAGATCAGCGCCGAGGTCATCGAGTACGACTTCTCGGAGAAGGCGGTCAAGGTGCATCTGGAGGTCCGCAAGGACTCCGGCGCCTCCGGCTACTGCACGATCCGGTCCCAGTCGGAGGACGGCTCCGAGGTGGGCCGGGGGGACTTCCGCTTCGACGGGGACGCCACCCGGATCGACAAGGTCGTCACGCTGCGTACGAGGGCTGAGGGCACCACGGCCGAGCTGCTCGGCTGCCACGCGGACTGACCTCGGCCGGATCGCTCGCAATACGTAGACGCTGACCTGCGTTGACGTAATTCTGATGGCTTATGTCCTCCCCCTTCTGCCATTGAATTGTTAGGCTCGTGGTTTCGCCCATCCGAGAGGGAACATTCTTCTGGGTAGGGCGATGCTTTGTATTCCCAGTACCGACGAGGAGCACCTGTGACCCAGACCAGCGAGTCCGTCACCTGGCTGACCCAGGAGGCGTACAACAAGCTCAAGGACGAGCTTGCGCACCTTACTGGTCCTGCGCGCACGGAGATCGCCGCCAAGATCGCGGCCGCGCGCGAGGAGGGGGACCTGCGCGAGAACGGCGGGTACCACGCGGCCAAGGAGGAGCAGGGCAAGCAGGAGCTCCGTGTGCGCCAGCTGACCCAGCTTCTCGAGAACGCGCAGGTCGGCGAGGCGCCGACGTCCGCGGAGGGCGAGGTCGCGCCCGGCATGGTCGTGACGATCGCGTTCGACGGCGACGAGGACGACACCCTGTCCTTCCTGCTCGCCTCGCGTGAGTACGCGAGCGCCGACATCGAGACCTACTCCCCGCAGTCCCCGCTGGGCGCCGGCGTGATCGGCCACAAGGTCGGCGAGGACGCGGAGTACGAGCTGCCGAACGGCAAGAAGGCCTCGGTGCGGATCCTGAAGGCCGAGCCGTACAGCGGCTGACGCCGCCCCGCACGCCCTTGCCGAAGCCCTCGGCGTCCGCGCGGTCCGCGGGACGCCGGGGGCTTCGTCATGCCGACGAGCGCCGCGTCACGCCGAGGCCGAGCGGTACTTGCGGACCGCCAGGGTGCGGAACAGCGCGACGATCACGATCGAGTAGATCAGCGACGCCCATACCGGGTGCTGCATGGGCCAGGCGTCCGAGGTGGAGACCCCGGGGTTGCCGAAGAGCTCGCGGCAGGCCTGGACCGTGGCGCTGAACGGGTTCCAGTCGGCGACGTGCTGGAGCCAGGGGGTCATGCGGCTGGAGTCCACGAACGCGTTCGAGATGAACGTGACCGGGAACAGCCAGATCAGTCCGCCCGAGGTGGCCGCCTCGGGGGTCCGCACGGACAGGCCGATCAGGGCGCCGACCCAGGTGAAGGCGTAGCCGAGCAGGAGCAGCAGTCCGAAGGCGCCGAGCACCTCGCCGAAGCTGGTGTGGGTGCGCCAGCCGACCAGCAGGGCGACTGTCGCCAGCACGAACAGGGTCAGCGCCGTCTGCACCAGGTCGGCCAGGGTCCGCCCGGTGAGGACCGCGCCGCGGGCCATGGGCAGGGAGCGGAAGCGGTCGATGAGGCCCTTGTGCATGTCGTCGGCGATGCCCGCTCCGGCGCCCGCGGTGGCGAAGGTGACGGTCTGCGCGAAGATGCCGGCCATCAGGAACTCGCGGTAGACCTGGGAGTCGGTGGTGCCGCCGATGTTCATGGAGCCGCCGAAGACGTAGCTGAACAGCACCACGAACATGATGGGCTGGATCAGCCCGAAAATGATCATCTCGGGGATCCTGGACATGCGGATCAGGTTCCGCTTGGCCACGACCAGGGAGTCCCGGACGGACTGGACGAGTGGATGGGCCGGGGCCATGACCGGCACGGCGTCGGTGACGGCGCTCATTTGACTGTCTCCTTGTCGGTCTCGGCGTTCTTCTCCTCGGCGATGTGTCCGGTCAGGGAGAGGAAGACGTCGTCGAGGGTGGGGCGGCGCAGGCCGATGTCGTCGATCTCGATGCCTCGGGTGTCCAGCTCGCGGATGACCTCGGCGAGCAGCTTGGCCCCGCCGGTCACCGGGACGGTGAGCATGCGCATGTGATCCTCGACGGTGGTCTCGCCCTTGCCGAAGCCGCTGAGCACCTCCGCGGCCGTCGCCATGTGCTCGCGCTCGTGCACCACGACCTCCACGCGCTCGCCGCCGGTGCGGGCCTTGAGCTGGTCGGAGGTGCCCTGGGCGATGACATGGCCGTGGTCCACCACCGCGATGTCATGGGCGAGGTGATCGGCCTCCTCCAGATACTGCGTGGTCAGCAGCAGCGTCGTCCCGCCGGAGACGAGCTTCTTGATGACCTCCCACAGCAGTTGCCGGTTGCGCGGGTCGAGGCCGGTCGTCGGCTCGTCCATGAACATCACGGGCGGCGAGACCACCAGGGCGGCGGCGAGGTCGAGGCGGCGGCGCATACCGCCGGAGTAGGTCTTGGTGGGGCGGTCGGCGGCGTCCGCGAGGTCGAACTGCTCCAGCAGCTCCTGCGCGCGGGCCTTCGCGGCCTTCGCCCTCATCTGGTAGAGCCGGCCGACCATCTGGAGGTTCTCGCGGCCGGTGAGGTACTCGTCGACCGCCGCGAACTGGCCGGACAGACCGATGGAACGGCGCACGGCGTCGGGGTGCTTGAGCACGTCGACTCCGGCGACGACGGCCTTGCCGCTGTCGGGGCGCAGCAGGGTCGTCAGACAGCGGACGGTGGTGGTCTTGCCCGCGCCGTTCGGCCCGAGCAGGCCCAGGACGGTGCCCTCGGGCACATCGAGGTCGACACCGTCCAGTGCCCTTACGTCGCCGAAGGTCTTCACCAGACCTTCGGCATGGATGGCGCCTGGCATATGAGTCTCCACGTCGTCGGGGAATCGGAATCTTCGGTCGGCCTGGATGTGCACAGCCTGGATTCGTACACACACCATAACGCGATGTATCGCGTCTCACAATGCACTTGCTCGAACGAGTGAACGCGAGCCGCTGACCTCAGTCGATGACCGTGTAACCGGCCTCGCGCAACGCCTGGCCGACCTCGGCGCAGTGCGCCGGACCCTTCGTCTCCAGGTGCAGTTCGACCTCCGCCTCCGTGAGCCCGAGCCGGGGATCGGTCCGTACGTGGCTCACGTCGAGGACGTTGGCGTCGACCACGGTCAGCACCCCGAGAAGCGTGGCAAGGGCGCCCGGCCGGTCCGTCAGCCGCAGCCGTACGGCCAGGTAGCGGCCCTGCGCCGCCATGCCGTGCCGCAGCACCCGCTCCATCAGCACCGGGTCCACATTGCCGCCGGAGAGCACCGCGACGACCGGGCCCTCGAAGGCGCCGGGCTCGCTCAGCAGCGCCGCGACCGGGCTCGCCCCGGCCGGCTCCACGACCAGCTTGGCCCGTTCCAGACAGAGCAGCAAGGCTGTGGACAGCTCGTCCTCGGTGACCGTGCGGACCTCGTCCAGCAGCTCGCCGATGATCCGGAACGGCACATCGCCGGGCCGCCCGACCTTGATACCGTCCGCCATCGTCGCCGGGTTCTTCACCGACACCGGATGCCCGGCAGCCAGCGAGGGCGGATACGCGGCGGCGCCCGCCGCCTGCACTCCCACGATCCGCACATCGGGCCGCAGCGCCTTCACCGCGACCGCGATACCGGCCGCGAGACCGCCGCCGCCGATGCCGACGACGATCGTGCGCACCTCCGGGCACTGCTCCAGGATCTCCAGGCCGACCGTGCCCTGGCCCGCGATGACGTCGGGGTGGTCGAAGGGGTGGATGAACACCGCGCCGGTCTCGGCCGCGTACTCCTCGGCGGCGGCCAGTGTCTCGTCGACCACCTGGCCGTGCAGCCGCACCTCCGCGCCGTACTCCCGGGTCGCGCTGATCTTCGGCAGCGGGGCGCCCTTCGGCATGAACACGGTCGAGCGGACCCCGAGCAGCGCCGAAGCGAGCGCGACGCCCTGCGCGTGGTTGCCCGCGCTGGCCGCCACGACACCGGCGGCCCGCTCCTCCGGCAGCAGCCCGGCGATCCGGACATAGGCCCCGCGCAGCTTGAACGAACCGGTCCGCTGGAGGTTCTCGCACTTGAAGTGCACCGGCGCGCCCACGAGCTGGGACAGGTGCCTGCTGCCCTCCATCGCGGTCATCCGCGCCACACCCGTGAGCATCTTCTGCGCGCCGCGCACGTCGTCGAGCGTGACCGGCGGCAACAGGTCGGCCTTGCGGTAGTTCATGACTCAAGTCTCGCAGTTCACACTCGAACGCCGCCGGTGTGACCGACCACCGAGACGGGTTTTCACAGCGCAGGTACGGCCCGCCTTCCGGCCGCGTACCCTGTCCCCCAACCCAGCAGTCCTCATGAAGTGAGCCTCCGGCCATGCCCACAACACCTGAAATGTCGATGGACATGTCGACCGTCGGTGACACCGGTCTCCTCGACACCCTCCAGCACGAGGTGGCGGTGTTCGCCCGCCGTGCCGAACAGACCCGGCTCGGCGGGGTGGGGCAGGTGCGCAACTCCATGGACCGCGCCGCCTACCTGCTGCTCAACCGCCTCGACAAGGAAGGCCCCATGGGGGTCAAGGCGCTCGCCGCGAGCATGGGCATCGACTCCTCGACGGTCACCCGGCAGGTGGCTCCGCTCGTCGACACCGGGCTCGTCAAGCGCACCTCGCACCCCGAGGACGGCCGGGCCGTGGTGCTTCAGCTCTCCCCGCGCGGGCAGTCCCGGCTGGAGGAAGTGCGATCCTCCAGGCGTCAGTTGATGGCCGAGCTGACACACGACTGGGCGCCGGAGGAGCGCGTGGCCTTCTGCACGCTCCTCACGCGCTTCAACACCGCGCTGTCCACTCGCATGGCCGCCCACGGCATGCCCGGAGCGGAGCCGACCCCGGCCTCCTGAATCCGCAGAGTCCGCGGCTCCGCACGCGCGTGCCGCCCGACTCTTGACCCTGGGCCGCCCCTGGGCCTCATATGAGATCGGGTCCCCTGCGTACGTCCGTACGTGGCCGGGATCCGACCACTCAGGGGGTCGCCCTCAGGCAGGAGGCGCGGTGCGAGAACGGCTTGTGTCCCAAGACGCCCGCCGGGCCCGGGAGTTCCGGGCGTTCGTCGCGGGCGCCGCGGGCCGGCTGCTGCACACCGCCACGCTGCTCACGGCGGAGGCACCGGCCGACAACCCACGCGCGCGGCGTTTGCTGACGCTCTCCCTCGCCCATACGTACGCGTGCTGGGACCGGCTGCGCGGCGAGGACCCCTACGACCACGCCCGTCAGTATCTGGCCGGACGCTACGCGCGGGGAGCGTGGCACCAGTACGGCGGATTCGGCCGGGCCCGCCCGCACCCGGACAGCCCGCTGGCCGTGCTCGGTCCCCAGGAGCGCCTGATCCTCGTGCTCAGGCTGTACGAAGGGGTCGCCGAGGAGCAGACGGCGGCCCTGCTCGGCCTGCCCGTCGAGCGGGTGCGCACGATCTGCGACCGGGCCACCGCGACCCTGCTGCACCCACCGCGGGGGCCCGCACCGGCGGTCGTCCGCGCGAGGGCGGCGACGCCATGAACCGGTCCGAACGCGAGGCCGCCGCACGGCGGATCATGGAGCGCACCGCACCGGTCGTACCGCCCGATCTGTGCGCGGAGGCCGTCCGGCGCGGCGGCCGGATGCTGCGCCGCCGCAGGATCGCACTGCGGCTGATGTGGCTGCTGATGTTCGCCGCGACGGTGGCGTTCGTGGTGTGGGCGCTGATGGCGCGCCCGTGGGTGGAGCCACCGTCGGAGGTGACTCCACCGCTCACCGGCTGGTGAACCCTCGCAAAGGGGCTCAGCCGAGCGCCTGCTGAAGGTCCTCCAGCAGGTCCTCCACGTTCTCGATGCCCACGGACAGGCGGACGAGATCGGCCGGCACCTCGAGGGCCGAACCGGCGGCCGAGGCGTGCGTCATGCGGCCCGGGTGCTCGATCAGCGACTCGACACCGCCGAGGGACTCGCCGAGCGTGAACACCTTGGCGCGGTTGCAGACCTCGACGGCCGCCTCCTCGCCGCCCGCCACCTGGAAGGAGACCATGCCGCCGAACGCCTTCATCTGCTTGGCGGCGACCTCGTGGCCGGGGTGCTCGGGCAGCCCCGGGTAGAGCACCTTCGTCACGCGCGCGTGCCGGGAGAGCATGTCGGCGACCTTGGTGGCGTTCTCGCTGTGCCGGTCCATGCGCACCGAAAGCGTCTTGGTGCCGCGCAGCACGAGCCAGGAGTCGAAGGGCCCGGCGACCGCGCCCATCGCGTTCTGATGGAAGGCCAGTTCCTCGCCGAGGCCCTCGTCGCTCACGATCAGCGCGCCGCCGACGACGTCGGAGTGACCGCCCATGTACTTGGTCAGGGAGTGGACCACGACATCGGCGCCGAGCGACAGCGGCTGCTGGAGGTAGGGCGTGGCGAAGGTGTTGTCGACGACGAGCTTCGCGCCCGCGTCCCGGGCGATCTGGGCGACCGTGGCGATGTCGGTGATGCCGAGCAGCGGGTTGGAGGGGGTCTCCACCCACACGGCCTTGGTCTTCGGGGTGATGGCCGCCCGGACGGCGGCGGGGTCGCTGGTGTCGGCGACCGACCACTCCACGCCCCAGCGGGCGACGACCTTCGCGAAGAGCCGGAAGGTGCCGCCGTACGCGTCGTTCGGGATGACCACGTGGTCGCCGGGGCTGAGCAGCGTACGCAGCAGGCAGTCCTCGGCCGCAAGACCGGATGCGAACGCGAGCCCGCGACGGCCGCCCTCCAGGGCGGCGAGGTTCTCTTCCAGGGCGGTCCTGGTGGGGTTGGCGCTACGGCTGTACTCGTAGCCGCCGCGCAGGCCGCCGACGCCGTCCTGCTTGTAGGTCGAGACCTGGTAGATGGGCGGGACGACCGCACCGGTGAGGGGGTCCGCCGTGTTGCCCGCGTGGATGGCGAGCGTCTCGAAGTGCTGACTGATGTGCCTGTCGCTCATGGGTCACGAGCGTAGTGCTCCTACGGCTCTGATGACGGACGGAGCGGTTATCCACAGACCGTTGTCCACAGGTCGCGGACCGGGTTGGCCAATTGTCAGCGCGGTCTGGAACCCTTGAGGCATGGAGATTCTCTTGGTCCTGTGGGCACTGCTCATGATCGGCTTCGTGGTGCTGCCGTTCATGCGCCGCCGCCGGGGCATGATCGAGCAGGTCCCGGCGGGCCACCCGGACGCCGCGGACCCCGAGAACTACGGCTTCGCACGGCAGGAGGAGCTGGACGTCCGCATGCCGGGTCCCGACCAGGACCTGCTGGACGTACTGGACCTGGTGCAGCGCAGCCAGGACTATCGCGCGGCCGGGCAGCTCCTCGCGGGCACCGAGGCCGCCGGCGAACGGCGCTGGCAGCGGGTGCAGGCCTTCGCGGGCGCCGCCTCCCTGGAGCTCCAGCAGCGGCCGGGCGGGGTCAGTGACGCGCCAGGCGGACAGTGGCTGCGGGTGTGGCGGGCCGAGCAGCCCAAGGATGCGGGCGGCGCGGCGGTCCACGCCGAGTTCCTGGTGCAGCAGGCCTGGCGCACCGCGACGCCCGGCACGGACGAGTTCCGGATCATCATGGAGGAGGCCAGGGCGGCCTGCGGCGAGGCGGCGCTGCTCGCCCCCGGCGACCCGATCCCGTACATCGTCGAGCTGTCGGTGGCGCGTGGCCTCGCCTACACCCAGCCGGAGTTCGAGCAGGTCTGGCTGAAGATCCTGGACCGCGCGCCGAACCACATGGGCGCCCATCTGGCCGCGCTGCACTACTGGTGCGAGAAGTGGCACGGCTCGCGCGAGCAGGCGTACGGCTTCGCGGAGGCCGCCGCGGCCCGCGCGCCGCAGGGCTCGCTGCTCGCGGCGATGCCGCTGTTCGCGGTGTTCGAGCATCTGCCCGAGGTCAACCTGGTCAGCGGCTTCTACCAGAGCGAGGTCGTCACCAAGGCGATCCACGGCGCGCTGCACGCGGTCCACTCGGCCCGCGCGGACGACCCGATGCTCGCCCACGTCCGCCATCTGCTGGTGTTCTTCCTGGTCCGCGCCGAGCGCTGGGCGGAGGCCATGAACCAGCTGATACACGTCGACGGCCATGTCGGCGCCCTGCCCTGGACGCTGTCCGCGGACCCGGCGGCCGAGTTCGCGGTGTACCGCGCGCTGGCGGTCGCGGGCTACGAGGCGAACGGCGGCAGCCCGGCGACGCTCCCGCACTGAACGCACGGACGCACGGACGCCCAGCGCCCAGCGCCTACGCCCAGCGCCGAGCGCCGCAAGACTCGGGCGGCCCCGCCTCATCGCGCGGGGCCGTCCCCCGCTCAGCCCTCCGCGCGGGCGGGCAGTCGCCAACCCGGGCGCGGGAAGTGGCAGGTGTAGCCGTTCGGGTAGCGCTGGAGGTAGTCCTGGTGCTCCGGCTCGGCCTCCCAGAAGGGGCCGACCGGCTCCACCTCGGTGACAACCTTTCCGGGCCACAGTCCGGAGGCGTCCACATCCGCGATCGTGTCCTCGGCGATCCGCTTCTGCGCGTCGTCCACGTAGTAGATCGCCGAGCGGTAGCTGAGCCCGATGTCGTTGCCCTGCCGGTTCTTGGTGCTCGGGTCGTGGATCTGGAAGAAGAACTCCAGGAGCGCGCGGTAATCGGTCTGCTCGGGGTCGTAGAGGATCTCGATGGCCTCCGCGTGCGTGCCGTGGTTGCGGTACGTCGCGTTCGGCACATCACCGCCGGTGTATCCGACCCGGGTCGACGTCACGCCGGGGAGCCGACGGATCAGCTCCTCCATCCCCCAGAAACATCCACCGGCCAGCACGGCCCTCTGCGTCTGCCCAGCCATTACGGCCCCTCCAATGTCAGTCGGCTCGGTCACTGCCCTCAACGCACGACGGTTCCGAGCGATTCCGCACCGGCGGTCTCCGGCTTTGTCAGTGGTGACGGCTACGGTGTCGCGGTGACCGTCATAGAGATCTTGGCTCGGGCGCGAACCAGTGGTGGGGCGCCTGTCGAGCGGCTTGTGTGTCATCCGCGGCTTCCTCTGGTCGCCGGGTTGGACTCGGAGCGGCCCGCCGTGCGGGTGTGGGACTTCGGGGCCGGGCAGTTGCGCGAGGCCGGGGGTGCGGGCGGCGAGTCCGACGCGTACGGCGATGCCCTGGGGTGGGAGCGGCACCGCCGGATTCCTGTTCCGGCATGGCACCCGGAGCGGGCCGAACTGCTGATCGCGGGCGAGGAAGGGGTCCTGAGGTGGACTCCCGAAGGGGTCTGCGACGCCGACGGGATTCCTGACGGCGCCGAGTATCAGAATCTGGCGTTCAGTCCCGATGGGCGGACCCTCTGGGCCTCGCCCCCTGCCGCCGCCGAGGACGACTCCTACGAGCAGTCCGACGCCGTCGATCTCGACACGGGGGCCGTGGTGGCCGGGCCGTGGTGGGACACGGGGGTCGCCGAGCACCCGGGAGGCGGGCTCGTCCTCACCTTCAGCAGCGACCAGGGCGCCACACACGGCCTCTTCGCCCGAGTACAGCACGGTCCGGACAGCGCGGGCACTCCGCTACGGGTGCTCCAGCGGGCCCTGATCCTGGACTGCGACGGCTACGAGAAACCCGTGTTCAGCGCTGACGGACGCCGCTTCGCGATCCGCGGCAACGCCTACGACAACTCCGTGGACGTCTTCGCCTTCCCCTCCCTGGAGCGCGTCCTGTCGACCACCCTCGGCGACCCCAGCCCGGGGTATCCGTATCCGCCGGAATGGCTGGAGCGGATGCATGCCTGGTCGCGGCACAACCTCGCGTTCGGCTCCGATCCGGGCGTGCTCTGGGTGGGCACGCCGAAGGGGACGCTCGTAGCCCTCGATCTCGACAGCCAGGAAGGCGAGGAGCACAAAGTCCTCGACGGCTCGCCGGTCACCGCGCTCACCGCGACCGCGGCCGGTGAACTCCTCGTCGCCACCGCAGCCGGTGAACTCGCCCTGCTGTCCGCGCCCGGCCGCACCGCGGACCCCGACACCGCGAAGTCCGCCGTGGCCGCGTTCCTGGACAGCACCTCCGAGATCCCCGAGGACGCCTACGAGGCCGATGCCCTGGAGGAACACCTCGTCGTGACCGACGGGTTCCGGACCTGGTCGGCGGCCGATCTGGACGCGGCGGACTCCGCGACCGACGCCGACCCGAGCTGGCTCCAGATCCAGGTGGCCGTCAACAGCCTGCGGGACCAGGAGCCCTAGAAGACCAAGCCCCCGAGAAGACCAGAACCCCGGGAATTCGGTTGCGCCCCGGCCCGCCGTGCGGGCTTCATAGCGGCATGGCCGACATTCAGGGCGCGTACGACGATCTCTTCGCCGCCGTGCCGAGCACGCTCGCGGAGTTTCTGGACGGCGGGGACGCGGGCGGCTCGGTCGCCGTGTACGTGGACGGCGAGCCGGTGGTGGACGTGTGGGGCGGGTACGCCGACGCCGGGCGGAGCGTGCCCTGGCAGCGGGACACCCTCGTCAACGTCTGGTCCGTCACCAAGACCATGACGGCCCTGTGCGCCCTCGTACTGGCCGATCGCGGCGCCCTCGACGTGGACGCGCCCGTCGCCCGGTACTGGCCCGAGTTCGCGGCGGCCGGGAAGGAGCGGGTGCTGGTACGGCAGTTGCTCGCGCACACCGCCGGGCTGCCCGACTGGGATCCGCCGCTCGCCCCGTCCGATCTGTACGACTGGGACACCGCCACCTCCCGGCTCGCGGCGCAGGCACCGCGCTGGGAGCCGGGCAGCGCCGCCGGCTACCACTCGCTCACCCAGGGCTTCCTGGTGGGCGAGGTCGTCCGCCGTATCACCGGCCGCACCCTGGGCACCTTCTTCGCCGACGAGTTCGCCGGTCCCCTCGGCGCCGACTTCCACATCGGCCTGTCCGCCGAGCACGACACCCGGGTCGCCCTCAGCGTCCCGCCCCCGGGCCAGGACGAGGACTACTCGGCCAGCCCGCCCGGCGGCATCGACCCGACCGAACCCCACACCCCCGCTCTCCGCGTCCGCGTCGGCAACAGCCCCGCCTGGCGCCGCGCCGAGATCCCCGCAGCCAGCGGCTTCGGCAACGCCCGCTCGGTGGCCCTCGTCCAGTCCGCGCTGGCCTGCGGCGGCTCGGTCGGCGCGACCCGGCTCCTGTCACCGGCCGGTGCCGACCGGGCCCGGCAGGAACAGTTCAACGGCGAGGACCGCACCCTCGGCATGACGACCCGCTGGGGCCTCGGCTACGGCCTGTTCGGCTCCACCTTCGGCTGGGGCGGCTGGGGCGGCTCCCTCGTCATGATCGAGCCCGAGACCCGCTCGGTGGTCGCCTACGTGACCAACCAGATGCGCGAACCCGCCGAGGACACCCGGGGCCTGGAACTGGTCATGGCCGCCCAGGACGGAATCAAGGCGCTCCAGAAGTAGCCACTGCGGCCGCGGCCGTACGGGGCTCCCGCAGTCCCCGTACCAGCAGCCACCCCACCGCGGGCAGCAGCGCCAGCGGGGCCAGGGCCGTCCGCAGGGATGTCGCGTCGGCCGCGGCACCGATCAGCGGGGTGGTCAGGCCGCCCACGCTGACCGTCAGGCCGAGGGTGATGCCGCCCGCGGTGCCGATGCGGGTGGGCAGGTAGTCCTGGCCGAGGGTGACCTGGAGGGAGAAGGGGACGTACAGGCCCGCCGACGCCAGGGCCACGAAGACGTGGACCGCCGGGCCGGGGACCAGGAACAGGCCCGCCACCGCGACGACCGTGAGCAGATACGAGCGGCGCACCACGGCGACCCGGTCCCAGCGCTCGGCCAGGGCCCCGCCCAGCACACTGCCCACCGCGCCGCCCGCGTACAGGACGAACAGCGCGGCGGTGCCGGACGCCGTCCCGCCGCCGGTGCGTTCCTGGACGTGGAAGGCGATGAAGGTGCTGAGGCCGATGAAGGTGATCGAGCGACAGACCACGGCCAGGGACAGGAGGGCGAAGGAGCGGGGGTCGTCGGTTCCCGGCACCTCCCGCGCTCCCGCCTCCCCCGACGGTTCCGCCAGCGCCCGCAGCGCCACGAGACACAGCACGCTCCCCACCACAGCCGGTATCACCAGCAGCGGGGTCAGCCGCAGACCACCGCCCGCGACGACCGCCGCGACCAGCAGCGGAGCCGCCGCGAAGCCCAGCGTGCCGCCGAGGGAGAACCAGCCCATGGCGGTGTGGCTCCCCCGGGACGCGAGGCGGGCGACGCGCGCCGATTCCGGGTGGTACGCCGCGACCCCGAGACCGGACAGCGCCACCAGCGCCAGCGTCAGCGCGTAGGAGTCCCCGAGTCCGCTCAGCGCGATCCCGGCGCCGCCGAGCAGGGTGCTGACGGGCAGCAGCCAGGGCAGGGGCCGGCGGTCGGTCAGCGCCCCGAACAGGGGCTGGGCCACCGAGGAGAGCAGGGAGGCGGCGAGCACGACGCCCGAGGCGGCGGCGTAGGAGTAGGCGCGCTCGGCCACGAAGAAGGGGACGAGGGCGGCGACGGCGCCCTGGTAGACGTCGACGCAGGCATGCCCGGCCGACAGCAGAATGATCGACTTGTTCCTTCGCACCTCGCCATCGTCGGCGGGACGCCCCCTGTCGGGCTTTCGATAATCTGCCAGGCAATGACGCAGATCCGCCACGAGCCGGCCGCCCCCACCCGCGCCCAGTTCCTCGCCCCGGGCGCGGCCATCGACGCCCACCGGCACGACGAGCACCAGATCGTCTACGCCGCCCGCGGTGTCCTCGCCGTCACCACCGACGCCGGGTCCTGGGTCGCCCCGGCCACCCGGGCGGTCTGGGTGCCCGCGGGCACCGTGCACGCGCATCGGGCGTACGGCGGTCTCGACCTGCATCTCGTGGGCCTGCCCGCGTCCGACAACCCGCTCGGCCTCGACGCGCCGACCGTGCTGAGCGTCGGCCCGCTGCTGCGCGAGCTGATCCTCGCCTACACCCGCGCCCCGCACGACGACAGCCCCGAGCGCGGACGGCTCCGGGCGGTGCTGCTCGACCAGTTGCGGGCCTCGCCGCAGCAGCCGCTGCACCTCCCCGCTCCCGGCCACCCCCAACTGCGGGCGCTGTGCGCCCTGTTGCACGAGGACCCGGCCGACCACCGCACGCTCGGCGCGCTCGGCCGGCAGGTCGGTGCCAGTGAGCGGACCCTGTCCCGGCTCTTCCGGGCCGACCTCGGGATGACCTTCCCGCAGTGGCGCACCCAACTGCGGCTGCACCACGCGCTGGTGCTGCTGGCCGAGGGCCGGTCCGTGACCGCCGTGGCGCATGCCTGCGGCTGGTCGTCGGCGAGCGCGTTCATCGAGGTGTTCCGGCGGACGTTCGGGCACACACCGGGGGCGCACGAGCGCGGCTGAGGGCCCCCGGAAAGCTCCGGGGGCCCTCAACAACAACAGCACACGGCTCAGATCGTCGCCGTATCGATCACGAACCGGTACCGGACATCGCTGGCCAGCACCCGCTCGTACGCCTCGTTGATCTCGCTCGCGGCGATCAGCTCGATCTCCGCGCCGAAGCCGTGCTCCGCGCAGAAGTCCAGCATCTCCTGGGTCTCCTGGATGCCGCCGATGCCGGAGCCGGCGAGGGACTTGCGGCCCATGATCACCGAGAAGAGGTTGAGCGCGACGGGCTCCTCGGGGGCGCCGACGTTCACGAACGCGCCGTCCGTCCTGAGCAGCGACAGGAACTGGTCCAGGTTCAGCGGGGCCGAGACCGTGGAGAGGATCAGGTCGAAGGTGCCGGCCAGTTCCTCGAAGGTCTTCGGGTCGCTGGTGGCGTAGTAGTGGTCCGCGCCCAGCTTCAGCCCGTCCTCCTGCTTGCGCAGGGACTGCGACAGGACCGTCACCTCGGCGCCGAGGGCGTGGGCGATCTTGACGGCCATGTGGCCGAGGCCGCCCATGCCGACGATCGCGACCTTCTTGCCGGGCCCGGCGTTCCAGTGCTTGAGCGGGGAGTACGTGGTGATGCCCGCGCACAGCAGCGGCGCGGCCACGTCCAGGGACAGTCCGTCCGGGATCCGGACGACGTAGTTCTCGTCCACGACGATCTGGTGGGAGTACCCGCCGTAGGTGGGCTCTCCGTTCCTGTCGAGGGCGTTGTAGGTGCCGATCATGCCGCCGCCGGTGCAGTACTGCTCGAGACCGGCCTTGCAGTTGTCGCACTCACGGCAGGAGTCGACCATGCAGCCGACGCCCACCCGGTCACCGACGGCGTACCGGGTGACGCCGGATCCGACCTCGGCGACCACGCCCGCGATCTCATGGCCGGGGACCATCGGGAAGATGGCCTCGCCCCAGCCCTCGCGGGCCTGATGGATGTCCGAGTGGCAGATTCCGGCGAACTTGATGTCGATCAGCACATCGAACTCGCCGACCGCGCGGCGCTCGATCGTGGTGCGCTCCAGCGGGGCCTTGGCAGCGGGGGCGGCGTACGCAGCGACAGTGGTCATGGGAGGGGTTCTCCTAGGGGGTTGCGCGCCCGGCTGCCTTCCGTCCGGGCACCCCTCCACACTGCCGGGCTCGCCGACATTCACCCAGGTCACAGCTTTGCGTACGTCTGCTGTTCCTACTACTGGCGGGGGCAGGCTGGTGTGCGTACGACCGGGAATAATGGACGCATGGACGAGCAGCCCGCATCCCCCCAGGAGCCCGGCGGCGGCCTGGACAGGCGTGCCGAGCTGAGTGAGTTCCTGCGCACCCGGCGCGCCCGGCTGAAGCCGGAGGACGTGGGGCTGCCCGTGTACGGGCGGCACCGCAGGGTGCCGGGGCTGCGCCGGGAGGAGCTGGCCCAGTTGGCCGGCGTGTCGGTGGCGTACTACACCCGCCTCGAACAGGGCAACGGCCGCAATGTGTCGGCGGAGGTACTGGACTCCATCGCGCGGGCGCTGCGGCTGAGCAACGCCGAGCACGCGCATCTGACGCATCTGGCCAAGCCGACGCAGCACAAGAAGAAGCCGGCGGCGCGGCAGCAGCAGGTGCGTCCGGCGCTACGGTACCTGCTGGACTCGATCGAGACGGTCCCCGCGTACATCTCCGGTCGCCGCTCCGACATCCTCGCCTGGAACCGGATGGCCGCCGCCGTCTTCGGCGACTGGGCCGAACTGCCGCCGCAGGAACGGAACTGGGCGCGGCTGGTGTTCCTGCGGCCCGAGTACCGCGAGCTGTTCAGGGAGTGGGACCAGAAGGCGTACGACATCGTCAGCTTCCTGCGCATGGACGCGGGCTGCCATCCGGACGACCCGCTGCTGTCCGCCCTGGTCGGCGAACTCTCCGTGAAGAGCGAGGAGTTCCGGCGGCTGTGGGCCACGCACGACGTCAAGGAGAAGACCTACGGCGTCAAGCCGCTGCGCCATCCGCTGGTCGGCGACCTGAGCCTGTCCTTCGAGTCGTTCCAGCTGGCCGACGGATCCGAACAGAACCTGATCACGTATCACGCGGAGCCGGGGTCCCCGTCCGCGGACGCGCTCCGGCTGCTGGCGAGCTGGGGCACGGACGCGACACGGGCGGGGACCGGGGCGACTCATCCCTGATGAGGACGAGGGCTGCTCATCCCTGATACGGCGGCGCCGCCCCCCAGTTCCACTTCGGCACCGGCTGTTCGCCCGGGGCCTGCGCGTCGGGGCCGGAGAAGTAGACGGCCAGGCGGGTGCCCCACTCCACATAGGCGAGGAAGGCCGAGCGGAACTCGGCGTCGGTCGGCAGGCCCGCCTCGTCCGCCGCGTCCTGGATGAGGTTGACCCAGCGGCGGCGCTGGGTCTCGTTGACGCCCAGGCCCATGTGCTTGGCGACCATGTGGTTGTGGCCGCCCTGGGTGTCGGAGTAGACGGTCGGGCCGCCGAAGACCTCGCCGAACCAGAGGGCGACATGCTCGGCGTGGTCCGGGTGCAGGCCCTCGAACAGGGGGGCCAGCAGCTCGTCCTTGAGGGCCCGGTCGTAGAACGCCGTGGTCAGGCGGCTGAACGCCTCGGCGCCGCCCGCCCAGTCGTACAGCGTCGGCACCGCCGCGCCCGTGCCGCGCACGTCGGTCGGCTGATAGTGCCGCATCTCCTCGATGTTGCCGATGTAGGGGCGGATCGCGGCGAGGAAGTCGGGGAACACCTCAGAGGTGCGGAAGCCCTTGATGTGGTCCTCGGTCGAGGTCCAGGTGATGCGCAGGATGAAGTGCTCCAAGTCCTCCTCGCACCGGGTCAGTTCGTAGTCGACGCATTGCGGGGCCGCCTTGAGACTGGCCGCCGCGCGGGTGTAGGCGGCCAGGAACTCCGCCGACTGCTGCTCGGGAATGCGGTACCGGATGTATTCCACCGTGTGAGCCGTCATGCGGACACACAAACACAGAGTCCGGACGGAAGGTGTTCTTCCGGCGCGGTCGGAGCCCGCGTCAGCGCTGGGCGAAAATCCAGCCGCTTCCCGGCTCGCGGACAGCCTTCTCATCCTTCTCTTATTTCGGCCTTATTCCTTCATCACGCGCCGTCCCTAGCTTGCGGCGCATGTTCTTCACCTACCTGAGGCGCGAGCTGCGCCGCCGCAGAAAGGCGGCCCTCGTCGTCGCCTCCGGTCTCGCGCTGGGCATCGCCCTGGTCATCGTGGTCAACTCCGTGTCCTCGGGCATGGGCAAGGCCCAGGACAAGGTCCTGGAGTCGCTTTACGGGCTCGGCACCGACATGACGGTCACCAAGGCGGCCGCCGCCGAGGGCAGTCAGCCGGAGCGCCCGCGCTTCGAGTTCGACGCGCAGGACGAGGACTCCGACGAGGAGCAGAGCAGCGACCGGGTCATGGTCCAGGGCTTCCAGACGCTGGCGTCCTCGACCGTGGACAAGGTCGGCGCGCAGAACGGCGTCTCGGACGCGGTGGGCGGCCTGAGCCTCCAGGTCATCAAGGTCAGCGGGCAGTTCCGGCGCGGCGAGTTCCAGCAGGATGGGGGTGGCGGCCAGCAGCAGGGCGGTCCCGGTGGCGGGATGCAGTCCCCCGAGGGCCGGGTCGAGGGCGGCGGCGCCGAGTTCGACGTCAACAACTACTCGGTCTACGGCACGGATGTCACCGAGCCCGCGCTCGGCCCGCTGACCTCCTCGAAGATCACCAGTGGTCGTACGTTCAAGTCGTCGGAGACGAACGCCAAGGTGGTAGTCGCCGATGCCTCCTACGCCAAGGAGAAGGAGCTGAAGGTCGGCTCCAAGGTGACCGTGAAGGGCACCAAGTTCGAGGTGATCGGCATCGCAACCCCGGAGAGCGGGGACGCGGCGGCCAACCTCTACATCCCGCTGAAGCAGGCGCAGACGCTGAGCGACTCGAAGAACAAGGTCACCACGATCTACGTCAAGGCGACCGACTCCCAGCGGATCGACGCGGTGAAGTCGGAGATCCAGCAGAACATCTCCGGTACGACGGTGACGACTTCGGCGGACCTCGCGGACACCGTGTCCGGCTCCCTGTCGACGGCGTCGGACCTCGCGAGCAGCGTCGGCAAGTGGCTGTCGATCGCGGTACTGGCGGCCGCGTTCCTGGTGGCCGGCCTACTCACCTCCTCGGCGGTGTCGCGCCGGGTACGGGAGTTCGGCACGCTGAAGGCCCTGGGCTGGAAGTCGGGCCGGGTCACCCGGCAGGTCGTCGGTGAGGCGGTCGTCAACGGCCTGGTGGGCGGTGTCCTCGGCATCGCGGTGGGCCTGGCGGGCGCCTACGCCGTGACGGCGATCAGCCCGACCCTGGAGGCCCAACTCGGCTCCACAGGTGGCGGCTTCGGCGGCGGACCTGGTGGCGGCGGCCCCGGCGGCGGCATGGGCGGCCCGGCGGCACAGCAGTCGTCGAACGCCCTGGAAGTGGCCCTCACCGCCCCGGTGAGCGCGACGACGATCGCCCTGGCGGTGGGCCTGGCAGTGGCGGGCGGCCTGATCGCGGGCGCGTTCGGCGGCTGGCGAGCGTCAAGGCTCCGCCCGGCGGACGCACTCCGGCGAGTCGAGTAGCCCCAGGGGCGCGGGGCCGTATCGATATGCGGCTCCGCCGCGCGAGCGCACCCAGCCCCCACCGGCCCGCGGTGGACCAAGAACCAGGAGCCCCCAATGTACGAACTCAGAAACGTCACCAAGCTCTACACCCGAGGCAAAGAAGCAGTCCACGCCCTCGACGGAGTTGACCTCGCCATCGCCGACGGGGACCGCCTCGTCATTCAGGGCCCCACCGGCGGCGGCAAGTCCACCCTTCTCCAGATGCTCGGCGGCCTGGACCGCCCGACTTCGGGCGAGGTCGTTCTGGATGGCACGGATCTGGCCAAACTCTCCGAGTCCAAACTGACCCGCGTCCGCAGCGAGAACATCGGCTTCGTCTTCCAGAGTTTCAATCTGATCCCCACCCTGACCGCACAGGAGAACGTCGAAACCGCGCTCGTACCGCTCGGCGCGAAGGTGAAGGAGCGCCGTGAACGGGCCGCCGAGGCGCTGAAGTCGGTGGGTCTGGGAGAGCGCCTGGGACATCTGCCGTCGGAGATGTCCGGCGGTCAGCAGCAGCGCGTAGCCATCGCCCGCGCCCTGGTCAAGCAGCCCAAGGTGCTGCTCGCCGATGAACCCACCGGCAATCTCGACGAGTCGATGCGCGACGAGATCATGGACGTACTGGAGCGTATGTGGAAGGAGCTCGGGCTGACTTTCATCATGGTCACGCACGATTCGTCCATCGCGAAGAAGGCCCCCCGCCTCGCGACCATCCGCAAGGGAAAGATCTCCGTGAAGGAAAACGCGGGCTCGTAAGTCCGGCTCTGTAAGTCCGGTTCGTAACAGTCCGATTCTGTCCGTCTCCTGTCTATTGAGGTCGCTGATCATCCCCCGGCATACTTCGTATACCGGGGGGTGCACGTACGTCTGTGCAGGACCACCCCCGGCCGGGTGAACGGGGAAATTCACCCGGTACATCAGCAAGGGGGAAACTTGCGCAGACAAGTGAAAAGAGCATGCGCGGCCACCGTCGCCACGGCAGCCGCCGTCGCCCTCGCCGCCGGCATGACCAGCCCGGCGTCGGCGAAGCCCGAGCAGCGGACCGAGTCCGCCGCCCAGCTCTCCGCCCACCACCGCATCACCCTCATCACGGGTGACCGGGTCGTCGTGAACGCCAAGGGCCAAGTCGTGGGCCTGGAGCGGGCGAAGGGCCGTCAGCACATACCCGTCCAGGTCCGCAAGGCCGACGGGCACACGCTCGTCGTACCGGCCGACGCGGCCCGGTTGATCGCGACCGGAAAGCTCGACCAGCGCCTCTTCGACATCACCGAGCTCAACAAGTCCGCGACCCGCAAGTCGCAGGCCAAGGGCCTGAAGGTGATCGTCGGCTACAAGGGCGCCGCCACCGGCACCAAGGCCGATGTCCGTGAGTCGGGCGAGCTGCGCCGCAGCCTGAAGTCCCTGAACGCGGACGCGGTGCAGACGCCGTACACCGAGACGCCCGACCTGTGGGACGCCGTCACCAATGGCGACCGGACCGCCTCGGGCATCGCGCACATCTGGCTCGACGGCACCCGCAAGGCCACGCTCGACAAGTCCGTGCCCCAGATCGGCGCCCCGAAGGCCTGGTCGGCGGGGTACGACGGCAAGGGCGTGAAGATTGCCGTGCTGGACACGGGAGTTGACGCCACTCACCCGGACCTCAAGGACCAGGTGATCGCCGCCAAGAACTTCACCCCGGCCGCCACCGCCGAGGACAAGGTCGGCCACGGCACGCATGTCGCGTCCATCGCGGCGGGTACCGGCGCGAAGTCCGGCGGCAAGTACAAGGGCGTGGCGCCCGGCGCCCAGGTCCTGAACGGCAAGGTGCTGGACGACACCGGCTCCGGTGACGACTCCGGCATCCTCGCCGGCATGGAGTGGGCGGCCGAGCAGGGCGCCCAGGTCGTCAACCTCAGCCTCGGCGGCATGGACACCCCCGAGGTGGACCCGCTGGAGGCGGCGGTCAACAAGCTGTCCGAGGAGAAGGGCATGCTGTTCGCCATCGCGGCGGGCAACTCGGGCCCCGAGTCGGTCGGTTCGCCGGGCAGCGCGGACGCCGCGCTCACCGTCGGCGCCGTCGACGACAAGGACAAGCTGGCCGACTTCTCCTCCACCGGCCCGCGCCTGGGCGACGGCGCCATCAAGCCGGACGTCACCGCGCCCGGTGTGGACATCACCGCCGCGTCCGCCAAGGGCAGCCTGATCGAGCAGGAGGTCGGCGAGAAGCCGGCCGGCTACCTGACCATCTCGGGTACGTCGATGGCGACGCCGCATGTCGCGGGCGCCGCCGCGATCCTGAAGCAACAGCACCCGGAGTGGACGTACGCCGAGCTCAAGGGCGCGCTGACCGCGTCCACCAAGGGCGGCAAGTACACGCCGTTCGAGCAGGGTTCGGGCCGGATCCAGGTCGACAAGGCCATCAAGCAGACCGTGATCGCCGACCCGGTGTCGGTGAGCTTCGGGGTGCAGCAGTGGCCGCACACCGACGACACCCCGGTCACCAAGCAGGTGACGTACCGCAACCTCGGTACCGAGGACGTCACGCTGAAGCTGTCGTCGACCGCCACCAACCCCAAGGGCCAGCCGGCCCCAGCGGGCTTCTTCAAGCTGGGCGCCACCACGGTGACCGTCCCGGCGGGCGGCAAGGCCACCGTCGACATGACGGTCAACACCAAGCTGGGCGGCACCCTGGACGGCGCCTACTCGGCGTACGTCACGGCGACGGGCGGCGGGCAGAGCGTCCGTACGGCCGCCGCGGTGCAGCGCGAGGTGGAGTCGTACGACCTCACGGTGAAGGCCATCAACCGTGACGGCACCGCGGCCGAGTACTGGAGCGCCTTCCTGCTGGGCGTCTCGGGTCTCGCCGAGAACCGGTACTTCTTCCCGTACGACGCCGACGGCACCGTCACCGTGCGCGTCCCCAAGGGCCAGTACATCCTCGACTCCAGCATCTCCGTGGACGCCGAGGACCCCGCGAAGGGCATCGACTGGCTGGCCCAGCCCAAGCTGAGCGTCACCAAGAACACGACGGTCACGCTGGACGCCCGTACCGCCAAGCCGGTGGACATCACCGTGCCGGACGCGAACGCCAAGTCGGAGTTCGCGGCACCGGGTTACGACCTCACGGTGGGCGACTCCGGCTACGGATTCGTCTGGTTCCTGGACAGCTACGCCAACTTCCGCACCAAGGGCCTCGGTCCGAAGATCACCGACGGTTCGCTGTCCCAGCAGTGGGACGGCCACTGGAGCAGCGGTGACAAGGCGGAGTACAACACCGTCGCCGGAAGCAAGGTCCAGCAGCTCGCCACCGGTTACACCAAGCACTACAAGGCGAGCGAACTGGCCACGGTGAAGGTCGGCATGGGCGCCTCGTCCAGCGGCAAGAAGGGCTCCGTCAACGCCGTGGGCTGGCTGCCCGGCGTCAGCAGCGCCTCCTCCATCGGCATCCCGCAGCAGCTGCCCAGCACCCGCACGGTGCACGTGTCCACCGGCTCCGGTGTGAAGTGGCAGATGGACTTCGAGCAGATCGGCGGGGTCGACGCGGACGGCTGGCCGATCACCGAGGCGTACTACACGCTCGGCGCCGAGCAGTCCTTCAAGGCGGGCGAGACCTACTCGAAGACGTTCAACACGGCCGTCTTCGGCCCGCACCTGAACGCCGACTTCGGTCTGTTCCGCGAGGGCAACAACATCTTCGGTTACCTGCCGCTGTTCGCGGACGGCAAGTCCCACGCCGGTTCCTCGGAGTTCAGCTCGGTCAACACCACGCTGTACCGCAACGGCACCAAGGTCGGCACCAACGACGACCCGCTGTTCGGTGAGAAGCCGTTCAAGGTCCCGTCCGCCGAGGCCGAGTACAAGCTGACGACCTCGGTGAAGCGGAGCGTCAAGGTCGCGGCCGCCTCCACCCGGATCGACGCGAGCTGGACGTTCAAGTCCAAGAAGCCCACGTCCGACCTGGCCAAGCTGCCCGCCTCCACGGTCCGCTTCAACGCCAAGACCGGCCTGGACAGCCGGGTCGCGGCGGGTCACACGAAGACGATCCCGGTCGTCGTCGAGGGCGCGGCCAAGGGCAGCAACCTGAAGTCGCTCGCGGTGTACGTGTCGTACGACTACGGCCAGACCTGGAAGAAGGTCACCGTCACCAACGGCAAGATCAAGGTGAAGAGCCCGGAGCAGGGCAAGGGCATCTCCTTCCACGCGAAGGTCGCCGACAAGAAGGGCAACAAGTCGACGATCTCGATCTACAACGCGTACTACGGCAAGTAGTCCGTAACCGATAGAAGGAAGCGGCCCCCGGGACTCAGGTCCCGGGGGCCGCTTCTCTTGTGATCGAGGAACGAGCGGCGGATCAGACCGCCGAACCCGCCTTCCAGTCCGCCCAGTTCATGTTCCAGCCGTTGAGGCCGTTGTCCGGGGAGACAGTCTTGTCGCCGGTGTTCTGGACGACCACGACGTCACCGATGATCGAGTTGGTGTAGAACCAGTAGCCCGCGGTGCCCTTGTCGTTGGCGCCCTTGGTGTCGTTCAGACCGACACATCCGTGGCTGGTGTTGACACTGCCGAAGACCGAGTCGGCGCCCCAGTAGTTGCCGTGGATGAAGGTGCCGGAGTTGGTCAGCCGGATGGCGTGCGGCACGTCCTTGATGTCGTACTCGCCCTTGCCGTCGTCGTCGGTGAAGCCCACGGTCGCGCCGTTCATGCGCGTCTCCTTGAACATCTCCGACATCACCATGGTGCCCTCGTACGTCTTGTTCTCGGGCGAACCGGCGGAGATCGGGATGGTCTTGACGACCTTGCCGTCCTGCGTCACCTTCATCTGCTTGGTGTTCGCGTCGACGTAGGAGACCTGGTTGCGGCCGATGGTGAAGGTGACCGTCTTCTGCTGGACGCCGTAGACGCCCTCGGCACCCTCGACGCCGTCGAGGGCCATTTTCAGGGTGACGGTCGAGCCCTCCTGCCAGTAGTCCTCGGGGCGGCAGTCCATGCGGTTGGCGTTGAACCAGTGGCAGGCGACCTCCTGGCCGCTGCTGCTGGAGACGGTGATGCCCTTCTGGACGTCCGCCTTGTTGGTGATCTGCTTGTCGAAGTTGATCGACACCGGCATGCCGACGCCCACCGTGGAGCCGTCCTCGGGGGTGAAGTAGCCGAGGAAGCTGTTCGTCGGGGAGAGCGTGGAGAACGAGGCGTTCTCGTGGGCCTCCAGGCCCTTGGCGTCCTCGGCGGTCGCCGTGATCTTGTAAGTGGTGGACCGCTCCAGCTGGGCGGTCGGCTTCCAGGTCTTCTTGTCCGCGGATATCTCACCCTCGACGGCGGCGCCGTCGGCGGTGGTCATCTTCACCTCGGTGAGCGTGCCCTTGCTCACGGTGACCGCGGTGGAGTTGATGGAGGCGTTGTCGGCGCCGTCCTTCGGCGTGATCTTGATCTGGGCCTCGGAGGTCTTCTGCGCCGCCGCCTCGTCGACCTTGGCCTGCGAGGTGTCGCCGCTCTCGTCCCCGGACGCCTCATCGCCGCCGGAACAGGCCGAGAGCACCAGCACACTGCCGAGCAGTGCGGACGCGACCGTCAGGCCCCTGCGCCGCTTACCGACCGTCATCACACGCTTCTCCATCGTTGCCGAATCCCCAGTACCCCGAGAGTCCCCGTCAAGAACCTTCAACGCTACGACCGGTTCGTCCCGTTCCACATCCCTTGGATGTGTGGGGCACACCACGTCCGCCGAGGCGGGTGGTGCGGATGTCGGTCAGTGCGCAGCGTGAGACGAAGAAACCCCGGCCGGCGGTTGCCGACCGGGGTCACGATTTCCCCAAGCGTGCTCAGCCAACCGTCGCTTCGTCGTCGTCCTCGTCGACATCATCCTCGTCGATGTCCCAGTCCGGCGAATCGGGGTCGTAGTCGATCTGCTCGCTGGACCAGGAGGCCTGCGCGAGGTCCACCCCGGGCACCTCGCTGACCAGGTCGAACGGGTCGACGAGATAGGCCAGCGCCTCCGCGGTGTCTTCCGTCACAGCGCCCTCGGCGTGCGCCCGCTCGTCGCCGGGCATGTCCGCGTCGCCGGCGATCCGCGCCAGGGCGGCCTTGGTCACGGCGTCCGCGTCGTCCACTTCCAGGACGAGTTCCACGCGAAGCCGGACAAATCGTGATGTCTCTTCAGTGCTCATGGTCGGAGCGTACGGCCCGAGCCCGGCTTGAGGCTCCCACGACTTTCCCGCGACCCCCGGCTTTCATTAGCATCGCTCCACACGGCCAATTCGCCAGCGCCACAAGGGGATCGATATTCCGTGTCATCCGCTCGCCGTCCGTTGCTGACCGCCACCGCTGCAGGAACCCTCCTGGGCGCCCTGTGGTTCGTCCCGTCCGCCAACGCGAGCGGGGACGAGCCGGCGAGACAGGTGCCCTCGACGAGTCCGACGACGCAGGTCACCCAGCAGGCGCGGGTCGCCGCCACGTCCGACGCGACCGAGGTCGAACTCGCCGACACCGGAAGCTTCGACACCACGCCCTACGTCGTCGGCGGGACCTTCTCCCTGGCCCTGGGCGCCGGGTTCGTGGTGTATTCGGTACGACGGGAACGTCACGGTTTCTGAACCGACTTGACGATTCTTTAAACAAACATTCATAGTCCGGCTCATGAAGAGATCATCGGGGGCGCGCATAGGCGCCACGGTCGCCATGAGCGCGGTAACGCTCGCCCTCATCACGGGTTGTTCGAGCGACGAGTCCAAGGACTCCACGGACAACGGCAAGGAGGCCTCGGCCTCCCCCACTCAGGCCGCGAAGGCGCTCAGCGCCGCGGACCTGGAGAAGCTGCTGCTCACCACGAGCGACCTCAAGGGCTACAAGGTCGACGCGGGGGACGACACCCTCCCCAAGTCCAAGTCCGAGGTGAAGACGGACAAGGCGGAGTGCGACCCGCTGGCGTGGTCCACGGCGGGCCTGGCCCCGGGCGACACCGAGGCGAGCGCCTCCAACACGGTCGCCGAGGACAAGGCGGCGACCGCGACTGCCTCTCCGGAGGACTTCGAGGACGCGTTCAACCTCAACATGACCTTCGTGGGCCTGTCTTCCTACGACGGCGACGGCGCCGAGAAGACCATGAAGGCGCTGAGTGACGGCGTCGCCGCCTGCTCCGGCGGCTACGGCCTGGCCGCGGACGGCGAGGACTCCAAGGTCACCAAGGTCAGCCCGGCCAAGGCCTCGGGCCAGGGCGACGAGTCCGTGGCGTTCTCCCAGGGCGTCGACATGGACGGCGAGGGCACGGCCAACTTCACCACCGAGGTGGTCCGCAAGGGCAACACCATCGCCACGTTCTACACGGTGAACCTCGCCTCGCTCGGCACCGGCAAGGTCGCCGAGATCCCGGCGGAGGTCGTCACGACGCAGGTCGGCAAGCTGAAGTAAGCAAGCGAGAGCCCCGCCGCGCAGTACCGCGCGGCGGGGCTCCGTGCTGTCCGCCGTGTTCGCTACTGAAGCGGCCCGGTGACGCTCTCCGCGGCCGCGACCAGCCGCCCGTCGCGCACGAAGGCGTCCGCCGCCGCGAGGTCGGGGGCGAGGAACCGGTCCGGCCCCGGCCCCTGCACGCCCGCCTTGCGTACGGCCTCGATGACGGCCTGCGTGGCGGGTGCGGGGGTGAGTCCCTCGCGCAGTTCGACGCCGCGCGTGGCCGCGTACAGCTCCACCGCGATGACCCGCGTGAGGTTGTCCACGGCGGTCCGCAGCTTGCGCGCGGCCGACCAGCCCATGGAGACGTGGTCCTCCTGCATGGCGGAGGACGGGATCGAGTCCGCGGACGCCGGTAGGGCCAGCCGCTTCAGCTCGCTGACCAGAGCGGCCTGCGTGTACTGGGCGATCATCAGCCCGGAGTCGACGCCCGCGTCGTCCGCGAGGAACGGCGGCAGCCCGTGGCTGCGGTTCTTGTCGAGCAGCCGGTCGGTGCGCCGCTCGGCGATGGAGGCGAGGTCGGCGGCGGCGATGGCGAGGAAGTCGAGGACATAGGCGACCGGCGCCCCGTGGAAGTTGCCGTTGGACTCCACACGTCCGTCCGGCAGGACGACGGGGTTGTCGACGGCGGAGGCCAGCTCCCGCTCGGCCACCACGCGCGCGTGCGCCATGGTGTCCCGCCCGGCACCGGCGACCTGCGGGGCGCAGCGCACCGAGTAGGCGTCCTGGACCCGGGGGGCGTCGTCCTGGTGGTGGCCCGTGAGCTGCGAGTCCTTCAGCACGGCGAGCATGTTGGCGGCGGAGGCGCCCTGCCCCGGGTGCGGGCGGATGGCGTGCAGCTCCGGCGCGAGGACCTTGTCGGTGCCGAGGAGCGCCTCGAGCGACAGGGCGGCGGTGATGTCGGCGGACTTGTACAGGGTGTCCAGATCGGCGAGCGCCATGATCAGCATGCCGAGCATGCCGTCGGTGCCGTTGAGGAGGGCCAGGCCCTCCTTCTCGCGCAGTTCGACGGGGGCGATGCCGTGCTCGGCGAGCAGCTCACCGGCGGGGCGTACGGCGCCGTCCGGGCCCTCCGCGTCACCCTCGCCCATGAGCGCGAGGGCGCAGTGGGAGAGCGGGGCCAGGTCGCCGGAGCAGCCGAGGGAGCCGTACTCGTGGACGACCGGGGTGATCCCGGCGTTCAGGACGTCGGCCATGGTCTGGGCGACCTCGGGGCGGACGCCGGTGTGCCCGGAGCAGACGGTCTTCAGGCGCAGGAACATCAGCGCGCGTACGACCTCGCGCTCCACGCGCGGGCCCATTCCAGCGGCGTGCGAGCGCACGATGTTCCGCTGGAGCTGGGCGCGCAGCTCCTGGCTGATGTGCCGGGTCGCCAGGGCGCCGAAACCGGTGGAGACGCCGTAGACGGGCTCGGGCTTGGCCGCCAGCGCGTCCACGATCTCGCGGGCCGCGGCGAGTGCGGCCACGGCCTCCTGACCCAGCTCGACGCGAGCGCCGCCGCGCGCCACGGCGAGAACGTCGGACGCGGTCACCCCGGACGTCCCCACCACCACAGTGTGCATATCCATATTCAGGAGCGTACGCACTGAATTCCAAGATGTCACCAGTGGGGACGGGGTCCGCCCCTTACCGACGCCCGCGGAACCGGCGGCGCTCACCGCCCGAGGGCTCCGCGGCGGGCGTGTCGGCGAGCTGTACGACGGGGTCGTCGGGGCCCTCCCGGCCCGCGACCACCGGTTTGACGGCGCGCATGGCCTTGGCCCGGTACTGGGCGGCGTCCGCGAGCCGGAAGAGGCGGCGGGCGGAACGGACCGGGCCGATCGGATCCTCGGTGGAGGCGACCCCACAGGCCACACCATCCCCCAGCTCCAACTCACCGGCTCGGCGGCACAGTTCATCAGCGGCGCGGACGACGTCGTCGGCGGGCGGGCCGACAGCGACCAGACAGAACTCGTCACCGCCGAGGCGGGCCGCGAGGGCGCCGGGGAGCATGGCGCCGCACAGGGAGAGCACCGAGCCGAAGCGCTCCAGCAGGCGGTCGCCGACGGCGTGCCCGAGGGTGTCGTTGACGCGCTTGAGGCCGTTCAGGTCGCAGACGACGAGGCTGACGACGACGCCGTCCGCGCGGTGCCGCTCGATGGCCTCGTCGAGACGTCCGTCGACGGCCCGGCGGTTGGCGAGCCCGGTGAGCGCGTCGGTGAAGGCCAGCCGCCGGGCCTCCTCCAGCCGTTCCGCCTGGGCGATTCCGGCAGCCACCACAGCGGCGAGGACGGTGGCGAAGTCGGCGTCGGAACGGTCGAAGAGGGGTGCGCCGACAGGCCGGGCGACATACAACTCGCCCCACGCCCGCCCGTTCAGCACGATCGGCGCGACGACACAACACCCACGGCCGCGGCGGCGCAGCGCGGCGACCCGCTGATGCACATATCCCGGGCGCCGCCCGGCGGCAGGCCCTTCCGCGGTCTCCACCCAGGCGTTGGGCTCACCGCCCCCGGCCCAGCGCTCGTGCAGGAACTCGGTGATCTCCGGGAACTGATGAACGGGGTAGGCCTCCGTCTCCGGAAACTCCGCCTCGTCCGGGGCCCGCTCCCCCACGTTCACCAACACCCGCAACCGCCCCAGGTCCCGCTCCCACACGGACAGCGCGGCAAAACTCCCGCCGAGCGCCCGACAGGCCCCCATGGCAGCCGCCCGCCAGGCCTCCCTCGACCCATGAGCCGCAGCCATCCCCTGAGCCAACCCCACAACAGCCGCCAACCGAACGTCCTCTCCCATCACTCCAGGCTAGGGACGTTCACGACAATTAGGGACATTGATACGGCGAACAGGTGTCGCCTCGCGGTCGCGGAGAGGAAGGACCCGCCCAGCGAACCGTCACTCCCCCGGCCACTCCGGCTTGCGCTTCTCGTTGAAGGCCGCCACTCCCTCCGCCCGGTCCCCCGAGAACGCCACCGAGCGCCAGGCCGCGTCCTCGACCTCCAGGCCCGCCCGCAGATCCAGGCCATGCCCAAGACGCAACGCCCGCTTGGCCGCACGCAGCCCCACCGGGGAGTTCCCGGCGATGCGCGCGGCCAGGGCCAGCGCCGCCTCCCGGTCCGTGCCGGGCGCCACCAGGTCGTCCACCAGGCCCAGTTCACGCGCCTCGGCCGCCTCGACGCGCCGCGCGGAGAAGATCAGCTCCGCCGCCCGCGCCGCACCGACCCGCCGAGGCAACAACTGCGTACCGCCGCCGCCCGGGATCACCCCGACCGACACCTCCGGCAGCCCCACCACCGCCGTCTCGTCGGCCACGATCAGATCGCAGGACAGCGCCAGCTCGAACCCGCCCCCGAGCGCGAACCCGTGCACCGCCGCGATCGTCGGCACCGGAAGCTCCAACACCCCCGTGTACGCCCCCCGCGCCACCGGCCGCTGCCGCACCAGATCCGCGTCGCTGAAGGAGTTCCGCTCCTTCAGATCCGCCCCCACACAGAACGCCCGCTCATGCGTGGAGGTCAGCACGACCACCCGCACCCCGCTGTCCGCGCCCAGCGCCGCGCAGGCCGCCCCCACCGACCGCGCCATCTCGGTCGACACGGCGTTCATGGCCTTCGGCCGGTCCAGGGCGAGCTCCGCGACATGCCCACCGTCCCCGTGCCGCCGCACCAGCACGAACTCCCCGTACCGCTCCTCGCTCATGACACCCTCCGGTTAACGCGGGTTAACAACAATCCCCCCGATCATCGCAGCCCGGCTCCCCAGGGGGAAGGCACCCCGTTCGGGTGACATCCCCCGAAACCCCCTTCCCTCGCCCACCAGAGCGCATAACGTGCGTCCGCCACAGCGCACCGGGGGCGTGAGCGCATCGGGAGGTTCGTGATGACGACTACGGAATCGGCCAGAACGGCGACCGCGGACAACACGGCCGCAGATGACACGGATGACACGGTGGCCCCGGACGACAGGGGTGCCGCGGACGACACGGCGGTCACACCCCCGCTCCGTCTCTTCGGCCCCCGCGGCCGGCACCGCCGTCCCCGCCCCCGCAAGATCCTGCTCGCGGCGGGCGGCCTGGCCCTGGCCGCGGGCGCCCTGAGCCTCGTACGACTGACTCCGGAGTCCGGTCTCGGCAGCCTCGGCACGCCGGAAGCGGAACCCTGGACGACCGACGACAGCGGCACCGACCCCGGCACGGGACACTCGACCAACGCCGCCGCGACCGTGGACACCGTCCCCCGGGTCAGCCCGTCCGCGACCTCCGCCATGGGCGGCCTCACGGCGGCACCCACGGAGACCAACGGCCTCGGGCCGACGCCGAGCGGCACCGCCGTACCGCCGCCCCTGAACCGGGACCCGGCCACGACCATCCCCGAGGCGCCGCAGACCACCGCCCCCCAGCCACCCACCACGAGCGCCGCCCCGCAGCCACGGCCCACGACCAGCCCGAACCCGCAGCCGTCGTCAGCGCCGCCGTCGCCTGCGCCGAGCCCCGCCGACCGGCCCGGCGTGTGCCTGCCGATCATCGGCCTGTGCGTGGACCCGCTGACCGCCCGCGATGACTCACCGAGTGAGGCTAGGACGGCTCCCCGTCACGGCGGGTGAGCAGCCAGGGCTCGACCACGCCGAGTCCACGCACCGGCCGCTGCCACATCGGCTGGAGCGCGAAGCGGTACGTCGGCGGCTCCTCGCCCTCCTTCTCCGCGGCCGCGGCGGCCTCGGCCGCCTCCGCCTCGGAGGCCGGCGCCTCGCCGGTACGGATCAGCTCCTCCGCGAAGGCGCTGTCGACGAGGACGGCGTCCCGGGGAGCTATCGAGGTGAGCCGGGAGGCCAGATTCACGGTCGTCCCGAAGACATCGCCCATCCGGGTGGTGACCGTGCCGAACGCGATCCCGACCCGCAGCTCCGGCATGGTCTCGTCGTTCGCCATGGTCTCGATGAGCCGGATGGCGATCTCCGCGGCCACGCCCGCGTCGTCGGCGGAGTAGAGCACCTCGTCGCCGAGCGTCTTGATGAGCCGTCCGCCCCGCGCGGCCACCAGATCGGCGGCCGTGGTCTCGAAGGCCTCGACGAGCTCGCCGAGCTCCTCCTCCTCCATCCGGCGGGTCAGCCGGGTGAACCCGACGAGGTCGGCGAAGCCGACGGCTAGACGGCGGTCCACCATCTCCTCGTCGTCGGCGGCCTGCACGACCCGGCCGGTCGCGGCGGCGAGCTGGCGCCGCCAGACGTAGACCAGGAACTCCTCCAGCTCGGGCAGGAGCAGCTCGACGAGCGGGTAGGTGACCTCGGTCCGCGTCATGCCCGGCTCGGGGGGCTCGGTCAGGCCCTCCAGGAAGGAGTCGATCTGCCACTCGGCCAGCCGGGCGGTGGTCTGCCCGGTGGATCTGGCCACCTGCACGGCCATCGCCTCGCTCAGCAGCCCCGCCTCGACGAGACCGGCCAGGCGCCTGAGCGCCAGTACGTCGGCCTCGGTGAGCGCCTTGGCCTGCCCGATGTCGGCGAAGCCCATGGCCCGCCAGAACCGGGACGCCAGCTCCATGGAGACTCCGGCGCTGCGGGCGGCCTGAAAGGGGGTGTAGCGCCGCTCCGCGCCGAGGATGAGACCTTCGAGACGCAGGGCGAGCGGATCTTCGCCGGGGTCGGCGGCGAGGGGGTCCATGCCGGAACCCGTGTCGTCGACGCTCACGCCTGCTGCCCTTTCCGATCTGCCGCGGTCAGGTATCGACCGGCCCCAACTCTACGGCAGGTGTGCGCCAGCTCACTCCGTTAAGCGCAGCGAAGGGTTTCCTGATCGCGGATGTTCCTGTACGCGAGGTTTGGGCACCCGAGCCGGCGCCCAACGATCACGCCGGTCGCAGATGCACGATGTCGCCCGCTCCCACCGGCTCCTGCACGCCCTCCTCCGTGGCGATCACCAGGCGTCCGTCGCCGTCCAGGGCCACCGCCTCACCGACCACCGACCGGTCGCCCGGCAGCTCGGCCCGTACGGTCCGCCCCAGCGTCGCGCAGCCCGCCGCGTACGTCTCCTGAAGGCCGCTGACCAAGGGGTCGCCCTCGGCCGCGCGCCAGCGTCCGTACCAGTCCTCCAGGGACCGCAGCACCGCCCGCAGCAGCGGATCGCGGTCCGTGCTCACCGCTCCGGCGAGCGCCAGGGAGCCCGCCTGGGGGACCGGGAGCTCCTCCGCCTTCAGGGTGACGTTGACCCCGACGCCGATCACCACCGCGTCGGCCCCGGCCCGCTCCACGAGGATGCCCCCGGTCTTGCGCTCCTCGCCGCCGACGGTCACCAGCACGTCGTTGGGCCACTTGAGTGCCGTATCGACCCCGGCGGCCCGCGACAGCCCCGCCGCCACCGCCACCCCGGTGAGCAGCGGCAGCCAGCCCCAGCGGGCGACCGGGACCTCCGACGGCTTCAGCAGCACCGAGAAGAACAGGCCCGAGCGCGGCGGCGCGGTCCACTGCCGGTCCAGGCGCCCCCGCCCGGCCGTCTGCTCCTCCGCGACCAGGACCGCGCCCTCCGCCGCCTTGCCCTGGTTGGCGCGGGCCACCAGGTCACCGTTGGTGGAGCCGGTCCGCTGCACCACCTCCACCTCGCTCCACAGCCCGCCCGCCCGGACCAGCGCCCGGCGCAGTGCCTGGGCGTTGAGCGGCGGGCGGTCGAGGTCGGACCAACGGCTGTCGTCTGATGCATCTCGCGGCGTCATGCAAGCCACCCTAGGTGTGGCCAACGCCGCACTGCCGATTGGTAGGCGCGCCACTACTCTACGGATGAGTAACCGTCCCCCCTTTTGAGCAGGCAGGGAGCCGCGATCCCGATGTCCGAGCCGGAAGAGCAGATCGACATCCACACCACCGCGGGCAAGCTCGCGGATCTTCAGCGCCGCATCGACGAAGCGACGCACGCCGGCTCCGCACGTGCCGTCGAGAAGCAGCACGCCAAGGGCAAGTTGACGGCCCGTGAGCGCATCGAGCTCCTGCTCGACGAGGGATCCTTCGTCGAGCTGGACGAGTTCGCCCGGCACCGCTCCACCAACTTCGGCCTGGAGAAGAACCGTCCCTACGGCGACGGCGTGGTCGTCGGCTACGGCACCGTCGACGGCCGCCCGGTCGCGGTGTTCTCGCAGGACTTCACCGTCTTCGGCGGTGCGCTGGGCGAGGTCTACGGCCAGAAGATCGTCAAGGTGATGGACTTCGCGCTGAAGACCGGCTGCCCGGTCATCGGCATCAACGACTCCGGCGGCGCCCGGATCCAGGAGGGCGTCGCCTCGCTGGGCGCGTACGGCGAGATCTTCCGCCGCAACACGCACGCGAGCGGTGTCGTACCGCAGATCAGCCTGGTCGTGGGCCCGTGCGCGGGCGGTGCCGTGTACTCCCCGGCGATCACCGACTTCACGGTCATGGTCGACCAGACCTCGCACATGTTCATCACCGGCCCGGACGTCATCAAGACCGTCACCGGCGAGGACGTCGGCTTCGAGGAGCTCGGCGGGGCCAGGACCCACAACTCGGCCTCCGGCGTCGCCCATCACATGGCGGGCGACGAGAAGGACGCCATCGAGTACGTCAAGCAGCTGCTGTCGTACCTGCCGTCCAACAACCTCTCCGAGCCCCCGGTCTTCCCGGAGGAGGCGGACCTCGAACTCACCGACGAGGACCGCGAGCTGGACACGATCGTGCCGGACAGCGCGAACCAGCCCTACGACATGCACACGGTGCTCGAACACGTCCTGGACGACGCCGAGTTCTTCGAGACGCAGGCACTGTTCGCGCCGAACATCATCACCGGCTTCGGCCGGGTCGAGGGCCGCCCGGTCGGCATCGTCGCCAACCAGCCGATGCAGTTCGCGGGCTGCCTGGACATCGACGCGAGCGAGAAGGCCGCACGGTTCGTGCGGACCTGCGACGCGTTCAACGTCCCGGTCCTCACCTTCGTCGACGTGCCCGGCTTCCTCCCGGGCGTCGACCAGGAGCACACCGGCATCATCCGCCGCGGCGCCAAGCTCATCTACGCCTACGCGGAAGCCACCGTCCCGCTCATCACCGTCATCACCCGCAAGGCCTTCGGCGGCGCCTACGACGTCATGGGCTCCAAGCACCTGGGTGCCGACCTCAACCTCGCCTGGCCGACCGCCCAGATCGCCGTCATGGGCGCCCAGGGCGCGGTCAACATCCTGCACCGCAGGACCATCGCCGAGGCGGAGGCCAACGGGGAGGACCTGGACGCGGTGCGCGCCCGGCTGATCCAGGAGTACGAGGACACCCTCCTCAATCCCTACATCGCGGCCGAGCGCGGCTACATCGACTCGGTGATCATGCCGTCCGAGACCCGCCGGCACATCGTGCGCGGCCTGCGCCAGCTGCGCACCAAGCGGGCGTCCCTGCCGCCGAAGAAGCACGGCAACATCCCCCTGTAAAGGAGCCGCTGTGACGATCAAGGTCCTGCGGGGCAACCCGACCCCCGAGGAGCTGGCCGCCGCCCTGGCGGTGGTCCGCGCCCGCGCCGCGGCGGCAGCAGCGATACCGCCCGGCGCGGACCAGCCGGGCGCGGCGTGGTCCGACCCGTCGAGGATTGCGGCACACCGCCTGCCGCAACCGGGCCCGACGACTTGGGCACGGAGCTACTGGCCGAGCTAGAAGTCTTTAGGGGCGCGGGGCTGTTTCGATTTGCGGCTCCGCCGCGTGGGCGCACAGAAGTGGAACCCAGGGCGCAACTTAAGTACGCATACTCAGGCGCCCTGGGAAACCACCAAGCACCCTGGATGAATGCTGTGGTCCGACCCTGAGAACGAACCCCCCGAGGAACTGCGCGACATGCAGAAGATGTTGCGCAGGCTGGGCGTTCTCATGGCGCTGGCCATGGTGCTGGCGATGATCGTGACCGGCTTGAGCTGAGCGCCAGCGATACGCTGATCCCATGACAGATCAGCCCGCCCGCCGACTCGTCCTGGCCTCCAAGTCCCCCGCCCGACTGAACCTCCTGCGCCAGGCCGGCCTCGCACCGGAGGTGATCGTCAGCGGCGTCGACGAGGACGCCGTCACCGCACCCACCCCCGCCGAGCTGGCGCTCGCCCTCGCCGAGGCCAAAGCCTCCGTCGTGGCGGCGAAGCCGGAGGTCATGGGCGCCATCGTGATCGGCTGCGACTCCGTCCTCGACCTGGACGGAGAGCCGCTCGGCAAGCCCGCCGACGCCGAGGACGCCACCGCCCGCTGGAAGTCGATGCGCGGTCGCGCGGGCACCCTCCAGACCGGGCACTGCGTCTGGGACACCGTCAGCGGACGGTACGCCTCCGCCACCGCCTCCACCGTCGTCCGCTTCGGCGAGCCCACCGACGAGGAGATCGCCGCGTACGTCGCCTCGGGCGAACCCCTCTACGTGGCCGGGGCGTTCACCCTCGACGGCCGCTCGGCGCCCTTCATCGACGGCATCGACGGCGACCACGGCAACGTCATCGGCATCAGCCTGCCCCTCGTCCGGCGCCTGCTGAGCCGGCTGGGGGTCTCGATCACGGACCTGTGGACCTGATCCGAAACGGCAGACCCTAGGCGGGCGCGGGCCCGTTCGCGGGCTCGGGGCCCGTCTTCGGGCCGGACTCCGGTTCCGGTCCCGGCTCCGGTCGCGCGTCGGTCGGCTCCTGCTGGGCGTCGTACGTCATCAGCAGGAGCACGATCAGCCCCAGGACGACCATCATGAACAGGAACGCTCCCCAGCCCACCAGGCCCCAGGCGAAGGCACCCAGGAGGCCGTGGACGACCGCGGCGCTGATCAGCAGGATCCGGCCGAGGCCCGCCGGCGGGCGGTCGCGCAGGGCGACCAGCAGGGCCACCACGCCGCACAGGACGAAGTAGAGGCCGAAGACGACTCCGCCGATCTTCGACGAGAGCGCCATCATGTCGGAGTCCAGGCCCGCCAGGGACATGTCCTGGCGGTCGACGACGACGCCCAGGAACCACTGGACCGCCGCGATGCCCAGCCCCTCGGCGAAGAGAACTATCGCCACCACCCATGCCACCGGTCTGCGCACCACCGGCCCCCACCCACTTCCGAGCGCTCCAGCGCCGTCCTAGCAGGACTGCGGTTACTCCAAGTACGTTCGAGACATCGCGAACGCTACTAACGGGTAAACCTCGGGACAAGGGTTCTGGGAGGGGCAAAGAATCGTTGGGCCATTCGTAGGGACTCCACAAAGAAACCGAGTGGCCCGCAGCACCTGATGACAGAGACCTTGACCACAACGGGCGGCTAGGGTTTCCAGGAGGAGTGCGCCGTACCGCGGTGCGACAAGGGATTTCGCGGGTCGAGCGAGCCTCGAATCACGCTCCGTGTGGGCAAGCTCACCATTGGGGACGGGTCGAAGTGCCGTGTCGGCTGTCCCTAAACTCGGCTTGTTTCAAGGAGGGAGCCTCAATCGTGCGCAAGGTGCTCATCGCCAACCGTGGCGAAATCGCTGTCCGCGTGGCCCGGGCCTGCCGGGACGCCGGTATCGCGAGCGTGGCCGTATACGCCGACCCGGACCGGGACGCTCTGCATGTCCGCGCCGCGGATGAGGCGTTCGCCCTGGGCGGTGACACTCCGGCCACCAGTTACCTGGACATCGAGAAGGTCCTGAAGGCGGCGCGCGAGTCGGGGGCGGACGCCATCCACCCCGGCTACGGCTTCCTCTCCGAGAACGCCGACTTCGCGCAGGCGGTTCTGGATGCGGACCTGATCTGGATCGGCCCGCCGCCGCAGGCCATCCGGGACCTCGGTGACAAGGTCGCGGCCCGGCACATCGCCCAGCGCGCCGGTGCCCCGCTGGTCGCCGGTACGCCCGATCCCGTCTCCGGTGCCGACGAGGTCGTCGCCTTCGCCGAGGAGCACGGCCTGCCGATCGCCATCAAGGCGGCCTTCGGTGGCGGTGGCCGCGGTCTGAAGGTCGCCCGCACCCTCGAAGAGGTGCCCGAGCTCTACGAGTCCGCGGTCCGCGAGGCCGTCGCCGCCTTCGGGCGCGGCGAGTGCTTCGTCGAGCGGTACCTGGACAAGCCGCGGCACGTGGAGACGCAGTGCCTGGCCGACAGCCACGGCAATGTCGTCGTCGTGTCGACCCGTGACTGCTCGCTCCAGCGCCGTCACCAGAAGCTGGTCGAGGAGGCCCCGGCCCCGTTCCTCTCCGAGGCGCAGATCGCCGAGCTGTACTCCTCCTCCAAGGCCATCCTCAAGGAGGCCGGTTACGTCGGTGCCGGCACCGTCGAGTTCCTCGTCGGCATGGACGGCACGATCTCCTTCCTGGAGGTCAACACCCGTCTCCAGGTGGAGCACCCGGTCACCGAGGAGGTCACCGGCATCGACCTCGTGCGCGAGATGTTCCGCATCGCCGACGGCGAGGAACTCGGCTACGACGACCCGCAGGTCCGCGGCCACTCCTTCGAGTTCCGCATCAACGGCGAGGACCCGGGCCGCAACTTCCTCCCGGCCCCCGGCACCGTCACCACCTTCACCCCGCCCACGGGCCCCGGCGTCCGCCTGGACGCGGGCGTGGAGTCCGGCAGCGTGATCGGCCCGGCCTGGGACTCCCTGCTGGCCAAGCTGATCGTCACCGGTGCCACCCGCGAGCAGGCCCTCCAGCGCGCCGCCCGCGCCCTGGCGGAGTTCCAGGTCGAGGGCATGGCCACCGCCATCCCGTTCCACCGCGCGGTCGTGAAGGACCCGGCGTTCGCCCCCGAACTCACCGGCTCCGCCGACCCGTTCACGGTCCACACGCGCTGGATCGAGACCGAGTTCGTCAACGAGATCAAGCCCTTCGCCGCGCCCGCAGACGTGGACACGGACGAAGAGGCGGGCCGCGAGACGGTCGTCGTCGAGGTGGGCGGCAAGCGCCTGGAGGTCTCCCTCCCGTCCTCGCTCGGCATGTCGCTGGCCCGCACGGGCCTCGCCGCCGGGGCCAAGCCCAAGCGCCGCGCGGCCAAGAAGTCCGGCCCCGTGGCCTCCGGCGACACCCTCGCCTCCCCGATGCAGGGCACCATCGTCAAGGTGGCCGTGGAGGAGGGCCAGGAGGTCAAGGAGGGCGACCTGGTCGTCGTCCTCGAGGCCATGAAGATGGAGCAGCCCCTCAACGCCCACCGCTCCGGCACCATCAAGGGCCTGTCCGCGGAGGTGGGCGCGTCCATCACCTCGGGCGCACCGATCTGCGAGATCAAGGACTGACGCGTACGACAGCGTCGAGGCGCCCGGCGGACGGCAGCAGCCCGTCCGCCGGGCGCCTCGTCTTTGGCATCCTTAAGGCACGGCCGGGCGTGGCGGAGAGCAGGTGGGAACCATGGTGGACGCAGGCCCACACGGGAGCGGCTCGCACGGCAGCGAACAGACGGCGGCACCGCTGATCGCCCCCCGCCCCATGCGCGCCGATGCCCGCCGCAACTACGAGCGCCTCCTCACCGAGGCCCGCACCGCCTTCGCCGAACACGGCGCGGACGCCTCCCTGGAGGACGTGGCCCGCCGCGCGGGAGTAGGAATCGGCACCCTCTACCGCCACTTCCCGCACCGCGACGCCCTGCTGAGCGCGGTCTTCGAGGACGCGGTGAACGACCTGCTGGCCAGGGCCCGAGAGCTACAACAGGCCCCGGAACCCTGCACGGCCCTGGTCACCTGGCTGAGGGAAATGGTCGAGCACGCAAGCGAGTACAGAGGCTTGTCCCGGTCCCTGATGTCCGTGACCAACGACGACACCTCGGCCCTGGCAAGGTGCAGCGACCCCATCAGGGAGGCGGGGACTGAGCTGCTGACCAGAGCGCAGCGGGCGGGCAAGGTCCGAGAGGACGTAGCAATCGGAGACTTGCTACAGCTGACGCACGCAATCGCACTGGCGGCGGAGGCAACGCCGGGGGATGCAGACCTGGCGGACAGATTGCTGATGTTGACACTAAGGGGATTGAAGTTGCCCAGGGGCGCGGGGAACTGCGCGACCAACCACGACGAACCCGCACCCGCCACCCAACAGCCAAGCCCCACAACGAATAGGCGACCCTAACGCCGCCGCAAATCAGCGACGCGCCCCCGCTCAGAACCCGGCACCGGCTCCCCAAGAACAGTAGAGCGAAGTCCCGACGGAGCCGCCCGCCTGGGGCCGGGCACGGATCGCGCCCGCCGCGCCGGGACTTCGTCACCCCCCGGGTTCCCGCTCGCCCCGGCCACGGCGATCTGCACCCCCTGATCGGCAAGGGCCTGAAGCTCGGTCTGGGCACGGTCGTCATGACCCGGCGGCTCATCGGTGACCAACCGCGTGATCACATCCGTGGGCACGGTCTGGAACATCGTGTCGGTACCGAGCTTGGTGTGGTCCGCGAGAACCACCACCTCCGCCGCGGCCTGCACCAGCGCCCGATCGACGGACGCGGAGAGCATGTTGGACGTGGACAGCCCACGCTCAGCGGTCAGACCACTGCCCGACAGGAAGGCCCGGGAGACCCGCAGCCCCTGGAGGGACTGCTCCGCGCCGGAGCCGACGAGGGCGTAGTTCGAACCGCGGAGAGTGCCACCGGTCATCACGACCTCCACCCGGTTCGCATGGGCCAGCGCCTGGGCCACCAGCAGGGAGTTGGTGACGACGGTCAGCCCGGGAACCCGGGCCAGCCGGCGAGCCAGCTCCTGCGTGGTCGTACCGGCCCCGACCACGATGGCCTCGCCCTCTTCGACGAAGTTCGCGGCGAGATCGGCGATGGCCGTCTTCTCGGCGGTCGCGAGATGTGATTTCTGCGGAAAGCCGGACTCCCGCGTGAACCCGCCCGGCAATACCGCACCGCCATGCCGGCGGTCGAGGAGTCCTTCTGCCTCCAGCGCGCGCACGTCCCGCCGTACGGTCACTTCGGAGGTCTGGACGACGCGGGCGAGCTCACGGAGCGACACGGCCCCGTTCGCTCGCACCATTTCGAGGATCAATTGGCGACGTTCTGCAGCGAACACGAAACTGACAGTAACCCCAACGACCGTCTGCTTTCAGCAGTTTGCGCCGAATAGCAGAAGTTGTTCGCACAGCAGACCGGGAAGTGGTATAGGACCTAATCTCCACGCCTTTGCCGTACGAATGCTCGACAACTCCCTGTGACCAGCGGGGAGTCGGTTCGAGCCGTCAGACCTCGCTGCCGGTCTTGCGGGTGTGCAGCTGCCGGGCGACCTCGGCGATCGACCCCGAAAGAGACGGATACACGGTGAACGCGTTCGCGATCTGTTCGACCGTCAGATTGTTGTCGACGGCGATCGAGATCGGATGGATCAGTTCCGAGGCGCGGGGGGCCACCACCACACCGCCGACCACGATGCCCGTGCCCGGACGGCAGAAGATCTTGACGAAGCCGTCCCGGATGCCCTGCATCTTGGCGCGCGGGTTGCGCAGCAGGGGCAGCTTGACGACGCGGGCGTCGATCTTGCCCGCCTCGACGTCGGCCTGGGTGTAGCCGACGGTGGCGATCTCGGGGTCGGTGAAGACGTTCGAGGAGACCGTCTTGAGGTTCAGCGGGGCCACCGCGTCGCCGAGGAAGTGGTACATGGCGATACGGCCCTGCATCGCGGCCACGGAGGCGAGGGCGAAGACGCCGGTGACGTCACCGGCGGCGTACACGCCGGGAGCCGTGGTCCTGGACACCTTGTCGGTCCAGATGTGACCGGACTCGCGCAGCTTGACCCCGGCCTCCTCAAGGCCCAGGCCCGCGCTGTTGGGGATGGCGCCGACCGCCATCAGGCAGTGGGTGCCGGTGATGACGCGGCCGTCGGCGAGGGTGACCTCGACCCGGTCACCGACCCGCTTGGCGGCGGCGGCGCGGGAGCGTGCCATGACGTTCATGCCGCGGCGGCGGAAGACGTCCTCGAGCACGGCGGCGGCGTCGGGGTCCTCGCCGGGCAGCACGCGGTCGCGGGACGACACGAGGGTGACCTTGGAGCCGAGGGCCTGATAGGCACCGGCGAACTCGGCGCCCGTGACACCCGAACCGACCACGATGAGCTCTTCGGGCAGCTCGGTGAGGTCGTAGACCTGGGTCCAGTTGAGGATGCGCTCGCCGTCGGGCAGGGCGTCGGGGACCTCGCGGGGGTGGCCGCCGGTGGCGATGAGGACGGCGTCGGCGACGAGGGTCTCCTCGGTGCCGTCGGCGGTGGTGACGATCACCTTGCGGGAGCCGTCGAGGCCCTGCATGCCGTCGAGCCGGCCGCGGCCGCGCATGACACGGGCGCCGGCCCGGGTGACGGAGGCGGTGATGTCGTGGGACTGGGCGAGCGCGAGGCGCTTGACCCGTCGGTTGACCTTGCCGAGGTCCACGCCGACGACCCGGGCGGGGGTGTCGATGTGGGGGGTGTCGTCGGCGACGATGATGCCGAGCTCTTCGTAGGACGAGTCGAAGGTGGTCATCACCTCGGCCGTGGCGATCAGAGTCTTCGACGGTACGCAGTCGGTGAGCACCGACGCCCCGCCCAGACCGTCGCTGTCGACGACGGTCACCTCCGCGCCGAGCTGAGCGGCGACCAGCGCCGCTTCGTATCCGCCGGGTCCGCCACCGATGATCACGATCCGAGTCACGTACTCCATTGTCCCGCACGTACCGCAGTGCTACGGCCCAGGCCCCCGCCCGAGACCCCACTGTTACGGGAGGGAGGGCTGTGGCGGGCTGCCGTACTCTCTCCCCATGTCGCTCTACGCCGCGTACGCCGGCAACCTCGACGCGCGGCTCATGACCCGCCGCGCCCCGCATTCGCCGCTGCGCGCCACCGGGTGGCTGAACGGGTGGCGGCTGACGTTCGGGGGCGAGCAGATGGGCTGGGAGGGCGCCCTGGCGACGATCGTCGAGGACCCCGATTCCCAGGTCTTCGTGGCCCTCTACGACATCGCGCCCATGGACGAGGAGTCCCTGGACCGCTGGGAGGGCGTGGGCCTCGACGTGTACCGCCGGGTCCGGATCCGCGCGGTCACCCTGGACGGCGAGGAACCGGCCTGGACCTACGTCCTGAACGGCTACGAGGGCGGCCTCCCGTCGGCCCGTTACCTGGGCGAGGTCGCCGACGCGGCGGAGTCGGCGGGGGCGCCGCACGACTATGTGATGGAGCTGCGGAAGCGGCCTTGCTGAGGCCTTGCCGAGGCCCTCTCGCGCCGGGTTTCGTCGGAAACAACAAGACAACGATCGCCATCCCGTGGGCTCTGTCATCTACGCGCGTAGGCATTGACCGGCTACCCTCGTCGGCGTGAACGCATCTCTTCTTCCGGACGACATCCAGGGCGACCCCTACGCCGCCGCCGACGCCGCCGCCGCTCGCCTGCGCGAACTGACGGGGGCCGAGACCCACGACGTCGCCCTCGTGATGGGCTCCGGCTGGGCGCCGGCCGTGGACGCCCTCGGCGACGCCGACGCCGAGTTCCAGGTCACCGAGCTGCCCGGGTTCCCGCCGCCGGCGGTCGCGGGCCATGGCGGCAAGGTCCGCTCGTACAAGATCGGCGAGAAGCGGGCGCTGGTCTTTCTCGGGCGTACGCACTACTACGAGGGCCGTGGGGTGGCCGCGGTCGCGCACGGTGTGCGTACCGCGGTGGCGGCGGGCTGCAAGACGGTCGTGCTGACGAACGGCTGCGGTGGTCTGCGGGAGGGTATGCGCCCGGGGCAGCCGGTGCTGATCAGCGACCACATCAACCTGACGGCGACGTCACCGATCGTGGGCGCGAACTTCGTGGACCTGACGGACCTCTACTCCCCGCGTCTCCGCGCCCTGTGCAAGGAGATCGACGACACGCTGGAGGAGGGGGTCTACGCCCAGTTCCCCGGCCCGCACTACGAGACTCCGGCGGAGATTCGGATGGCTCGGGTCATCGGTGCGGATCTGGTCGGTATGTCGACCGTGCTGGAGGCCATCGCGGCTCGTGAGGCGGGCGCGGAGGTCCTTGGTATCTCCCTGGTCACCAACCTCGCCGCGGGGATGACGGGCGAGCCCCTCAACCACGAGGAAGTCCTCCAGGCCGGCCGCGACAGCGCCACGCGGATGGGCGCGCTGCTGACGCAGGTGCTGGGTCGGCTGTAACTCCGGCACTCCGGCACTCCGGCAGAAGCTTTTCTCCGCCCCCGCCGCCCCTGCCCGTCCCATCCCGGGGCTCCGCCCCGGACCCCGCTCCTCAAACGCCGGAGGGGCTGAATTTGCCGCGACCGGCACTTCCAGCCCGTCCGGCGTTTGAGGACGAGGCCCTTCAGGGCCGATCGGGGGTCTGGGGGCGGAGCCCCCAGGGATGGGACGGGTAGGGGCGGCGGGGGCGGAAGACATCATCCGAACACACCGAGAGGTTGACCGAATCGTGCATGACGATCTCATCGCCCGGGCCAAGGCGTGGCTGGCCGAGGACCCCGACGCGGACACCCGTGACGAACTCGCCAAGCTGATCGACGCCGAGGACCACGCCGAGCTCACCGCACGCTTCAGCGGCACCCTCCAGTTCGGCACCGCGGGCCTGCGAGGCGAAATCGGCGCGGGCCCGATGCGCATGAACCGCACCGTCGTCATCCGCGCCGCCGCCGGCCTCGCCGCGTACCTGAAGAAGCAGGGCCAGGACGGCGGCCTCGTGGTCATCGGCTACGACGCCCGGCACAAGTCGGAGGACTTCGCCAACGACACCGCCGCCGTGATGACCGGCGCCGGCCTCCGCGCAGCCGTCCTCCCCCGCCCCCTCCCCACCCCGGTCCTCGCCTACGCCATAAGGCACCTCGGCGCGGTCGCCGGAGTCGAGGTCACCGCCAGCCACAACCCGCCCCGGGACAACGGCTACAAGGTCTACCTCGGCGACGGCTCCCAGATCGTGCCCCCCGCCGACGCCCAGATCGCCGCCGAGATCGACGCCATCGGCTCCCTCACCACCGTCCCCCGCCCCACCACCGGCTGGGAGACCCTCGACGACTCCGTCCTCGACGCCTACCTCGCCCGCACCGACGCCGTCCTGGCGGAGGGCTCCCCGCGCCCGGCCCGCACCGTCTACACGGCCATGCACGGCGTCGGCAAGGACGTCCTCCTCGCCGCGTTCGCCCGCGCCGGCTTCCCGGAGCCCGCCCTCGTCGCCGAGCAGGCCGACCCCGACCCGGACTTCCCCACCGTCGCCTTCCCCAACCCGGAAGAGCCCGGCGCGATGGATCTCGCCTTCGCCAAGGCCCGCGAGACCGACCCGGACCTCGTCATCGCCAACGACCCGGACGCCGACCGCTGCGCCGTGGCCGTCAAGGACGCCGGCGCCTGGCGGATGCTGCGCGGCGACGAGGTCGGCGCCCTGCTCGCCGCGCACCTGGTCCGCCGCGGCGCGACCGGCACGTTCGCCGAGTCCATCGTCTCCTCCTCCCTCCTCGGCCGGATCGCCGAGAAGGCGAACCTGCCGTACGAGGAGACCCTCACCGGCTTCAAGTGGATCGCCCGCGTCGACGGCCTGCGCTACGGCTACGAAGAGGCCCTCGGCTACTGCGTCGACCCCGACGGCGTACGCGACAAGGACGGCATCACGGCCGCCCTCCTCATCACGGAGCTCGCCTCCGAGCTGAAGGAGCAGGGCCGTACGCTGCTCGACCTCCTCGACGACCTCGCCGTGGAGCACGGGCTGCACGCCACCGACCAGCTCTCGGTCCGCGTCGAGGACCTGTCCGTCATCGCGGACGCCATGCGCAGGCTGCGCGAGCAGCCGCCCACCGAACTGGCCGGCCTCCCCATCACCCGCGCCGAGGACCTCACCCAGGGCACGGACAAGCTGCCGCCCACGGACGGACTGCGCTACACCCTGACCGGCGCCCGTGTGATCGTCCGCCCCAGCGGCACGGAGCCGAAGCTGAAGTGCTACCTGGAGGTCGTCGTCCCGGTCACCGACCACGCCGCCCTTCCGGCGGCCCATGCCAAGGCCACGGACCTGCTGACGGCCATCAAGCGGGACCTCTCGGCCGCGGCCGGCATCTGACCCGTAACCCCAGAGGCCGTCCGGCACGATCCGCCGGACGGCCTCCACCTTTCAAGGCAACGGAACGGCCCTACAGCCCCGCCCGCGCGACGACCAGTGCCGTGACCCAGCCGACCCCGAGCACCACGGCCCACGGCCACACCACCCGGCCCCGCTCGCGCGCGGTGCTGTCGCCGGTCGGGCGCAGGGCGGGGTCGGCGCACAGGGCCGTCAGTTCGGAGGCCAGCCGGTCGTAGGGGTGCGTCAGCCCGCGCCGTCGCTCCAGCCACTTCCAGCCGGGGGCGGCGACGGCCCAGGACCGGCCTCCGCGCCACCGCAGCTTCAGTTCCCATGTCTGATGGCGGGCCGAGCGGAAGTCGTCCCAGGGAATGTGGGTGACCTTGAACAGCCCGTTGATCCACAGCCCGGCCCGGTCGGCGGTGATCCGCCACGCCAGCTTCACCGGCACCCGGGCCGCGCCGAACAGACCGAGCACCCCCACCAGGATCTGCTCCCACAGCGCGGTCCCGGCATCGGTGAACGCGCCCCACCCCAGCCAGACACCCCACTGAGCGAGCAGCAGCGCCGCCACCAGGTCCAGCCATCCGGCACGCCATCGCAGTACGGGCTGCGCGGGAATCGTCACGTCGCGCGCGGTCCCGGCGGCACTCCGCACCGCCCACCTGGTCACCGGCCGCACGGGCCCGCTGGACCGCTCCACGACGGGCTCCTCGTCCAGCCCCTCATCGGCGCTGACGATCACGACTTCGGCCCCGTCGTAGGGGACGCCGTAGAGCACGGCTTCACGGAGGGGGCCCGGCGAGTCGTCGTCGAGCTGCTCAAGAAGCTCGTCGTCCGCCTCGTCGTCCAGATCCCCTTCCTCTTCCTCGTCCTCTTCCTCCTCGTCGGCCTGCAAGGGCATCACCGAGACGACGAACAGGGGCCGGAGCGCGTCCACGTCATCCGCGGCGAACACCTCGGTCCGTGCCATCGCGTCGTCCCGGACCAGCACCCGCAGTACCGGAGCGGGCGCCGAGTGCAGCCGGCGGGCGCGGTACCGGCCGAGGGCACCGGAGACGAGGAGGGTGAGCCCGAGCCCGAGCAGCAGGAAGCCGACGGGTGCGGTAACCCCACCGGCTCCGGCCAGCAGGCCGCCCCCGCCGATGACGGAGACGAGCCCGGCCACCCCGAGCAGCACACCCCGCCGCAACGGCGTCTCAGCGCCCGGCACCGGAGCCGTAACCCCTTCGGCCGCGGCCAGCGCGCACTCCCGTTGCCGCCGCCGCGCCCACAGCCGCAGCTCGGCGAGCCCGAGACAGACCCCACCGAGCACCGCGGCCCCGAGCAGCCCCGGCCACCCGGCCGAGTCGAGAGCGACCGCGACAACAAGCCCCGGCGCGGCGACCCGCACCACCTCCGGCCGGATCAGCACCCACAGCACCTGAAGCGGCAGCAGAGCGGCGAGATACGGCTCCACACCGGCGGAGCCCAGCGCGAAGGCGACCGCGACGGCCCCCAGAGTCACCAGCTCGTCAAACCGCCCGTACCCGCGAACCGGCACCCACCGAGGCGGCAACACAGCAACCCAAGCCCGCCCCCGCTCCCCGCTCCAGGCCGGCGCCCTCTCAGGCACAGCCGACTCAGCAAGCGGTCGAGGCAACGGCAGCCGAACATCAGTACTCATCGCTAGCCAGACGAGCGAACGAGGCGGTTGGTTGCAGCAGCGACGCAGGCCATCGAAGGCGAGCCCTCAGGGGCGCGGCCCTTCAGGGGCGCGGGACAGCATCAATTTGCGGCTCCGCCGCGTGGGCGCGACCAGCCCCCACCGACCCGCACCCGGCAACAGGCACCCGGCGCCACCCCAGAAGCCGCTCAGCCCACCACCAGCAGAACCACCAACAGAACCGCCCCCGCCACAGCAGGCCCAATCAGCTCGTAGGCCCACCGCACCGTGACATCCCCCTGCGCCGACTCCGCCTTCTCCCGGGCCTCCATCAGCGCCCGCAGGTCATCCATCACCTTGTCGGTCTCCGCCCGAGCGGGCCCATCGGCGTCAACGGAACCGCCGACACTCCCGAGGCCCCCGAACCCGAGCCCCCCACCGCCCGCACCTCGGCCACCACGGCCCCGGCCCCTGCCACTCCGCTCCGCCTCAGCCCGCGCCTGCCGCCGAGCCGCCTTCTTCCGCGCCCGCAGCGAGACGGGGACGGCCCACAGCTGGAACCTCGCCCCGCCCTTCGCGACGACCTCATTGGAGTAGCCGGACCGAAGAGAAGCCACCTGTCCCCACGGCAGCACGATCACCCGGAGCGGATTGCGGATCCGCAGCCGCTCCTCGTTGGCGAAGACGGCCGGCCGCAAGGTGAACGCCACCACCACCGGCACCAGCAGAATCAGCGACGCCAGCGCCAGCCACTGTGTCCGCCCGGACCCCTGGACCAGCGCGTCGATCCCCAGCCACAGCACGATGCCCAGCAGCATCACCCCGCCCACGATGCCGAACGGGGAGCGATACACCCGGTCCCTGGTCGAAGGAACCGGCGCTGATGAGGGGTGTTCCGGGGTCGTCATGGCCCCGATTGTGCCCGACGCCCCAGCGGACACCTCCACCCCCGCTCATTCGCGGCCCCGACTCCGAAGACGATCCCCTGGGGGTGTACAGCCGCTACGCGCGTAGATATGCTCGTCTGGTGACCATGCCCACCAATGCACCCACCGCAGCAAGTGCCCTCTCGGACGTGACGTCGTCGGACACCTCGCTGCGCCGCTTCCTCCACGGGCTGCCCGGCGTCGACGCGGTCGGCCTGGAGGCGCGCGCCGCCTCCCTCGGCACCCGTTCCATCAAGACGACCGCCAAGGCGTACGCCATCGACCTCGCCATCTCGATGGTCGACCTGACGACGCTGGAAGGCGCGGACACCCCGGGCAAGGTCCGGGCGCTCGGCGCCAAGGCGGTCCGCCCCGATCCGACCGACCGCACCACGCCCACCACCGCCGCGGTCTGCGTCTACCCCGACATGGTGGCCGTCGCCAAGGAGGCCGTCGCCGGTTCCGGCGTGAAGGTCGCCTCCGTCGCCACCGCGTTCCCGGCCGGCCGCGCCGCCCTGGACGTGAAGCTGGCCGACGTGCGCGACGCCGTCGCCGCGGGTGCCGACGAGATCGACATGGTCATCGACCGCGGGGCGTTCCTCGCGGGCAAGTACCTGAAGGTCCACGACGAGATCGTCGCCGTGAAGGAGGCCTGCGGGACGAGCGCCCGCCTCAAGGTCATCTTCGAGACCGGCGAGCTGTCGACGTACGACAACATCCGCCGCGCGAGCTGGCTCGGCATGCTGGCGGGCGCCGACTTCATCAAGACGTCGACGGGCAAGGTCGCGGTCAACGCCACCCCTGCCAACACCCTGCTGATGCTGGAGGCCGTCCGCGACTTCCGCGCCCAGACCGGCGTCCAGGTCGGCGTGAAGCCGGCCGGCGGCATCCGTACGACCAAGGACGCCATCAAGTTCCTCGTCCTGGTCAACGAGACCGTCGGCGAGGACTGGCTGGACAACCACTGGTTCCGCTTCGGCGCCTCCTCGCTCCTGAACGACCTGCTGATGCAGCGTCAGAAGCTGGCCACCGGCCGCTACTCCGGCCCCGACTACGTGACGGTGGACTGATCGATCATGACTTTTGAGTACGCCCCGGCGCCCGAGTCCCGCTCGGTCGTCGACATCGCCCCGTCCTACGGCCTGTTCATCGACGGCGAGTTCACCGAGGCCGCCGACGGCAAGGTCTTCAAGACCGTCTCGCCGTCCAGCGAGGAGGTCCTGTCCGAGATCGCCCAGGCGGGCGAGGCGGACGTCGACCGGGCGGTCAAGGCCGCCCGCAAGGCCTTCGAGAAGTGGTCGGCGCTGCCGGGTTCCGAGCGCGCGAAGTACCTCTTCCGCATCGCCCGGATCATCCAGGAGCGCTCCCGCGAGCTCGCCGTCCTCGAAACCCTCGACAACGGCAAGCCCATCAAGGAGACCCGCGACGCCGACCTCCCCCTGGTCGCCGCGCACTTCTTCTACTACGCGGGCTGGGCCGACAAGCTCGGCCACGCGGGCTTCGGCGCCGACCCGAAGCCGCTGGGCGTGGCCGGTCAGGTCATCCCGTGGAACTTCCCGCTGCTGATGCTCGCGTGGAAGATCGCCCCGGCGCTCGCCACCGGCAACACGGTCGTCCTCAAGCCCGCCGAGACGACCCCGCTGTCCGCCCTCTTCTTCGCGGACATCTGCCGCCAGGCCGGTCTGCCGAAGGGCGTCGTCAACATCCTTCCCGGCTACGGCGACACGGGCGCCGCCCTGGTGGCCCACCCGGACGTGAACAAGGTGGCCTTCACGGGCTCCACCGCGGTCGGCAAGCAGATCGCGCGCACGGTCGCGGGCACGAACAAGAAGGTCACTCTCGAACTGGGCGGCAAGGGCGCCAACATCGTCTTCGATGACGCCCCGATCGACCAGGCCGTCGAGGGCATCGTCAACGGCATCTTCTTCAACCAGGGCCAGGTCTGCTGTGCGGGCTCCCGGCTGCTGGTGCAGGAGTCGATCCAGGACGAGCTGCTGGACTCCCTCAAGCGCCGTCTGTCCACGCTGCGCCTCGGCGACCCGCTGGACAAGAACACCGACATCGGCGCGATCAACTCCGAGGAGCAGCTGGCCCGGATCACCTCGCTGGTGGAGAAGGGCGAGGCGGAGGGCGGCGAGCGCTGGTCGCCGGCCTGCGAACTCCCCGAGAGCGGCTACTGGTTCGCCCCGACGCTGTTCACCAACGTCACCCAGGCGCACACGATCGCACGGGACGAGATCTTCGGCCCGGTCCTCTCCGTCCTCACCTTCCGGACGCCGGACGAGGCCGTCGCCAAGGCCAACAACAGCCAGTACGGCCTGTCCGCGGGCATCTGGACGGAGAAGGGGTCGCGGATCCTGGCCGTCGCGAGCAAGCTGCGCGCGGGCGTGATCTGGTCCAACACGTTCAACAAGTTCGACCCGACCTCGCCGTTCGGCGGCTACAAGGAGTCGGGCTTCGGCCGCGAGGGCGGCCGCCACGGCCTGGAGGCGTACCTCGATGTCTGACAAGTCCGAGCAGCAGCGTCTGAGCGTCTTCAAGACCTACAAGCTGTACGTCGGGGGCAAGTTCCCCCGCTCCGAAAGCGGCCGGGTGTACGAAGTGACCGACTCCAAGGGCAACTGGCTGGCCAACGCACCGCTCTCCTCCCGCAAGGACGCCCGGGACGCGGTGGTCGCCGCGCGCAAGGCGTTCGGCGGCTGGTCCGGGGCGACGGCGTACAACCGCGGTCAGATCCTCTACCGCGTCGCCGAGATGCTGGAGGGCCGCCGCGAGCAGTTCGTGCGTGAAGTGGCCGACGCCGAGGGCCTGTCGAAGTCGAAGGCGGCCGCCCAGGTGGACGCGGCGATCGACCGCTGGGTCTGGTACGCGGGCTGGACCGACAAGATCGCCCAGGTGGTGGGCGGCGGAAACCCGGTCGCGGGCCCGTACTTCAACCTCTCCTCGCCCGAACCGACCGGCGTGGTCGTGGTCCTGGCCCCGCAGGAGTCGTCCTTCCTCGGTCTGGTCTCGGTGATCGCCCCGGTGATCGCCACCGGCAACACGGCGATCGTGATCGCGAGCGAGAACTCCCCGCTCCCCGCCCTCTCGCTGGGCGAGGTACTGGCCACCTCCGACCTCCCCGGCGGCGTGGTCAACGTGCTCTCCGGCCGTACGGCGGAGATCGCCACCCCGCTGGCCGCGCACCAGGACGTCAACGCCATCGACCTCGCGGGCGCCGACGACGTACTGGCGAAGGAGCTGGAGATCGCGGCGGCGGACAACCTGAAGCGGGTTCTTCGTCCACAGCCTGTGGATTATTCCGAGACCCCGGGCATCGACCGCATGACGGCGTTCCTGGAGACCAAGACGGTCTGGCACCCCACCGGGTCGCTGGGCGCGTCCGGCTCGGCGTACTAGGCGTACCGAGCCGCCGGAACCAGAGAGCCGCGCCTCCCCACCGTCCGGGGGAAGCGCGGCTCTCTGCCGTGGCCGTCCGCGTCAGCCGCCGAGCAGGCCCGTCGCCTGGCCCAGTACCGGGATGCTGCCGATCGACTGGGCCTGCGCCACCGGCGCCGTGAGCATCTGCGAGGTCAGGGGCTGGAAGTCGGCGAGCTGGGTGCCCACGCCGTTGTCCAGGGGGTCGACGCCGGTTCCGGCGAGCGGGTTGGGCTTCAGACCGGCGACCGGTCCGGTGACGTAGCCGACCGTGCTGGTGACCGCCTTCAGGCCCGACTGAGGGTCGATCTTGCCCAGTGAGGTGGGGCGGGTGCGCACCACGTTGTCGAGGACCGGCTCGGCATCCGCGGCGGCCGTCGACGCGGCGGCGCCCAGGGCGGCACCGGCGGTCGCGAGGACGGCCAGGGCACGCCGGGCGGCGGTCGGATTCGGGGAGGACGCTGATCTGGCCATCTGCCACCTTCTTACACAAAGCAATGGGATGGACACGAAGCGTAGTTCAAGCGGCGCGCGCGTTCCAAAGGAGACCCACAGACGCGACAGGCGCCGCACCCTCCGAATTCATGACCTACGGAAATTGAACTATTGCGCCCGCGCGCTGTGCCGGCGGTCGGCCGCGGCGCGGCGGCCCGTCACTCCGCGGCGGCGGACGCGGACTGCGGCTGTGCGGCGGGCCCGGGCTCCGAGGTGGCCGTGAAGGCGCGCATGCGCAGGCCGAGACAGCAGGAGCTGCCCACGATCAGGACGACCATGACGCCGAGCAGCACCCGGTAGTCGACGATGGCCACCAGCACCTGAGGTGCGGTGGCGAGCATGGATGCGGCCGACGCGACGCGGCCCTGGAGGGCGTCGGGGGAGTTGCGCTGCACGGAGGTGTACAGGCCGACGACCGCGCCGGGGATGCCCAGGCCGATCACGAACACGCCCGCCGGCGCCACCGCGACACCGGGCAGGACGAGCAGCGCGCAGCCGAGGCCCATCGTGCCGAGCCCGAGCACGGTCAGCACCGCTTCCCGGCCCGGACCCACCCGCTTGAGCACCCGCTCACCGGCCAGGCCGCCCAGCACCGAGCCGACGCCCTTGGCGACGGTGAGCACACCGACGAACGCGGCGCTGCGGTCAAGACCCTCGTCGGCGACCGCGTGGATCAGGGTCTCGATGAAGCCGAAACCCAGCAGACCGAACCCCATCGCCAAGGACACCGCCCGCAGCCGGGGCGTGCGGGCCAAGTGCCGTACGCCCGCCAGGAGTTCCTGGGCCAGCCGCCCGTCCGGCCTCTGCGGCTCGGGCTCGGCCACCCGCACAGCGAGCACGCACTGGCCGCACAGCGGGAAGGTGACCACCTCGAGGGCGGCCACGGCACGCGGGCCGACCATGGTGTACAGCAGGGTGTCGACGGCGGGCGCGACGAGCATGCCGCCCTCCCGGAGCGTCCGCATCAGCGCATTGGTGGTGCCCAGGTCGTCGCTCGGCACCAGCCGGGTCAGCAGCGCGCTGCCCGCCGCGTTGTGCATACCGACGCCGAGACCGATGCCGAACAGCACCAGGTACAGCAGCCACGCCTGGTCCTTGTCCTGGACGAGGACGTGGCGGCCGGCGTCCTCATCGCGATCGGGGTGGCGCTGACCGGTGTCGCCGACACTGCCTGGGCCTACGCCGCAACGGTCGTGCTGTGGTCGCTCGGCGAAGCCTCGATCGGCGGGATCCACTCCTCGATCATCCAGAGCATCGCCCCCGAGCACGCCCGCGGCCGCTACCAGGGAGCCTTCCAGTGGTCGTGGGGTGTCGCCCGGTTCTCCGCACTGACCGTCGGCACCGCCGTCTACGCCCATGCCGGGCCCGCCGTCCTGTGGTGGTTCAGCGCGGTGGCGGGCGTGATCGCCGCCCTCGGCGTGGGCGCCCTGGCCCCCACGATCGCCCGGCGCGCGGCCGCTCAGGAACCGGAGGCCGAGCCGGAGAAGGAGACCGTCGCGGGCTGACGGGCTCTTCCTGGGCCGGCGGCGGCAGGGATAATGGCTCGGGAGGTTCCCGACGGAACCCCCGAGCCCTCCCATGAAACCGCAGGCGAGAAGGACAAACAGTGGGTTCCCACCCTCCGATACCGACCCGGGTCGTGCTGCTCTGCGGCCCCTCCGGCTCCGGCAAGTCCCTTCTCGCGGCCCGTTCCGGGCTGCCGGTGCTGCGCCTCGACGACTTCTACAAGGAGGGCGACGACCCGACGCTGCCGCTGGTCCTCGGGAGCTCCGACATCGACTGGGACCACCCCGAGTCCTGGGACGCCGACAAGGCGGTGGCCGCCATCGAGGCACTGTGCCGCACGGGCCGTACGACCGTCCCGGTCTACGACCTCTCGCTCAGCGCCCGCACCGGCGAGGAGCCCGTGGAGATCGGCCGCACCCCGCTCTTCATCGCCGAGGGCATCTTCGCCGCGGAGATCGTCATCCGCTGCCGGGAACTGGGCCTCCTCGCCGACGCCCTGTGCCTGAGCCGCGGCCCCGTGAAGACGTTCCGCCGCCGCTTCCTCCGGGATCTGAAGGAGGGCCGTAAGTCCGTGCCCTTCCTGCTGCGCCGCGGCTGGCGGCTGATGCGGGCGGAGCGGTCGATCGTGGCCCGGCAGACCGCGCTGGGCGCCTACGCCTGCGACCGCGACGAGGCGATGGGCCGCCTGGCCGACGCCGCCGCGGGCCGCCACGTACAGGCGAGGACGCCCGCGTAAGCAGCAAAAAAGAGAAGCGGGACTGGACGGACCCCCCGGCCCTCCAGTCCCGCTTCCTTTTGTGCTCCCCCGTGGTGCTCTCCCCCGTTGGTCCCCCGTGACCCCCGTGAGCCCCCTCGGTTACCGCTCCCCCGTTACTTGGTGCTTCCCCCGGAACCTTCAGGCCACCAGCTCGCCGAAGGCGTCCTCCTCGTCACGGCCGAAGCTGAGGACCTCGTCCTCGCGCAGCCGGCGGAGCGACCGCCAGATGCTGGACTTCACCGTGCCGACACTGATGTCGAGGATGTCCGCGATCTCCGGGTCGGTACGGCCCTCGTAGTAGCGAAGGACCAGCATCGTCCGCTGGAGTTCGGGCAGCCGGGCCAGCGCCTGCCACAGGACCGCGCGCAGCTCGGTGCCGCGCATCGCGTCCGTGTCGCCGGCCGTCTCCGGCAGCTCCTCGGTCGGGTACTCGTTCAGCTTGCGGCGGCGCCACGCGCTGATGTGCAGATTGGTCATCGTCCGCCGCAGGTATCCCCCGACGGCGGCCTTGTCACTGATCCGGTCCCAGGCCCGGTACGTCGAGAACAGCGCGCTCTGGAGCAGGTCCTCGGCCTCGAACCGGTCACCGGTGAGGTGGTAGGCGGTGGCGTACAGGGAGGCGCGGCGTTCCTGGACGTAGGCGGTGAACTCCGCCTCCGACAGCGAACGACGCTCCCCCGTGTCCTCCCTGTACGCGCTTCCCCCGTGTGCTTCCCCCGTGAAACCGTCAACCACCGTCATGTACGCGGTGTGCTGACGCCCGGCGCCGCGAGCGCACCCCCGCCCGCTCACGGCACCGGACTTCTCCGGACCCCGGCCCCCGTTCACGTCGTGCAGACGCGTGACAACTGCGCTGGTGCTCATGCTGTGCAGCGTGTTCATCTCGCGCCCCCCGTCGTGGACTTCCGGTGTTCGGCTTGCTTCCTTGCCTGTGCCGAAAAGCTTGCCCTCGCACCTTCATGGCCGTGTCCGCCGACTGTCACAGACCTGTCACAGGGGTCCGCCGTACGCGACGCACAACGTGGTCACAGAGCGCAGCGCTACTGCCACGTACCTGTACAGGTGTCGAATCCCGCTGCGCCATGGGCCAGAATGACCCCCGTGCCTTCCCTGTTGCTGATCGAGGACGACGACGCCATCCGCACGGCCCTGGAGCTCTCACTGACGCGCCAGGGACACCGGGTGGCCACTGCTGCCACCGGTGAGGACGGCCTGAAGTTGCTGCGTGAGCAGCGGCCGGACCTGATCGTGCTGGATGTGATGCTGCCCGGCATCGACGGCTTCGAGGTGTGCCGTCGTATCCGGCGCACCGACCAGTTGCCGATCATTCTGCTCACCGCGCGCAGCGACGACATCGACGTGGTGGTCGGGCTCGAGTCCGGCGCCGACGACTACGTCGTCAAACCGGTGCAGGGCCGGGTGCTCGACGCCCGTATCCGTGCCGTGCTGCGGCGCGGGGAGCGGGAGTCCAACGATGCGGCGGCCTTCGGCAGCCTGGTCATCGACCGGGCCGCGATGACGGTCACGAAGAACGGCGAGGACCTCCAGCTCACCCCGACCGAGCTGCGGCTGCTGCTGGAGCTGAGCCGGCGGCCCGGACAGGCGCTGTCCCGGCAGCAGTTGCTGCGGCTGGTGTGGGAGCACGACTACCTCGGTGACTCCCGGCTGGTGGACGCCTGTGTGCAGCGGCTGCGCGCCAAGGTCGAGGACGTGCCCTCGTCCCCGACGCTGATCCGTACGGTCCGTGGTGTCGGCTACCGCCTGGACGCGCCTCAGTGACATCGGCGCAAGGGGGATTCCGCGGCTGGTTCGCGGAGCGCAAGGGAGTCTGGTCACGGCTGCGTTTCACCAGCCTGCGGCTGCGTCTTGTGGTCGTCTTCGGTCTGGTGGCGCTGACCGCCGCCGTGTCCGCGTCCGGGATCGCGTACTGGCTCAACCGTGAGGCGGTGCTCACCCGTGCCCAGGACGCCGTGCTGCGGGACTTCCAGCAGGAGATGCAGAACCGGGCCGGGGTACTGCCCGAGCGGCCGACCCAGTTCGAACTCCAGCGCACCGCCGATCAGATGGCCAACGGCAGCCAGCGCTTCAGCGTGCTGCTGATCGCCGAGAACCCCGACGGCCGTACCGTCTCCGGCAGTTCGGGCGGCCTGAGCGGCTTCACGCTCAAGGACGTGCCCGAGTCGCTGCGCGAGGCGGTGAACGAGGAGCAGGAGGTCAGCTCCACCAACAAGTACGCGTACCACCTGTACTGGCAGCGCGTGGTGGAGGACGACACCCCGTATCTGGTCGCCGGGACCAAGGTGATCGGCGGCGGGCCGACCGGTTACATGCTGAAGTCCCTGGAGCCGGAGGCCAAGGACCTCAACTCGCTCGCCTGGTCGCTCGGCATCGCCACCGGCCTCGCGCTGATCGGCTCCGCGCTGCTCGCGCAGGCCGCCGCCACGACCGTACTGAAGCCCGTGCACCGGCTGGGCGTTGCCGCCCGGCGGCTCGGCGAGGGCAAGCTGGACACCCGGCTGCGGGTGTCCGGGACCGATGAACTGGCCGATCTGTCACGGACGTTCAACAACGCCGCCGAGGCGCTGGAGAAACGGGTCGCGGACATGGCCGCGCGGGACGACTCCTCACGGCGGTTCGTCGCCGACATGAGCCATGAGCTGCGCACTCCGCTGACCGCCATCACCGCGGTCACGGAGGTGCTGGAGGAGGAGCTGGAGGCGGAGACCGGGTCCATGGACCCGATGATCGAGCCCGCGGTCCGGCTGGTGGTGAGCGAGACCCGGCGCCTCAACGACCTCGTCGAGAACCTGATGGAGGTCACCCGCTTCGACGCGGGCACCGCCCGGCTGGTGCTGGACGACGTCGACGTCGCCGACCAGATCACCGCCTGCATCGACGCCCGCGCCTGGCTGGACGCGGTCGACCTGGACGCCGAGCGCGGCATCCACGCCCGGCTCGACCCGCGCCGCCTGGACGTCATCCTGGCCAACCTCATCGGCAACGCGCTCAAGCACGGCGGATCGCCGGTGCGGGTGTCGGTGCGGGACGCCGACGACGAAGTGGTCATCGCGGTACGGGACCACGGCCCGGGCATCCCCGAGGACGTCCTGCCGCACGTCTTCGATCGCTTCTACAAGGCGAGCGCCTCCCGCCCCCGCTCCGAGGGCAGCGGTCTGGGCCTCTCCATCGCCCTGGAGAACGCCCACATCCACGGCGGCGAGATCACCGCCGCCAACTCCCCCGAGGGCGGTGCGGTGTTCACGCTCCGGCTGCCCCAGGACGCCTCCTCGCTGACGCGGGAGGACGAGGAGACCAAGGGCTCGGACGAGAAGGGCGAGGCGTGATGACCGTACGCCGTCTGCTGGCGCTCCCCCTGTTCGCCGGGCTGCTCGCCGGCTGCGGGATCCGGGCCACCGAGGTGCCGACCGACTTCGGCCCCGCGCCTTCCCGGGTCCACTGCTCCCTGGTCGAACCGGACATCTCCACCCAGGCCTCCCGGGGCCTGCCCGCCCAGGTGTTCCTGCTGTGCCGCTCGTCCCTGGTGGCCGTGGACCGCACGGTACGGGTCCCGGAGGGCGCGCCCGACTCCCAGCGGCGCGTCCTGGTCGCCCAGAGCCTCCTGGACGAGCTCAAGGCGAACCCGACGGGCCCGGAGCAGGAGGCGGGCTACACGAGCGAGGTCCGCGGCAACCTCTCGGTCACCGGCCCCCGCTCCGACGACCCGGACGACACCCTCCGCCTGAGCACCCCACCCGAGTCCCTCCCCCCGGTGACCCTGGCCCAGATCGTCTGCACCTTCTCCGACTCGGAGGCAGCGGAGGGCGACGGCTCGGTGATCCTGGGCGGCCCGGACGAGGACGACCTGCGGCGGTACGAGTGCACGGAGGACGTGAGGGCGAGACCGACAACGGAAGAGCCGCCTTCGGCGCCCCTCTAGAGACGCGGTAGGCCAGCGCCGAGATGTTTTGGGGGCGCGGGGCTGTGTCGATTTGCGGCTCCGCCGCGTGGGCGCGACAAGCCCCCACCGCCCCGCACCCGCAACACGAACCCTCCACATCCCCGGAACCAACCGCCCCGAACCCCGCGTCTAGCCCAGCGTGCAGCGTCAAGGCTCCAACAGCGGCGGCAACTCGATCCGCATCCGAGTAATGGCCGGCGGCCTCCTGGTCGCCCACCTCGTATTGGTCGCCTGGCTCACACTGCGCCCCCTGGACGTCCCCTGGGTGATGCCCCCCAACCTGCGCCCGCTCGCCGGCATCGAGGCCGACTTCGCGCTGGGCTGGCAGGTAGGGGTACGGCGCCTCGCCGAGGGCCTGGCCCTGCTCGCCCCGCTGGGCGTACTGCTCCCGGCCGTGCACGGCAGGCTCAACGTCTCCCCCCTCGCGTCACTGGTCCGTACGGTCGCCGCGGGCGCCCTGATCTCGCTCGGCATCGAACTCCTCCAGACCGGCGTGCCGGGACAGGTCGTGGACGTCGACTCGCTGCTGCTGAACCCGGTCGGCGTGGCCCTCGCCCACGCGGCCGTCGTACCCGCGGCACGCCACTGGCTCCGCCGCAGGACCGAGCGCGACCACCCCGTGTCCGCCCTGAAGGAGGAGGCTCCTCAGGGTAGGACCCCGACGATTCCCAGGGTCGGGATCGCACCGTAGAGCGACGCTTTGCCCCCTTCGTCTCCGTAGCGTTGAAGGCAGATGAGGCAGCCAGGGAAGGCCGCCTCCGACCGACGCTCATGAAGGAGCCGAAGATGTCCCGTCTCGCCCGACCCACCCAAGGCCGCATGATCGGCGGAGTGTGCGCCGCGCTGGCGCGACGCTTCGGTACCTCCGCGACCACGATGCGTGTGCTGTTCCTGCTGTCCTGTCTGCTGCCGGGCCCGCAGTTCCTGATCTACATAGCGCTGTGGATCTTCCTGCCCTCCGAGGACAAGGCGCGCACCGCCTGGTAACGGCCCAGGCCCTACGCCGATGGGGCGCACCCCCGTGTCCAAGGGGTGCGCCCCATCGGCGCGTTCGGGGACGGCTCAGCCCAGCGGCAGACCGTTCACACCGGTGCCGGCGCCGCCACCGGGCAGGACCTTGCCGACCGGCAGGCCGCCGAGGAGCCCCGCGACCGGTGCGGTCGGACCTTCGGCGAGCACCTTCTGGGCGATCGGCTGCGCGGCGGCCACGCTCGCACCGACCGCGCTCTGCCCCTGGGCCAGCGCCTGACCGGCACCCGGCAGCGCCTGGGAGACGTTCTCCGCGGGCAGCGTCCGGGTCACCGTGTCCAGGGCGGAACCGGCGTCCGGCACGGCCGGGGCGGCGTTCGCGGCGCCCGCACCGGCGGCGGCGAAGGCGGCACCGAGGGCGGCGACACCGAGGGTCTTGGCAGCAGACTGCTTCATTGAATGCGTCCTCGAAATGGGATGGCGGGGATGTGAGCGGTCCACGACCGTAAACATGCCGAGGCACCCGCCGCAAACATCGAAATGCGGACGGATTGTGAACGCCCGCCCGCATTCCGCGTTCCCCAATATCCCCCGATCAGCCCTCTTCGGCCGCAGAACCGCTGGTGGAGGCCGTTTGCTGGAACAGCCACTCGGATTTCAGCTCCGCGTAACCGGGCTTGACGACGTCATTGATCATCGCGAGTCGTTCATCGAAAGGAATGAACGCTGATTTCATCGCATTGACGGAGAACCACTGCATGTCGTCGAGCGTGTAACCGAATGCGTCGACAAGGTGCTCGAATTCCCGGCTCATGCTGGTGTGGGACATCAGCCGGTTGTCGGTGTTCACCGTCGCCCGGAAGTGCAGCCGCCGCAGCAGCCCGATCGGGTGCTCGGCGTACGAGGTGGCGGCGCCGGTCTGGAGGTTGGAGCTGGGGCACATCTCCAGCGGGATGCGCTTGTCGCGGACATAGGAGGCGAGCCGGCCGAGATGGACGGTGCCGTCGTCCTTGACCTCGATGTCGTCGATGATGCGCACCCCGTGCCCGAGCCGGTCGGCGCCGCACCACTGGAGGGCCTGCCAGATGGACGGCAGCCCGAACGCCTCACCGGCGTGGATGGTGAAGTGGTTGTTCTCGCGCTTGAGGTACTCGAAGGCGTCGAGGTGCCGGGTGGGCGGGTAACCGGCCTCGGCCCCGGCGATGTCGAAGCCCACCACGCCGAGGTCGCGGTAGCGGTTGGCGAGCTCGGCGATCTCCAGGGCGCGGGCGGCGTGCCGCATGGCGGTCAGCAGGGCGCCGACGCGGATGCGCCGACCGCCCTCCCGGGCGAGCCGCTCGCCTTCCCGGAAGCCTTCGTTGACGGCCTCGACGACCTCTTCGAGGCTGAGCCCGCCTTCGAGGTGCTGCTCGGGTGCGTACCGCACCTCGGCGTAGACGACGCCGTCCTCGGCGAGGTCCTCGGCGCACTCGCGGGCGACGCGGACGAGGGCGTCGCGGGTCTGCATGACGCCGACGGTGTGCGAGAAGGTCTCCAGATACCGTTCCAGCGAGCCGGAGTCGGCGGCCTCGCGGAACCAGATGCCGAGCTTGTCGGGGTCGGTCTCGGGGAGCTGGGAGTAACCGCCCTCACGGGCGAGTTCGACGATGGTCCCGGGGCGGAGGCCGCCGTCGAGGTGGTCGTGCAGCAGAACCTTGGGCGCCCGGCGGATCTGGTCCGGCGTCGGGGTGTTCGCGATGGTCTGGCTCGTCATTTCCGCACTCTAACGCCTACGCGCGTAGATCACCTGTTGGACGTTTCCGTCGATACGTAACGGTGACCCCACGGACGGGTGGCGTACACCCGTGCTTCTGACACTGTTCTGTCATGGCGCAACAAGCGACGCCGGTTCGCACGGCCCGGCTGGGGAGACCGCTCGGCACGGAACCGGCGGCGGTCAGCGGAGTGGTACTGCTGCTCCCCGGAGGTGACGAGACGTCACATCGCCGTCCCTCCACGATGTTGGCGGCGGCCTCGGTCCGCGCCCTCGGGCGCCGGCTGTCCCGCGCGGCACGGGAGGAGGGTCTTGCCGCACATGTCGTCCATTACCGCTGGCGGGGCTGGAACGGCAGTGAGGCGAACCTGGCGCGGGACGCGAACTGGGCGGTGGAGGAGGCCGTACGGCGCTACGGCGATGTGCCCGTGTGTCTCGCCGGGTTCGACATGGGCGGGCGTGCCGCGTTGCGTTCCGGCGGGCACGAGGCCGTCAACTCCGTGCTGGCGATAGCGCCTTGGCTGCCCGAGGAGGATGTCGCGGCGCCGCCCGAACCGGTGAAGCAGCTCGCGGGGCGGCAGGTGCTGATCGTGCACGGCACGAATGACCAGCGGACGGATCCGGAGCTGTCGTTCCGGCTCGCCGCTCGCGCGAAGAAGGCGAACCGGGATGTGTGCCGGTTCGAAGTGCACTCCGATGGACACGGGTTGCATCAGCACCGGGACGAAGTGCTGGCGCTGGCCGAGGACTTCGTGATGGGAGCCCTGTTCGGGCGGGCGTTCGCCCGGCCGGTGGAGGACGCGTTCGCGGCTCCGCCTCCTTTGGGGTTGCGGATGCCGCTCGCCTCGGGCTTTGGGCGTCATCGGTAGCGCCTTCAGGTGGGGAGCAGGTTGCCCCTCTTCGACAACAGGAACTTCTTGAAGGCCGCCACCGGCGGAGTGTCCGGGTGGCCGTCCAGCCAGGCCACGCCGATCTCCCGTACCGCCCTCGGGGCCGTCACCGTCAGTTCGACCACCCCCGGGCGGGGTACGGCGGGCGGTGGAAGGAGCGCGACCCCCAGACCGGCCGCGACCAAACCCCTCAGGGTCTCCGCCTCCTCCCCCTCGAACGCGACCCTCGGCTTGAAGCCCGCTTCCCTGCACAGGTCGTCGGTGATGCGGCGCAGACCGTAGCCGGGTTCGAGGGTGACGAACGTTTCGTCGGCCGCTTCGGCGAGGCGGATTCGTCTGCGGGAGGACAGGCGGTGGTCGGCGGGGACCACCAAGCGCAGCTTCTGCTCGTCCAGGCGGCGGCCGACGAGGTCCGGGGCGTCCGGGACGGGGGAGGTGAGGCAGAGATCCAGTTCGCCCGCGCGCAGGCCCTCGAGCATCGCCTCGCCGTAGTTCTGGACGAGGCTGAAGCGGACCCGGGGGTGGTCCGCGCGGAAGGCGCTGATGAGGCCGGGGACCGTCTCCCAGCCCATGGTGTGCAGGAAGCCGAAGGCGACCTTGCCGGTGGCGAGGTCGGCGTCCGCGCGGACCTCGTCGGCGGCACGCTCCACCTCGGCGAGGGCGCGTTCGACCGAGGTGAGGAAGGTTCGGCCGGCGGGGGTCAGGGAGACCGTACGGCCGCGGCGGGCGAACAGCTCGACGCCCAGGTCCTGTTCGAGGCGGACCATGGCGCGCGAGAGGGTCGACTGGGGAACCTGCATCTCCTGCGCGGCCCGGGTGACGTGCTCGGTGCGGGCGACTCCGGCGAAGTAGGCGAGCCGCGGTGCCAGCAACATCGCCATGTCTTCTGTGTCACTGGATGGTGACAGTCGCGCCTGTGACCTCTGCTGATGCTCCATGGGAACGATTATGGCGATTCCATGCATTGGACGGATCAGCGGGAGCGTCCGTACTTTCGAAGCATGTCTCCCGCCAGTACCGGGGCGCCCACCGTCGTGGGCGCCGTCGCATCCGTCCCTGCCTCCGACTCCCGTATGACCCCGGGCGGCCCCGGCTACCGCCGGATGAGCCTCGCCCTCTTCCTGGCCGGAGTGGCGACCTTCGCACTGCTGTACTCCACCCAGGCCCTGCTGCCGCTGATCTCCGGTGACTTCGGGGTGACGGCGAGCGAGGCGAGCTGGACGGTGGCGGCGGCGACCGGTGGTCTGGCGCTGTTCGTCCTTCCCATGAGCGCGCTGTCGGAGCGCTTCGGCCGCCGTACGGTCATGACGGCGTCGCTGGCGGTCGCGGTGACCCTCGGTCTGCTGGTCCCCTTCGCGCCGAACCTGACCGCGCTGGTCGTACTGCGGGCCGTGCAGGGCGCGGCGCTGGCGGGTCTGCCGGCGTCGGCGACGGCGTATCTGGCCGAGGAGGTCCGCCCGAAGGCGCTGATCACGGCGATCGGTCTGTTCGTCGCGGGCAACAGCGTGGGCGGGATGAGCGGCCGGGTGATCACGGGCTGGGTCGCCCAGGAGTGGGGCTGGCGGGTGGCCGTCGGTGTGATCGGCGCGCTGGCGGTGGCGTGCGCGGTGGCGTTCCGGCTGCTGCTGCCGGCGCCGAAGCACTTCGTGGCGGGCTCGCTGAAGCCGCGGGTCCTGACCCGGACGGTCCGCGACCACCTCGCCGACCCGCTGCTGCGGCGCCTGTACGCGATCGGCGCGCTGTTCATGACGGTCTTCGGCGGTGTGTACACGGTGATCGGCTACCGCCTGACGGAGGCGCCGTTCGGGCTGCCGCAGGGCGTCGTGGGCTCGATCTTCCTGGTGTACCTGGTGGGCACGGTCTCCGCGTCGACGGCGGGTCGTCTGGTGGGCCGGTTGGGCCGCCGGGGCGCGCTGTACGCGGCGGGCGGTACGACGGCGGCGGGCCTGCTGCTGTCCCTGGCCGGCTCCCTCCCGCTGGTCCTGCTGGGCCTGGTGCTGATCACCGCCGGCTTCTTCGCGGGCCACGCGGTGGCGTCCTCGGCGGTCAGCAAGACGGCGACCCGGGGGCGGGCGCAGGCGGCGGCGCTGTACCAGTCCGCGTACTACGTCGGCTCCAGTGCGGGCAGCACGGTGGGCGCGCTGGCGTTCCACGCGAGCGGCTGGTCCGGCACGGTGGGCGTGGGCCTGCTGGCGGTGCTGGGCGTCGTGACGATCACGGTGCTGGGCACGCGGGCGGCCCGCCTGGAGCGCCGCGCCCTGGCGACGGCGGCCTGACGCCGTCCGCGGAGCCCCGGGACGGGACGGGTAGGGGCGGCGGGGGCGAGAACTGCTTTCACCTGCGCGTTCGTCGACTCGGCACGCCATTGTCAGTGGGCTGCGGTAGCTTCCGAAGTGCTGGACGCAATGAGGCGTACGACACAGGAACGGCCACAGGGGTGGGTGGACGATGAGCAACACGGCGACCACGACGGAACTCGACGCCACGCTGGAGCGGCACCGGGTCGAACTGACCGGGTACTGCTACCGCATGCTCGGCTCCTCCTTCGAGGCCGAGGACGCGGTCCAGGACACCCTGGTCCGCGCCTGGCGCAGCTACGACAAGTTCGAGGGCCGCTCCAGCGTCCGCTCCTGGCTGTACCGGATCGCGACGAACGTATGCCTGGACATGCTGAGCGCGGGCAACAAGCGCGCCCGCCCGATGGACCTCACCGAGTCCACCCCGCTCGCCCAGGCCGCCCTGTCCCCCCGCCCCGACCACACCTGGCTGGAACCCATGCCTGACGCCCGTGTGCTGCCCACGGTCGAGGACCCGGCGGAGGCAGCCGTCGCCAAGGAATCCGTCCGGCTGGCCTTCATGGCCGCGCTCCAGCAACTGCCGCCCAAGCAGCGCGCGGTGCTGATCCTGCGCGAGGTGCTGGCCTGGAAGGCGAGCGAGGTCGCCGAACTGCTCGGCACCACGGTCGCGTCGGTGAACAGCGCCCTCCAGCGCGCCCGCGCCACCCTCGCCGAGCGGGAGCAGCAGGGCGCTGAGGCCTCGGTGTCCGACCCGCTGGACGAGGAGCAGCAAAAGCTCCTGGAGCGCTATGTCGCCGCCTTCGAGGGCTACGACATGACCGCGCTGACGGCGCTGCTGCACGAGGACGCCATCATGACGATGCCGCCGTTCGACCTGTGGCTGACCGGCCCGGCGGACATCACCGGCTTCATGACCACGCTCGGCGCCTCCTGCGCGGAGTCCCGGCTGGTCCCCGTCCAGGCGAACGGCCTGCCCGGCTTCGCCCACTACAAGCCGGACGAGGAGACCGGCGGCTACACCGCATGGGCGGTGCAGGTGCTGGAGATCTCAGACGGCCGGATCACCGGGTTCCACTGCTTCCTCGACACCAAGCGCTGGTTCCCGCTGTTCGACCTGCCCCTCAACCTCGAACCGGAGACCGACCAGGTCCAGAAGGGCGTGTAGGCCGGGGTCGGGGTCGCGCAGGCGTATCCGGCCGCCGGAGCGCCGCGCGGCCAGCTGGAGCCGCGCCAGCAGGTCGACGGCGCCGAGCCCCGGTGGCCCGAGCCCTCCGACATCGCACACCACGACCCCGGCACCGGACCCTTCCAGCAGCGCGCGCACGTCGTCGCACAGCCCTGTCACCTCGTCCTTGGTGACGGGTCCGGCCAGCACGAGTACAGCGGGTGTCATGGCGTCCACGTCCGGTAGACCGCGCGGACCCGCGGAACTCATCGCAGGATCGTGATCGGGGCTACGCCATCGGCCGCCGCGGCACGACTTTGATGGTCAGTCGGATTCGATCACGTCCATAGGGCCGGCCAACACGCCGAACGGGACCGGTGCAGGTCCACCGATCCCGTTCACCCGAAGGGGAAACCGCCTGGTCAGGCGATACGTTCCAGCACCACCGGGGACGCCGTGAAGTCCGTTCCGGCGGCCGCGATGTCGTATGAACCCTCCAGCGCCTGGAGCGCGTACTCGAAGCGCTCCGGGGTGTCCGTGTGGAGGGTCAGCAGGGGCTGGCCCTCCTTGACCGTGTCGCCGGGCTTGGCGTGGAGTTCGATGCCCGCGCCCGCCTGGACCGGGTCCTCCTTGCGGGCGCGTCCGGCGCCGAGGCGCCAGGCGCCGACGCCGATGTCGTAGGCGTCGAGGCGGGTCAGGACGCCGGAGGACGGCGCCTTCACCACGTGCTGCTCACGGGCCACGGGCAGTTCCGCGTCCGGGTCGCCGCCCTGGGCCGCGATCATCCGGCGCCAGACGTCCATCGCCGAGCCGTCGGCCAGCGCCTTCGCCGGGTCGGCGTCGTGGATGCCGGCCGCGTCCAGCATTTCGCGGGCCAGCGCGATGGTCAGCTCGACGACGTCCGAGGGGCCGCCGCCCGCCAGGACCTCCACCGACTCGCGGACCTCCAGGGCGTTGCCCGCGGTGAGGCCGAGCGGGGTGGACATGTCGGTCAGCAGGGCCACCGTCTTCACGCCGTGGTCCGTGCCGAGGCCCACCATCGTCGACGCCAGCTCGCGGGCGTCCTCGATGGTCTTCATGAAGGCGCCGCTGCCCACCTTCACGTCCAGGACCAGCGAGCCCGTTCCCTCCGCGATCTTCTTCGACATGATCGAGGAGGCGATCAGCGGGATCGCCTCGACCGTGCCGGTGACATCGCGGAGCGCGTACAGCTTCTTGTCCGCGGGGGCCAGGCCGTCGCCCGCCGCGCAGATCACCGCGCCGGTGGTGTCGAGGACGTTCAGCATCTCCTCGTTCGACAGCAGCGCGCGCCAGCCCGGGATCGACTCCAGCTTGTCCAGCGTGCCGCCGGTGTGGCCGAGGCCGCGGCCCGAGAGCTGCGGGACGGCCGCGCCGCACGCCGCCACCAGGGGCGCCAGCGGGAGGGTGATCTTGTCGCCGACGCCGCCCGTGGAGTGCTTGTCCGCCGTCGGACGGGAGAGCGAGGAGAAGTCCATGCGCTCGCCGGAGGCGATCATCGCGGCCGTCCAGCGGGCGATCTCGGCGCGGTTCATGCCGTTGAGCAGGATCGCCATGTTGAGGGCGGCCATCTGGTAGTCGGCCACCTCCCCGCGGGTGTACGCGTCGATCACCCAGTCGATCTGCTCATCGCTGAGCACACCGCGGTCCCGCTTGGTGCGGATGACGGAGATGGCATCCATGGCCATGACTTTCCTTCCGACGTTCTCAAGAAAGTGCACGGCCCCTCTGAAGCGGTGCAGAGCCTGTGTCCCATCCCCGGCCGGGCGCCCGCCGCCTGGCACGCACGCTCGCCGCGTTGCCGAACCGCCCACGTGGCTCCGCCACGCGGACGCTCCGGCGCCTTGCGATCGCACGCACCAGAAGACGTGCGCTGATCCGACCGGGGATGGGACACAGGCTCTCCGAGGGGCCGCACGGGAGTTACTTGGCGAGATGGTCCGGGCCGAAGGCCTGGGGCAGCATCTCCGAGAGGGGGAGGATCCCCGCCGGGGTCTCCAGCAGGAGTTCCGGGCCGCCGAACTCGTACAGCAGCTGTCGGCAGCGGCCGCACGGGACGAGGATCTCGCCCCTGCCGTCCACGCAGGTGAAGTGCGTCAGGCGGCCGCCCCCGGTGCGCTGGAGCTCCGAGACCAGACCGCACTCGGCGCACAGGCCGAGGCCGTAGGAGGCGTTCTCCACATTGCAGCCGGAGACCGTGCGGCCGTCGTCGACGAGGGCCGCGACGCCGACCGGGAAGCCCGAGTAGGGGGCGTAGGCGTGGCTCATCGCCTCCCGCGCCACCTCCCGCAGGGCGTCCCAGTCGACCGCGGGCGTCACTTGCCCTGACCCTTGCGATAGGGCAGACCGTCCGCCTTCGGCATCCGCAGGCGCTGGGCCGACAGGGCGAGGACGATCAGGGTGATGACGTACGGCGTGGCCGAGACGACCTGGTTCGGGACCTCGTTGGTGGTGGCGTACCAGGCGAACACCAGGGCACCGATGACCGCGGTGATCATGGAAGAGGGGTACTTCTTCCGGATCACCAGCCAGATCGCGCCGATGATCAGCAGCAGCGCGCCGAGCAGCAGCAGGGCGTGGACGTTCTCCGAGCCGCCGCGCAGGTTGAGGCTGTCGGTGTAGCCGAACAGACCGGCGCCGAGGGCGAGGCCGCCCGGCATCCAGTTACCGAAGATCATCGCCGCGAGGCCGATGTAACCGCGGCCGCTGACCTGGCCCTCCAGATAGAAGGGGTTGGCCACGATGGAGAGGAAGACACCACCGAGACCGGCCAGGCCACCGGAGATGATGACCGCCAGGTACTTGTACTTGTAGACGTTCACACCGAGGGACTCGGCCGCGACCGGGTTCTCACCGCAGGAGCGCAGCCGCAGACCGAAGGCGGTACGCCACAGGATCCACCAGGTGGCGGGGATCAGCGCGATCGCGATCAGGGTCAGCCAGGACACGTTGGTGACCAGACCGCCGAGCAGACCGGCGATGTCCGAGATGAAGAACCAGCCCTCGTTGTTGAGGTCCCGCAGCCAGCCGGAGAGCCCCGGCACGGTGAAGTGGCCGAGCGAGTCGACCGCCGGGGACTGCTTCGCGGAGCCGCCCGGCTCGCCCTCGAAGGCGAGCGGCGCGAGGTAGCGGGTGATGCCCAGGGCGAGGATGTTGATCGCCACACCGGAGACGATGTGGTTGACGTTGAAGGTGACGGTCGCGATCGCGTGCAGGATGCCGCCGACGCAGCCGCCGATGATGCCGATCACGACACCGGTCCACGGGCCCCACTGGAAACCGGCCCAGGCACCGAACCAGGTGCCGAGGATCATCATGCCTTCGAGGCCGATGTTGACGACGCCCGCCCGCTCGGCCCACAGACCGCCCAGACCGGCGAGGCCGATCGGCACGGCGAGCTGGAGCGCGGTGGACATCTGGCTGACGTTGGTGATGCCGTCTGCGCCGGTGATGATGCGGACGATGGACGTCAGCGCCAGGGCGCCGGCGATGATCAGCAGCAGGACGGGCCACGACAGGCGGCGGCCGGTCGGCGCCGTGGGCTGGAGCGTCGGCTGGTTGACGTCGACCGCTGAGGTCTGAGGGGTGGTCATCGGCCCGCCACCTCCTTCGAAGTGTTGTTGTCGGCGCCGAGCACATGACCGGCGGCGAGTTCCGCGCCGACCCGGCGCTGCTGACGGCGCAGGCCCCACTCACGGACGGCCTCGTAGGAGACGACGACGGAGAGCACGATCAGGCCCTGCATGATGACCGCGATCTCCTTGTCGTAGTCGTGGAAGTCCAGCTCGGGCGAGGCCTTGTCGAGCCAGGCCCACAGCAGGGCGGCGAAGGCGATGCCGACGGGGCTGTTGCGGCCGAGCAGGGCGATGCCGATGCCGAGGAAGCCGATGCCGGTGGGGAAGTTCAGGCTGTAGGTGTGGGTGTCGCCGAGCAGGATCGGCAGACCGGCGAGGCCCGCGATCGCGCCGGAGATCAGCATGGCGGTGAGGACCATGCGCTTGGGGTCGACACCGCTGGCCGCCGCGGCCGACTCGGAGGCGCCGGAGGCGCGCAGGTCGAAGCCGAACCGGGTGCGGTTGAGGACGATCCAGTAGCCGATTCCGAGCAGCGCGGCGAGCAGGACCAGGCCGTAGATCTCGCCGGCGTCGCCCATGTCGAAGCCGGGGATCCAGCCGGACTCGTGCATCTCGCCGGTGGTGTTGTTGTTGCCGACCTTCACACCGAAGACGTCGGGCAGCCACAGATAGGCGATGACGGAGGTCGCGATCGCGTTGAGCATGATCGTCGCGACGACCTCGCTGACGCCCCGGGTGACCTTCAGGACACCGGCGATACCGGACCAGAAGGCGCCGGTGCACAGGGCCGTCAGGAGCAGCAGCGGGACCTGGAGCACGGCCGGGAGGTTCGCGTGCGCGCCGACGATCGCGGCCATCATGGCGGCGAGCTGGTACTGGCCGTCGACGCCGATGTTGAACAGGTTCATCCGGAAGCCGATGGCCACCGCCAGGGCCGCGATGTAGTACATCGAGGCCTGGTTGATGATCAGCACCTGGATGTCGGAGTACGTGGCCTGCTCGAACATCAGGGTGTACGGCTCGACCGGGTTCTTGCCCGAGGCGATGAGCACGATCGAGCTCAGCGCGAAGGCCACGGCGAGCGCGATGACCGGTCCGGCCACCGCGAGGAGCACGCGCTCCTTGTCGAACTTCTTCATCAGCGGGCCTCGTCTTCGCCGGGCTCGGAAGACTCAGGGGCGTCTTCGGTGGTTTCGTCCTGCTCCAGGTGGCCGGTGGCGGCACCGGTCATCGCCGAGCCGAGCTGCTCGGGGGTGATGCTGGCCGGGTCGGCGTCCGCGACCAGCTTGCCGTTGTAGATCACCCGGAGCGTGTCGGACAGGCCGATGAGCTCGTCGAGGTCGGCGGAGATCAGCAGCACGGCCAGGCCCTCGCGGCGGGCCTCGCGGATGTGGTCCCAGATCGCGGCCTGCGCGCCGACGTCCACACCCCGGGTGGGGTGGGCGGCGATCAGGAAGCGCGGCTTGTGGCTCATCTCGCGGCCGACGATCAGCTTCTGCTGGTTGCCGCCGGACAGGGAGGAGGCGGTGACGTCGATGCCGGGGGTGCGGACGTCGTACTCCGTCACGATCCGCCGGGTGTCCTCCTGGGCCGCCTTCGGGTCCAGCCAGACGCCCTTGGCGAGGGGCTTCTCGGTGACATGACCGAGGATGCGGTTCTCCCAGAGGGGGGCGTCCAGCAGCAGGCCGTGGCGGTGGCGGTCCTCGGGGATGTACCCGATGCCCTGCTCGCGGCGCTTGCGGGTGGTCCAGGAGGTGATCTCCTCCTCGGCCAGCGCGATGGTGCCGGAGTCGGCGCCCTTCAGGCCGATGAGGGCGTCGACCAGCTCGGTCTGGCCGTTGCCCTCGACGCCGGCGATGCCCAGGACCTCGCCCGCGTGGATGGTGAAGCTGATGTCGTCCAGCAGGGCCTTGCCGCCCGGGGCTTCGAGGCGCAGCTTGTCGACGGTGATGACCGGGCGGTCGGTGACCGTGGACTCGGCGGTCTCCGGGGTGGGCAGCTCGCTGCCGACCATCATCTCGGCGAGCTGACGCGGGGTCGTCTCGGCGGGGACGGCCGTGCCGACCGTCGTGCCGCGGCGGATGACGGTGATCTCGTCGGCGACGGAGAGCACCTCTCCCAGCTTGTGGGAGATGAAGATGACCGACAGGCCCTCGGCCTTCAGTTCGCGCAGGTTGTCGAAGAGCGCGTCGACCTCCTGCGGGACGAGGACGGCGGTGGGCTCGTCGAGGATCAGCGTGGTGGCGCCGCGGTAAAGGACTTTGAGGATCTCCACGCGCTGGCGGGCGGCGACACCGAGCTCCTCGACCAGGACGTCGGGGCGCACCCCGAGGCCGTAGCGGTCGGAGAGCTCCTTGATCTTGCGGCGGGCCCTGCCGCCGATGCCGTAGAGCTTCTCGCTGCCGAGGACCACGTTCTCCAGGACCGTGAGGTTGTCGGCGAGCATGAAGTGCTGGTGGACCATGCCGATGCCGCGGGCGATGGCGTCGGCCGGGGACGAGAAGGTGACCTGCTCGCCGTCGACCGCGATGGTGCCCTCGTCCGGCTTCTGCATGCCGTAGAGGATCTTCATCAGGGTCGACTTGCCGGCGCCGTTCTCGCCGACGAGGGCGTGGACGGTGCCCTTGCGGACGATGAGGTGGATGTCGTGGTTGGCCACGACGCCCGGGAATCGCTTCGTGATCCCGGCGAGCTCGACGGCGGTCACCTGACCGTTGACCGCCGCGCCGGCCGGAGGGCTGCTGGACGCTTTGATGGCGCACTCTCCTGGGGACGGGGGTCGTCTACGCGCGTAGCGCCCCTACGGCATACAAAGGGGTGACGGATCGCTGACAACGGGGTACGAGGGAATCTCCTCTACAGGAGGCCCCGTACCCCGTCGAGCGACCGCGACGACCCCGCGGTTACACGCTGCTCAGGGTGTTGCTGTTCAGCTGCTCTTGACCTTGATCTCGCCGTTGATGATCTTTTCCTTGGCCGTCTCGATGGCTTCCTGGAGCTCGGCGTTGTCCGCGAACTTCGGGTTGGAGTTCGACAGGCTCACCTCGCCGGTCTTCAGATCGCCACGAACGATACCGGTCCCGGGCTTCCCGTTCTCGACCGACTTCGCCAGGTTGTACACCGCCTTGGCGACGTCCTTCATCGCCGAGGTCAGGATCGAGTCCTTGTACTTGGCGAGGGCTTCCTGGTTGTACTGGTCGGAGTCGACACCGATGGCCCACACCTTGTTGGCGGCGGCGGCCTCGATCACGCCCTGGCCGGAGAGACCGGCGGCCGCGTAGACGACGTCGGCCTTCTTCTCGATCTGGCCCTCGGCGGCCGTCTTGCCCTTGTCGGGGCTGGAGAAGCCACCCTCCTCCGCGGTCTGCGTGAGGTACTGGGAGAGGACCGTCGCCTTGGGGTTGGTGTCCTTGACGCCCTGCTCGAAGCCCGCCTGGAACTTGTGGATCAGCGGGATGTCCACGCCGCCGACGAAGCCGACGGTGTTGGACTTGGTGCTCTTGGCGGCGGCGACACCGGCGAGGTAGGAGGCCTCCTCCTCGGAGAAGACCAGGTCGGCGACGTTCTTCGACTCGACGGTGGAGTCGTCGACGATGCCGAAGGTGGTGTCCGGGAACTTCTCCGCGGCGCCCTTGACGGCGGTGGCGTAGGCGTAGCCGACACCCACGACCGGGTTGTAGCCCTGCTTGGCCAGCGACTCGAGGCGCTGCTGCTTGTCCGCGTCCGTCTCGCCCTCGGTGGGCTCCACGTCCTGCGTCTCGTAGCCGAACTCCTTCTTCGCCTGCTCCAGGCCCGCGAACGCGGCGTCGTTGAAGGACTGGTCGCCCTTGCCGCCGACGTCGTACGCGATGGCCAGACCCTTGTCGCCCTTCGAGTCGGACGAGCCGCTCTCGGTCGAGGTGCCGCCACAGGCGGAGAGCGCGAGGGCCAGAGAGGCGGTCGCTGCGCCTGCGACCGTGATCCGGGAAATCCGGCGCATGTGAGGTGCTCCTAGTGGTACAAGCGCCGGACGGTGGTGTGCTCGGTAGGGCTTCACAGCTTCGGCGCTGATGGCTTCGCCGCAGATTAACGCGCGTAGACCTGCCTGAAAACCCCTTCTGTCCACCTTGTTATCCGGCCGTGCTCAACGCCACTCGCCCCCAAGGTCGAATCGAACGCAAAAGCGGGCGGGTGTCCTGGACACCCGCCCGCTTCAGGTGATTTGAGGCGATTGACTCGATCGAGCGCTGACGGTTACTCCGTCTTGACCTTGATGTCGCCGGCGATGATGCCTTCCTTGGCCTTGGCCACGGCGTCCGTCAGGCCCGGGATCTCGGCCATCTTCGGGTTGCTCTCCGCCAGGCCGACGCCGTCCACCTTCAGGTCGAAGGTCTGGACACCGGTCAGCGGCTTGTCGTCGTGGACGGACTCGGCGAGGGCGAACACCGCGCCGCCGACGTCCTTGAGCGCGGAGGTGAGGATGTAGTCCTTGTACGCCGACAGCGCTTCCTGCTGGTACTGGTCGGAGTCGACACCGATCGCCCAGACCTTGGCCTTCGCCGCGGCCTCGATCACGCCCTGACCGGACAGACCGGCGGCCTGGTAGACGACGTCCGCCTTCTTCTCGATCTGGCCCTCAGCGGCGGCCTTGCCCTTGTCGGGGCTGGAGAAGCCACCCTCCTCCGCGGTCTGCGTCAGGTACTGCGAGACGACCTTGACCTTGGGGTTGGTGTCCGCCACGCCCTGCTTGTAGCCGGCCTCGAACTTGTGGATCAGCGGGATGTCCACGCCACCCACGAAGCCGACGGTGTTGGTCTTGGTGGCCTTGGCCGCGGCGACACCGGCCAGGTAGGACGCCTGCTCCTCGGCGAAGACCAGGGAGGCGACGTTGTCGCCCTCGACGACGGAGTCGACGATGCCGAAGGTGGTGTTCGGGTACTTCGAGGCCACGGCCTCCATCGCGGGACCGTAGGCGAAGCCGACGCCGATCACCGGGTTGTAGCCCTGCTTGGCGAGGGAGGCCAGACGCTGCTCCTTGTCGGCGTCCGTCTCACCCTCGGTGGGCTCGATGTCGGCGGTCTTGTAGCCGAACTCCTTCTGCGCCTTCTGAAGACCGGCGTACGCGGCGTCGTTGAAGGACTGGTCGCCCTTTCCGCCGATGTCGTACGCGATGGCGAGGCCGAGGTCGCCCGAGGTCTCGCTGCTGCTGTCACTGTCGCTGCTCGTACCACCGCACGCCGTGGCGGCGAGCGCGATCGACGCGACCCCCACCGCGATACGGGCCAGTTTGGATGTCCGACGCATCGTGAAGTTCCCCATTCTCCAAAAGCCCCGCGATGGGTGCCTGAGTTCGGCGCACATTAACGCGCGTAGACACTCCTGGGAACGGGGTATCGCGTGGCCGTTATCCATTCGTGCCGATGGCCGGTTACGTCCCTGTGACCCATCGGAACGAAAAGGTGCATTCCAGGGCATCGGCGCGCATGTTTGTGTGCCGATGTGGTCAGACTCCCCCTGCTTTCCGGGCGCCGCAACCCGAGGTGGCCGAAAGGGGTCTGTGTGCGGGTGCGGCGCCGTGGGGGCCGGCTGCGTCTGCCTACAGGTCGATCAGGGCCGCCGCCGTGAACAGTTCCACGCCCACCGTGATCGCGTGCTCGTCCACGTCGAAGTCACCCTGGTGGAGGTCGCGGATCGTGCGCTCGCCCGGGGTGCGGACGCCGAGGCGGGCCATGGCGCCGGGAACGTGCTCCAGGTACCAGGAGAAGTCCTCGCCGCCGAGGCTCTGCTCGGTGCCCTCCACGGAGTCGGGGCCGCGGCGGGCGGTCATGGCGGCGCGGAGGAGGTCGGTGATCTCCGGGTCGTTGACCACGGGCGGGACGCCGCGGACGTAGGTGATCTCGGACTTGGCCCGGTGCAGGTTGGCGACCTCGTCGATCGCGGCGACCACGATGTCGGGGGCCTGCCGCCAGGCGTCGAGGTCCAGGCAGCGCACGGTGCCGGAGAGCTCGGCGTGCTGCGGGATCACGTTCGGGGCGTGGCCCGACTCGATCCGGCCCCAGGTCACGGCCATTCCGCTACGGGTGTCCACGCGCCGGGCGACCAGCGCGGGCACGTCCGTCACCACGCGGGCGACGGCGGTGACCAGGTCGGTGGTCAGATGGGGGCGCGCGGTGTGGCCGCCGGGGCCGTCCAGCGCAATCTCCAGACGGTCGCAGGCGGAGGTGATGGCGCCCTCGCGGATACCGATCCTCCCGGCGTCCACCCGGGGGTCGCAGTGCACGGCGACGATCCGGCCGACGCCCTCCAGCACCCCGCACTCGATGGAGTCGGCGGCGCCGCCGGGCAGCACTTCCTCGGCGGGCTGGAAGATCAGCCGCACCGGCCGCGGCAGCAGTCCCTTGCGGTGCAGGTCGGCGAGGACGAGCCCGGCGCCGAGCACCACGGTGGTGTGCACGTCGTGCCCGCAGGCGTGGGCCCGGTCCGGCACGGTCGAGCGGTAGGCGCACTCCGTCTTGGCGTCCGGGATGGGCAGGGCGTCGATGTCGGCCCGCAGGGCGAGCGCGGGCAGCCCGTCGCCCCAGTCGCCGATGTCGCAGACGAGCCCGGTCCCGATGGCGAGCACCCGCGGCTCAAGGCCCGCCCGCTCCAGGCGCTCCTTGATCGCGGCGGTGGTACGGAACTCCTGGTTGCCGAGCTCGGGGTGCATGTGCAAGTCGCGGCGGAACGCGACGAGTTCGGCACGCAGCGACTCGGGCAGCGTGCCGGGAAGCAGTGCTTCCCCGGCGTCCCCCGGCAGATCGGCCTCGGACTCTACGGACATCAATTGCTTCACCCTCTGAAGGGTAGGACGCCCGGGTGGCCAACTGCCCCACGATCAACAAAAGTTCAGCCCGTTAGGGGAAGAAAATCTGGCCGCCAGACGCATAGGTGTGGTTTGGGATGGGTAAACTCCCGCCCTTTTCGAGCCAGTCGATCAAGACCACCCATCCGCTCTCCTACCAACCCTTACCACGCCCCGGAGGGCCGCGTCGGTTCTGTTCACCTGTCGGGACCGGTGGTCGAGGCGTCCTCGAGCGTTCCTGCGGCTTCCAGGGCGCGCAGGACGCGGGTCAGATCGGCCGGGGCGGCAGCCAGGCGGACCGGGGTGCCGGCGTCGTCGAGCTCGGCGATGTGCCAGCTCCGGGGCACGGTGTCGCCGTCGGAGCCCCGGGCCCGGCGCACTTCCCCGACGGTGAGGCGCCGGGCGGGGATGGTGCGCGCGGCGAACCGGTCGGGGCCGGGTGTCACCGCGGGCGGCTCGTCGCCGCCGAGGGCGATGTGGGTGCCGAAGCCGTGCGGGTTGTAGTCGGTGGACTCCAGGAAGTGGGCGCGCAGGAAGACCTCCCCCTGTTCCGCGGGGGCATCGGCCCCGCCGGGGGTGCGGACGCGGGTGGCACGCCAGGCCCCGGCGGTCATGGCCAGGGTGGCGGCGGTGCCTGCGGCGGCCCAGGCGATCGTCGTGGCAGAGCCGAGCAGGTCCGTGGGGTGCAGGTAGCACAGCGGCAGCAGCCACGCCCCGGTCCCGACGAGGACGGCGGCGAAGGGCAGGGCCGAGGGCAGGACCTCGTCGTCGGGGAGGCGGCGGCCGCGGCGGCGGGTCAGCATCCGGGCGGCGGGGTAGCCCGCGGCGAGGGCGAGTCCGGCCGACACGGCGGCCAGGTCACCGGGCGGGGAGACGTGCTCGCGCCAGACGTGGCGGCTTCCGGCGATCTCCATCACCTCGCCGCGCCAGGCGGTGAGCTCCACCTCGTCCCCGGGCCGGAACTCCTGGGCGGCCTCCTGCGAGACGCGGAGCCGGTCGAGCGGGCGGTCGTCGGCGAAGTACAGCACGCCGCCTCGCTTCGGCCCGTCCTCGTCGATCCGCTCGATCACGGCCGGGATGCTCGTCAGGCACTCGCGCCGGTCCTCGGCGGGGGTCGAGGCGGCGCACGGGACGGCCGCCTCCCACTCCCGCTGGTGGACGTCGGCCCGCGGGACGAACCAGGCGGTGAGGCCCGCGCCCGCCAGCAGCAGGACGCACAGGACCGGCGACCAGACCGAGCCGCGGCCGGCGGTGCGCTGGGAGACGACGACGAGGTGGTCCGACTCGGGGTTCCCGTGGCTGCGGTGCAGGGCGCGCAAGGCATCCAGGCCGCGGTCGAAGTCCTGGTCGGCACCGCCCCACCCCACGGGCAGCGGCAGCTGTCGCGCGGGCCCACGACGTGGGGCCACGAGGACGTGCCGGGACTCCTCGCCCCGGGGCCACGTCTTCACTCGTACGCGCAGGTCGGCGACGTCCGCCCAGGGCGTGGTCCGGCGCCGGGTGTGAATGCCGCGGGCGTCGGCGCGGACCTCGGCGGTGGCGGAGCGCAGCGCGGCGAGACCGAGGCAGAGGCAGAGGACGCCGACAGCGGCGAGCGGAACCGGACCGCCCAGGACGAGCCCGAGGACGGCGAGCAGGACGCACGCGGCCGTGATCCCGACGACGCCCCACAGGGCCCGCCGCCACCGCGACCGAAAGACGACGTCACCCGCACCACTACTGTTCACGCCCACCATCCTGACGTGCTCAGGACGCGGGGACTTGTCCGGTGTCCGGCAGCTTTCCGGTGAGTGAAGTTGCCGACCGCCCACTCCCGCCGTGGGTAGGCTGCGGCCACGTGACGGACCCGACCACAGACCCGGACTTCGTACGGGCCACCAGGACGTCGTACGACGCGATAGCCACCCCCTACTCCGACCGTTACCCCGACAGCCTGGCCGAGCAGCCACTGGAACGGGCCCTGCTGGCCGCCTTCGCCGAGCAGGTCGGCGCGCACAGCACGGCACCGGTGGGCGACCTGGGCAGCGGCCCCGGCCATGTCACCGCCCGCCTGCACGCCCTCGGCGTCCCGGTCTTCGGCGTGGACGTCTCCCCGCGCATGGTGGCGCTGGCCAGGGAGGCCCACCCGCACCTGCGGTTCCACGTGGGCACGATGACGTCCCTCGACCTGCCGGACGAAACGCTGGGCGGCATCACCGCCCTGTACTCGACCATCCACATCCCGACGGACCACTTGACGGCGGCCTTCACGGAGTTCCACCGCGTACTGGTCCCCGGCGGCCACGCCCTCCTCTCCTTCCAGACCGGCGACACCGACGAACTCATGCACCTGACGGAACGGTTCGGCAGGGACATCTCCCTGCACTACTACCTGCGCACGCCGGAGACGGTGGAGGCCCACCTGCGCGAGGCGGGCCTCCAGGTCCGGGCGAGGGTGGTGCGGGAGCCGGTGCGGGAGGAGAAGAGGGCGCGGGCGTTTCTGCTGGTCAGGCGGTATGGAGGGTGAGTCCGTAGCGGGAGAGGATCTCGTTCACCGGCTGGAACCACGTCTCGCCGCCGCTGGAGCAGTTGCCCCAACCACCGGACGTGACGCCCTGGGCCTGGTCGCCGCTGATGAAGGAGCCACCGGAGTCGCCGCCCTCGGCGCAGACGCTGGTCTTGGTCATCTGATAGACCGCGCCCTGGCTGTAGTTGACCGTCTCGTTCTTCGCGAGGACGGTGCCGCAGCGCCAGTGGGTGGTGGAGCCGGAGCGGCATATGGACGTACCCACGGGCGCCTCCGCGGACCCGCGCACGAGCCGGTCCGGGATGGTCCCCCACCCGAGCACGACAGGTACGGTCCACCAGCCGCTGTGGATGCTGACGTAGGCGTAGTCGTTGCCGGGGAACGAGGACCCCTGGAAGGTCCCCATGGCCGAGCCGTCCCAGCCGCGTACGGCCCACCCGGGCTGCCCGCAGTGTCCGGCCGTGACGAAGCCGCCGTGCACGGAGAAGCCTATGGAGCAGCGGACGTTGCCCGTGTAGTACGGGTCACCGCCGACGGTGCCGGCCGCGTAGGTGCGCGGCGCCTCGGAGGTCTGCACGACGGTGACGGGACCTTGGTCCAGAGCACGGTCGACGAAGTCCCGTACGCCGGCGGCGTTCCGCTCGCCGCGCACGACCGTGACCACGACCGAGTTGGCCTCGGCGTCGACGTGCCACCCTGCGACCCCGGTAGGCGCGGACAGCGAGTCCAGCCGCGCTTTGGCCCGGTCCAGGGCAGCGGCACTGTGCTTCACGAGCCGTGTGTCGGCGCCGAGTTCGCGCACGTCGTCGACCTTGGCCCGGTCGGTGAGGGCGACGACGAGTCTGCCCGTGGACGCCTCGAACCACGATCCGCCGTAAGCGCGCCCGGCAGCGGCCCGGGCGGCCTTCTCGGTATCCACGGCAGCGGCTTCCGCACGCAGCCGCTCCGTCGCCTGCGCCTCGGTGAGCCCGAGGTCGCGACGCATGGCGTCAAGCATCCCCGGCGAGACGGAGGCCTCGGCCCGGGGAGTGGGAGGAGCGGCACTGGCCTGAGCGGTGCCGAGCCCAGTGGCGAGCAACAGTGCCGCAACGGCGGCACGCAGCGCGACGGTGCGTTTCATGGGGCCTCCTGGTGGGGTCCTGGGGAGGAGTGAGAGCGCTCTCAAGAGCGCACCGCTCGCACCGTAGAACCATCACCTTGGCAGGTCCATACCAAGTTTCAGCCGTCCTGATCCACCGAGCAGGCCCGGCCCGGGGCCGCTCACGTCGCGGTGATCGCCGCCAGACGGTGTACGTCCTTCGCCGAGCCCGTGACGCCCGACAAGAACCCCTGTGCCCGGGGCGAGGCATGGTCCGTCAGCCAGGTGGGGTCGATGTCGCAGACCGAGACGCGGACGTCCGTTCCCGCCAGGGCCAGGGGGAGGGTGTGGACGACCGTTGACGGGAAGCTGAGGATCGTGCGCCCTATCGGGCCGCGTCGGGCGATCAGTTCCAGGGGGAGGTCCGGGCGGACTATTTCCAGCCCGGTCTCCACCGCCAGGCGGTGCAGCTTCTCCGTGCTTTCGCGGCGATGCGCGAAGTAGCGGGTCGCGCCGTGGGTCTTGGCCAGGGAGCGGACCGCCTCCAAGTAGCGGTCGGCGTCCACCACGCCCGTCTCCACCAGCGACGTGCCGACCATGTCCGCGCCCTTGCTGATACGCGGCGGGCCGAAGCGCGAGCGGGTCCAGGCGAAGTCGTTCGACGACACCGTCAGGCCCGGCAGCGTCTCCTCCATCGGCATCGAGGAGAAGATCTCCACCCTGCGGTTCTTCCCCGGCGTGAGCCTGCGGCGGGCCGCCGAGGAGGCCGGGGCGAGGATCAGGTCCCGGGGGCCCGGGCGGCCGCCCTTGCGGTGCCAGCGCACCAGGCGTTCACCGCGGGCCAGTTGGCCGACGAACTCCATCGTCGCCGTACCGTCGTCCACGACCACCAGGTCCCGGGCCCGGGTGATCGTCAGCAGGAGTTGGACGTAGCGGGAGAAGGGGTCCCCCAGGACCACCCGGGGAACCCGGCGGAGCGTGCCCGCCAGGCCCCCGATCGTCTGGAACGGCGCCGCCGCACCGCCCCGCGCCTCCTCCCAGCGAACCTCGTGCCCCTCCTCGCGCGCCAGCTCCGCCATACGGCGCAGCTGGCCACGGGTCATCGGATCGACCGGGGCCAGGACCACCACGGTGAGCCCCGCGCCGAGCGCATGCTCCTGCGCATACGCCCACTCCAGCACGTTCAGCAGCTGTACCGGACTCTCGACGAACGCGAGAGTGCGGGTGCCGGCGTTCCCGGCGCGGGGGCTCATCTACGTACGACCGTCCCGTCGTAGGGGAATCAGGGAGGGTAAATCAGATCAGGTCCAGACAGGCTAGACCTGATCGGTTCAAATGCCGTCAGACCGACACCGGCTCGCCCGCCGCCGCGGCGATCTCCGCCTCGGCGACGACGCCCTGGACGCGGCGCAGCTTCTTCATCGGGCCGAGCTCGGAGTCGTAGACCTTCTTGACGCCGTCACCGAGGGAGGCCTCGATGGTGCGGATGTCGCGGACGAGGCGCGTCAGGCCCTGCGGCTCGACGGACGCGGCCTGGTCCGAGCCCCACATGGCGCGGTCGAGGGTGATGTGACGCTCGACGAAGGTGGCGCCGAGGGCAACGGCGGCCAGCGTGGTCTGAAGGCCCGTCTCGTGGCCGGAGTAGCCGATCGGGACGTTCGGGTACTCGTCCTGGAGGGTGTTGATCACCCGGAGGTTGAGCTCCTCGGCCTTCGCCGGGTACGTCGAAGTGGCGTGGCAGAGCAGGATGTTGTCGCTGCCCAGGACCTCGACCGCGTGGCGGATCTGCTTCGGGGTCGACATGCCGGAGGACAGGATGACCGTGCGGCCGGTCGCGCGCAGGGCGCGCAGCAGCTCGTCGTCCGTGAGGGAGGCGGAGGCCACCTTGTGGGCGGGGACGTCGAACTTCTCCAGGAAGGCGACGGCCTCGGTGTCCCACGGGGAGGCGAACCAGGCGATCCCCTTCTCCTTGCAGTACTCGTCGATCTGGCGGTACTCGTCCTCACCGAACTCCACGCGGTGGCGGTAGTCGATGTAGGTCATCCGGCCCCAGGGGGTGTCGCGCTCGATGTCCCACTGGTCGCGCGGGGTGCAGATCTCCGGGGTGCGCTTCTGGAACTTCACGGCGTCACAGCCGGCCTCGGCCGCCACGTCGATCAGCTTGAAGGCGTTCTCCAGCTCGCCGTTGTGGTTGATGCCGATCTCGCCGCAGATGTAGACGGGCTGACCGGGGCCCGCGAGGCGGGACGAACCGAACGCGCGAAGACGGGAGTTGCTCATGGCGAAAACTGTCCTTACTTGGTGAGGGAGTCGAGAGAGGGGCCGAGGATCCAGCTGGCGATCTCTCGGATGGCGCCGTCGCCACCGGGGAGGGTGGTGACCGCGCGTGCGGCGCCGCGTACGACGTCGTGGGCGCTCGCGACCGCCACGGGCCAGCCCACGAGGGCGAAGCACGGGAGGTCGTTGACGTCGTTGCCGACGTAGAGCACGCGCTCAGGCGCGATGCCCTGCTCCTCGCACCACTGCTTCAGTGCGAGGTCTTTGCGGTCGATGCCGTGCAGCACGGGGAGTTGAAGCTTGCGTGCGCGGGCGGCGACGACCGGGTTCTGCTCCGTGGAGAGGATCAGCATCTTCAGGCCGCTCTTGCGCAGCGCGGCGATGCCGAGGCCGTCTCCGCGGTGCACGGAGACGACCTCCTTTCCATCGGCGTCGATCAGCACCCGGTCATCGGTCTGGGTGCCGTCGAAGTCCAGGACGACCGCGTCGATGTCATCGGCGGTCGGCAGCGAACCGGGGCGGTCCGCGTCGAACAGGGGCGCGAGGGCGCGGGCCCGCGCGAGGTCGTGCGGATCGTCGATCTCCAGGACCCGGGCCGGGTCGGTGCGGACGAGTTCCGTACGGCCGAAGAAGCGGTGGTTGTGCTTGCGGAAGCCCGCCGCGTCCATCGCGTAGGCGGCGCCGGTCTCCAGGTAGTCCTGGGGGCGGTCCTGGCGGCGGGGGCGGTAGGACTTGTCATGGTTGACGCCCACGCCGCCCTCCGCGGGCTCCTCGGCGTCGCGCCAGACGAAGCCGTGGAAGGGCGCCACGGTGACCGCGGTGTCGGCGCCGTTCTCCACGACCGCCGCCGCGACCCCGTCGATGTCCTCGCGGATCACGAAGGGGCTGGTGCACTGCACGAGCAGCACCACGTCGACCGGGGAGCCGTGCAGCGCCTCGTGGCCGTCCATGGCGTGCAGCACGGCGGCCTCGGAGGTGGCGGTGTCCCCGGCGATGGCGGCGGGCCGCAGCACGACCTCGGCACCGGCGGAACGGGCCGCGGCGGCGATCGCCTGGTCGTCGGTGGAGACGACGACATCGGTGACGAGCCGCGCGGACAGGCATTCGCGCACGGCGCGGGCGACCAGCGGCACACCGCCGACGGGGGCGAGGTTCTTCGCGGGCACACCCTTGGAGCCACCGCGGGCGGGAATCACCGCGAGCACACGGCGTACGGAGGCGCCGGTCGGCGAGTCGGACATGGGTTGCACTCCTTGTGCAGAGTTCGCAGAGGTATGGGCGGCGAGGCCGCTCTCCTGAGGCGCGGGGATCACAGCTCCCCCATCCGCCGGATGACGGGCGCGACGCGCTGCACCCCGTGCCGATAGGCACCCCGGGCGGCCCGCCGCACTATCTGCCGCACCGGCCCCGGCTCCTTGTCGGCCGACGGCGCCCCCGGCAACACGCCGCCGTCGGGCCCGAGATGGTGCCGGGCGAGGATCCCGGGCAGATACCCCGGCGCCGTGGCAGGCGTGTAGTACGGCGTCAACGGCGGCAACCCCGCCGAAGACCCGAGCAACTTCGCGATCCGCTCCCGCGCCGCGTCGAACGCGGTCTCGTACGCCCCGTCCGCCGCGACGCCCTGCCGGGCCACCCACTCCTCGTCGGGCGCCGGACGGTGCCCCTCGTCCAACTGGTCCCAGGAGGCGAGGCAGCCGGAGCCGACGAAATGGTGGTTGCCGAGCGGCTCCCGCACCCCGAGGTCGGTGAGCACGACGGTGGGGATCCGGCGGTGGAGGGACTCCAGCGCGGCCGTCGAGCTGACCGTGACCAGCAGGTCGGTGCGGTCGAGCACCTCGCCCATGTGCCCGTACACCAGCCGGAAGTTGGCCGGCAGATCGAGCTTCTGGGCCAGCTTCTGGTACGGCAACTCCTCGATGTGCGTGGTGTGTTCGCCGGGCTTGGAGCGCAGCTTGAGCAGCACCTCGCGCTCGGGGTGCAGCCGCGCGTGCTGAACGAGGCGGTTCAGCAGGTACGTACGGTCCTTGCGGTTCTCCGGGACGGAGGGCTGCGCGGCGAAGACGACCGTGTACGGGTCGTGCTCCCCCTCGTAGGGCGCGCCGCCGAGGAACGGCAGCGCCACCTCCGTGACGGCCGAGGCATCGGCGCCGACACCCTCGTAGACCGCGCGGAAACGCTCCGCGTCCTGGCGGGAGTTGGCGAGGACCAGGTCGGCGCCGTGTCGCAGCAGCAGACCGTCGGCGAGCTTCTCGTAGACGACGCCGACGTAGCCGGTGACGACGACGGGGCGCTTCTCGCGGCCCTCCCAGACCCGCTTCAGGCCGTGCAGCATCGCCTGGACACCGCCGCCGACGAGGGCGAGTACGACGATGTCGTACTCCTCCTCGGCCATCGTGCGCAGGAACTCCGGCGCCGTGACCTCGCGCAGCGACTCCGCCCGCACGCCGACTTCCGCCAACTGGCGGGCGGTGGGCGTGGCCCGGCCGCGCAGCAGGAATCCGCTGAGGGCGGGGGCGACTTGCGTGCCGCCTTCGGCTCCGGCTTCCATGGACGGGCCCGGGGCGATGCGGCCCGCTGTCAGCGCACCCCATTTCCAGCGGGTGTCAGAGTCCGCCAGGACGGCGATACGCGGCGACTTCGGTGTACTTGCTGGCACGAAGAAGACGCTAGGAACCATTTCCTAGGTATAGCCCAACCGAGAATCAACGAAGAGTTAACAACACACCACCGAGAGCCGAACTGGCCCGTCAGAGCCTGGGAAGTACATGGGATGCACCATTCCGACACATTGAGTTCACCCGTAGTACGTACACCGGCAAGTTCTGTTGCCGGGCCTCCAACTAACCTTTTGCGGGTGCCAAAGCTCTCCGTGATCGTGCCGTTCTACAACGTGCAGCAATACGCCCCGGACACCCTCAGAAGCCTTCGGTCGAATGCCCGCCGCGACTTCGAGTTCATCCTGGTGGACGACCATTCGAAGGATGAAACTCCCGCCATTCTCGAACGCGCTGCCGAACAACTCTCGGATGTCGCACAGGTGCGTTACATCCGCCACGACGTGAACGGAGGACTCGCCACCGCCCGTAACACCGGTCTGGACGCCGCCACCGGTGAGTACCTCACCTTCCTCGACGGCGACGACTGGCTGGCGCCCGGCTATCTCGCCGAGCTCACCGCCGCCCTGGAGGACCTGGGCTGCGACTTCGTGCGCACCGACCACGTCCAGGCCAACGCCCGGGCCCGCACGGTGCACCGGGTGCCGCACGGCCGCCGCGGCGAGGTCCTCGACCCGCGCGCGGCGATCCTGCCCGCCGACCGGACCACCTCCGTGGACTACGCCTACGCCTGGGCCGGCGCCTACCACCGCCGGCTGCTGGACAAGGGCCTGCTGCACTTCACCGACGGGCTGCGCACGGCCGAGGACCGGCCGTGGATCTGGAAGCTGCACCGGGAGGCGGAGTCGTTCGCCGTGGTGAGTCTGCTCGGCGTCTTCTACCGCCGCGGCGTCGCCGGCTCCCTCACCCAGATCGGTGATGTCCGCCAGCTCGACTTCATCCGCGCCTTCGACCAGGTCATCGAGGAGACGGCCGCGGACCGGGAGGCGGATCAGCTGCTGCCCAAGGCGGTGCGCACCTACTGTGCGATCATCGCCCACCATCTGTCGGACGAGTCCAAGTGGGAACCGGCCGTGGCCAAGCAACTGCGGGCGATGAGCGCCGCGGCCATAAAGCGGATGCCGCAGGACGCACTCGGGGATGTGCTCGAAACCATGGACCTGCGCCGGGCCAGCAAGCTGCGGCGGCTGCGGCGCCGGGCCACCACTGCGAAGGCGGCCGCGTGATGTCCCGTAAAACCCAGATCTTCTGCGTCTCCACGCTCTACGGCGCCGCCACCCTGGCCGCCGCGCTGGACTCGGAGTGCTTCGCCGAGGCAGACCGGCGGCTGCTGCTGGTGTTCAACAACTCGGCCTGCCCGGAGACCACTCCGGCCGTGGACGAGATGCCGGGCTTCGAGCCGCTGCGCGACCACTTCGACGGTGTGCTGTCCTTCAACGAGGCGATCCGCCCCTTCCACCCCGGCGCCTGGACGCCGCGCCCGGACGACCTGCCGTTGTTCGAGCGGTATCTGCGGCTGCTGTGGGGCCTGGGCGAGGACCGGGTGGAGCTGGTCCTGGAGTCCATCCAGGTGAACCCGGCGCTCGGCCTGACCCAGATCTTCACCGGCGCGCCCGTGCAGGTCTACGCCGACGGCCTGATGAGCTACGGCCCCACCCGCAACAAGCTCGACCCGCTGGTCGGCACCCGGGTGCGGCGGCTGCTCCACCTGGACCTGGTGCCGGGCCTGACGCCGATGCTGCTCACCGAGTTCGACGTGCCCGCCGAGGTGGTGCCGCGCGAGGCCTTCCTGAAGGTGATGGGCGAACTCGCGGGCGCCGTCGAGGACCTGCCGGTCCTGCCGGACAACTGCGCCCTGCTGCTCGGCCAG